>CAIJLW010000118.1 GCA_903821685.1 uncultured Sphingomonadales bacterium | reverse complement strand
TGCTCATTTACGCGATGTTCATTTTGATTGCGCTGCAATCGATGCGCGCGAACAAAGTGAAGGAGGCGCGGTAATGTTTAACCGCACCGCCATCGCGCCGCTAGAATATACACGCAAATTATGGATGCGCAGTTGGGTCGGGTTGACGATGCTGTTTCTCTATGCGCCGTTGGTTGTGTTGATGATCTTCAGCTTTAACGACAGCAAGCGCAACGTGATGTGGAAGGGATTTACCCTAAAATATTACGAGAAGGCGCTGAACAACGACAGTCTGGTCGAGGCGATGGTCAATTCGCTAACTATCGCATTTTTGGCGACCGTCATCAGCTTGGTCATTGGCGCCTTGGCTGCGGTCATGCTCTGGCGCTTTCGCTTCCCGTTCAAGGGGTTGGTCGAGGGCACGATGTCATTGCCGATTATCGTGCCCGAAATCTGCTTGGGCGTGGCGTTTTTGATCTTCTTTGCCAAACTCGACTGGCCAACTGACTTGGCTTGGCCGCTGAACCTCTCCGCGATCACCATTGCCCATATCACCTTCTGTTTTCCCTTTGTCGCGATGGTTGTCCGCGCGCGGTTGGCCAGTTTCAATAGGGAAGAGGAAGAGGCCGCCAAGGACCTTGGCGCGACCGAATGGCAGGCATTTCGCGATGTCCTCCTGCCGCATATAAAACCATCCTTGGTCGCCGGCGCCTTGCTTGCCTTCACGCTTAGCCTTGATGATTTCGTCATCACCTTTTTCACCAGCGGTCCGGATACGATCACCTTCCCGGTGAAGGTATATTCAATGGTGCGCTTCTCGGTCACGCCAGAGGTTAACGCAGCGTCCACAATCCTGATCATCCTTACCGTTGCCCTGACCTTCATTGCGCTGAAATATCAGGGCGTGAAGGGCATCGCTGAAACCCATTAGAAGCGGCAGATCTTTATGAACGAAGGCAAACAACCTATCATTGAAATCCGCAACGTTTCCAAACGTTTCGGCAAAGTGACGGCGGTAGACAATATCAGCCTCGATATTCGCGCTGGGGAATTTTTCGTTCTGCTTGGGCCATCTGGCTGTGGCAAAACCACGTTGCTGCGGATGATCGCCGGGTTCGAAATGCCAACCGAAGGGCAGATCATCATCGACGGACAGGATATGAGCCTTGTCCCGCCGAACAAGCGGCCCGTGAACATGGTGTTCCAAAGCTACGCCGTGTTTCCGCATATGAACGTGACCGACAATGTGGGCTATGGCTTGCGGATATCGGGCATATCGAAGGCGGAGACGCGCGACCGTGTTGCCGAAGCGCTTGAGCTCGTAAAGCTTAGCGGATTCGAAGACCGGATGCCCGACCAAATGTCGGGTGGTCAGCGTCAACGCGTGGCACTTGCGCGCAGCTTGGTCATGCGGCCCAAGGTGCTGTTGCTGGATGAGCCGCTCTCCGCGCTCGATGCAAAACTGCGTGCGCAAATGCAGTTCGAACTGGCGGATTTACAGGACAAGGTCGGCATTACCTTCGTCACCGTGACGCATGACCAGGATGAGGCATTGTCGATGGCCAGCCGCGTTGCGGTGATCAACAAAGGCGAAGTCGCGCAACTCGCGCCGCCATCTGACCTGTACGAATATCCCGCCAACCGCTTTGTCGCCGACTTTGTGGGCTCGGTAAACATATTCGAAGGCACCTTAACGCTGGACGAACCAGATAAAGCTGCGGTTGATTGTCCCGGGCTTGGCAAGATTTACCTCAACCATGGCGTAACTGGTCCGCACGGAGCCAATGTGTGGATCGCGCTGCGCCCTGAAAAGATTTATCTCCACGTCCCCGGCGAAGGCAAGGCGGTGCGCGCCGCCGCGCAAGATGCCCCTGATGGCCATAATCTTGCGCGTGGCACGATTAAGGGCATGAGCTATCTTGGCGATGTGACGCTATATGACATCCAGCTTGAGGGCGGTCACATCATCCGCGTCAGCCGCCCAAATCTGTCCCGTCATGACCAAGAAGACTTCACGTGGGATGACAAGGTCAGCATGCACTGGCGCGCCGACAGTCCTGTTGTTTTGTTAAGCTAAACGCCGAACCAGCCGAATCAATTATCCGCGGAGGCTGCGGGGCGCAGGTCGATCAAAGTAACGATGATGTTGCTTGCCGAATCTGAATTCGCGGCCTTGGGCATACAAAAACGATAGGTTGACCCTGTTTGCATCATTTTCAGGCTCTCACTGAAAAAGGGTGACGTTTGGCGCAGTGGAATTTTCTCCCATTCGCTCTTTTGTTGCACCACGCCGGATGTCGCGTCGAACACTGTAAAATCGACAAGCACCAAGTCGCCATCGGTCGGATTTTTGCCGGTGCCAGCCTTGATAATGTCAAAGCCTAGGCCCGATGAAGTGGTCTGCGTACAATTGCGATCAGCAACCGGAATAACAGGCTTTGGCGGCGGGCTGGTGAAGGAGAGCAGATTGACCTCAAACACCAAATCGGCATTTGCGGGAATGGGCCCCGTTCCGGCTTCGCCATAGCCAAGCTTGGATGGGATGCAGAGGCGATAGCTTCCGCCTGCCTGCATCAGTTGCAGTCCTTGCGCAAAGCCCGGGATAACGCCGCCAACGGGAAATTCCGACGCTTGCCCTGAGTCAAATTGCGTGCCGTCTGCGGTCAGCATACCTTTGTAATTTACCACGACCTTGGACTCGGCATTGGGCCGTTCGCCCTTGCCCGCTTTAAGGACGGTATAGGACAGGCCCTCTGGCGTCATAACGTTGCATGTCAGCGCAGGCGACGTTGGCTTCGCTGTGACGGGCGCTGCAGCGTGAGCAGGGGCACATGCAAGGAGCAGAGCTGGGCTAATGACGGCCGATATAAAGGCGCGCTTGAGTGTTGGTGATGTCATAGATGCCTTCGGTAAAGATTGGGTGCGGTTTGTCTAGTTTCGTTTTGTGGTTGGTATTTGTTAGCCAACCCCGTCACCCTGAACTTTTTTGTGCCCTGCAAGCCGTTGGCTCCAGGTTCTTACTTTAGAAGTATCAAAAAGTAAGATGCTGAAACAAGTTCAGAATGACGGGAACGACAGACATGTTCTAACCAATCGCCCGCAATTTAGGCTCCGCTTCATCGAGCGACTTGTGGATAATCCCCACCAAATCGTCGATTTGTGTCGGAGTGATTATTAGCGGCGGGCACATGACGATGGTGTCGCGAATGCCCCGCACCATCAACCCGTTGCGGATACAGATGTCGCGGACCATTGGGCCTGCCGTCCCTTCGGCACCGCCAAAGCGGGCGCCAGTGACTTTGTTGGCAACAACCTCCACTGCGCCCAGCAAACCGATTGAGCGGGCTTCGCCGACCAACGGATGGTCACGTAACGTTGCTAGCTTTTTGGCCAGATACGGGCCGGTTTCGTCGCGGACTTTCTCGAACAGACCTTCGCGCTCCATGATTTCGATATTGCGCAAGGCTACCGCTGACGCGACGGGATGCCCTGAATAGGTGTAGCCATGGACGAAATCGCCGCCCGTTTTAATGACCTTTACGATCTCCGCACTCACGGCGACGGCGGAAATCGGCAGGTAACCCGACGACAGCCCTTTGGCCATCGCGATGATGTCCGGCTGGATGCCCATGGTTTCGTGGCCCCATATATTACCCGTCCGGCCAAAGCCGCAGATAACCTCGTCACAGACCAACAATATGCCATATTTCCGACAAATCGCTTCAACCTGTGGCCAGTAATTTGCCGGCGGAATGATAACGCCGCCCGCGCCTTGTACCGGCTCACCAATGAAGGCAGCGACATTTTCAGGACCGACCTCTAATATCTTGTCCTCAATGGCTTGCGCGCATGCGGTGCCGAAATCTTCCGGCGTCATATCCCGGCCTTCATTATACCAATATGGTTGGCGGACATGTTCAATGCCGGGCATCGGCAAAACTCCGGGCGCTGGGAAGCCTTGTTCATGCATGGATTTCATGCCCCCCATGCTGACGCCAGCCACCGTGGAGCCATGATAGGCGTTATGACGGCTGATGATGATGGTGCGGCTGTGTTCGCCCTTCACCTGCCAATAATGGCGCACCATCCTTAGAATCGTGTCATTGGCTTCGGAGCCGGAGCTGTTGAAAAATACGTGTGGCAAGCGGCCGCCTGTGAGGCTGGAAATTTTGTCCGCGAGCATGATCGCTGGCGCATTCGCAGTTTTGAAGAAGCTGTTATAATAAGGCAGCTCAAGCATTTGTTCGCGCGCGACCTCCGCCAATTCATCGCGGCCATAACCAACGGTCACACACCATAAGCCAGCCATGCCGTCCAAGATGCGATTGCCGTCGCCATCATGGATGTAGCAACCTTCGGCATGGGTGATGATCCTGCTTCCGCCCAAATCCTCGATTTCTTGCCAGTCGGCTTGCGCGGGCAAATGGTGGGCGATGTCCAAGCGGCGTAGTTCGGCTATATCATAATTGCGTGGCATAAGTTGATTCCTCGAATGTCTGGATTCCCTTCCTGCATGTCGGAAGGGTGGGGGGAGGGTGCCCGCGAAGTGCGCGGCACACTGTTTCAGGCCTTTTTCCGACCCCTTTTGTTACCGGAAGGGGTGAAGGGAAAAGGCACGCCAGAATTTAAGGCGAAAAGCCAATCCGTGCTTGGTAGCGGTTAAAGCGGGTAACAGTTCTGTTCACAAATTGCCTCTTAACGCCTTTCCCAAAAGGTGGAAATAGGTTTGCGAATCCGGATCATTTTCGGTTCCCCATTCGGGATGCCATTGCACCGCAAGCAAGAGGGCGCCATTTGGTCGGGCGCTACAGGCTTCGACAAGGCCATCGGGCGCGAGTGCTTCAACATTCAGGCCATCTGCGAGCTTGGCAATGCCTTGATAATGGACGGAGTTCACGTCCAGTGCGCTCTTGGCATAGGCGCTGGCCAATATGCCGCCATCGGTAAGATCCACGGCATGGCGGTGGTCAAACATCGCATCGAAGGCAACGTCATCCGGCGCATGGTGGCGGATGAGGTCATCACTAGCGCTGGTGTCGCGGCGCAGTGTACCGCCCAAAGCGACGTTGATTTCCTGAAAACCGCGGCAAATGCCAAACACAGGCTTTTGCGCATCAATCATGCGGTTCACCATCGATATTGCTATTTCGTCGCGGCCATCGTCGAATGGGCCATCGCCACCATCTTCGCCATAAAGGCGCGTAGCGACATTCGACGGGCTACCCGTGAGCAAAATGCCGTCAATGCGCGGGGCGACATCTGCGGCGGTCATCAGGTCGGGAAGCGAAGGGATGATTAACGCCGCTACATCGGCATAGGTCATCGCGGCGCGGATATAACGGTTCATCACCGCTTGCGCGAACTCACTTCCGACCATGCGATTGCAGGCTATGACACCCAATACCGGACGGCTCATTCTGCTGGCTCCTGCGCTAATTCCTGTTCAACGGACCGTTCACGCCGCTCCGATCAGTTCCCGACCAATCAACATCCGGCGGATTTCATTTGTGCCCGCGCCAATGTCGAGCAGCTTGGCATCGCGCCAATAACGTTCAACTGGCCAATCCTTGGTATAACCAGCGCCGCCCAATGCCTGAATCGCTTCGCCAGCAACCTTCACCGCGCTTTCGCTGGCGAGCAGGATTGCGCCTGCGGCATCAAAGCGGGTAGTCTGTCCAGCGTCGCACGCACGCGCGACATTGTAGACATAGCTGCGCGCCGAATTCAGCGCAACATACATGTCGGCGACTTTGGCTTGCATCAATTGGAAGCTGCCAATGGGTTTGCCGAACTGCTTGCGTTCGCGGACATAAGGCAGGACGACATCAAGGCAGGCCTGCATCACACCAAGCTGAAGCCCGGCAAGCACGACGCGTTCATAGTCCAGCCCAGACATCAACACGCCAACGCCGCCATGCAACGGGCCCATCATCTGTTCTTCGGACACAAAGCAGTCATTAAACACGAGCTCCGCCGTTGGCGAACCGCGCATCCCGACCTTGTCGATTTTCTGGCCGATGGAGAAACCCTCCATGCCCTTCTCGATCAGAAAGGCCGTAATACCGCGCGATTCAGCTTCGGGTGCGGTTTTTGCATAAACGACCAAAGTGTCTGCATAAGGCGCGTTGGTGATCCAATATTTGGTACCGTTGAGGATATAGCCGCCCTGAACAGCTTCGGCCTTTAACTTCATCGACACGACGTCCGACCCAGCGCCCGCTTCAGACATGGCAAGGCTGCCGACATGTTCACCCGAAATTAGCTTGGGCAAATATTTCACCTTTTGCTCTGGCGTGGCCCAACGCGCGATTTGGTTGACACATAGATTTGAGTGCGCGCCATAGGATAGGCCGATGGAGGCAGAGGCACGGCTCACCTCTTCTACCGCGACAACATGCTCCAGATAGCCAAGGCCAAGACCGCCGTCCGCTTCATCCACAGTGATACCGTGCAAGCCAAGTTCGCCCATGGCTGGCCACAGCTCTTCGCGCGGAAACCAGTCATCGGCGTCAATTTTGGTCGCGAGCGGTGCAATTTTGTCCGTTGCGAACCGCTTGGTCGTGGCGCGGATCATGTCGGCATTTTCGCCAAGTGCGAAGTCTAAGGTCATGCTTGTCATCCCATCGCTCTGCCATTTATTTGGATATGCTGCAAGCATGGGGCTAGCCAGTCAGTTACCTTTTGCCTACCGCTTATGTCATGATTTCCAAGCGAGCGAATCTTCACTGATGCATTATGATATTCTCATCGTCGGCGGCGGCCATGGCGGCGCGCAAGCGGCAATTGCACTTCGGCAGGCCAAATATGAAGGCAGCATTGGCATAGTGAATGCCGAGCCTGAATATCCCTATGAGCGCCCGCCATTGTCCAAAGACTATTTTGCTGGTGACAAGGCGTTTGAACGCATCATGATCCGGCCAGCGGCGTTTTGGGCCGAGCGAGCCATCGACATGATGCTGGGACAGCGCGTCGATAGCGTTGACCCCGCTGCCCATCAGGTGACCGTTTTTGACGGTACAATTATCTCATATGGCAGCATGATTTGGGCAACGGGCGGCAGTCCGCGGCAATTGCCCGTTGAGGGCGGCAATCTGTCCGGCATGCATGTCGTGCGCACCCGCGCCGATGTCGACCGGATGCTTGATGGCCTTGATGATGTCGCGGAGGTCGCGATTGTTGGCGGCGGCTATATCGGGCTTGAGGCGGCGGCCGTGCTGCGCAAAATGGGCAAGAAAGTGACTGTGCTGGAGGCCATGGACCGCGTGCTGGCGCGGGTCGCAGGCGAACCGCTGTCACGCTTTTACGAAGCTGAGCATCGCGTACATGGCGTCGACGTTCGCTTGGGCGTTGAAATTACTGCTATTGAGGGTGATGGCTACGTCACCGGCGTTCGCTTGGCCGATGGTGAGGTGATCCCCGCGCAGATGGTCATTGTCGGCATCGGTATCATTCCCGCCGTCGCGCCGTTGCTCAATGCGGGCGCAGCTGGCGGTGCAGGGGTTGATGTCGATGCCTATTGCCGGACATCGCTGCCGGATATCTTTGCCATTGGTGATTGCGCGGCGCACGCTAACGCCTTTGCCGGCGGTAACATCATGCGCGTTGAATCGGTGCAGAATGCCAATGACATGGCGAATGCTGTGGCCAAAAGCCTGACGGGCGAGCTTACGCAATATCACGCCGTGCCTTGGTTTTGGTCCAATCAATATGACCTGCGGTTGCAAACCGTCGGGATCAGTGCGGGCTACGATACGACCATATTGCGCGGTGACCCCGACACACGCAGCTTTTCGCTGATTTACCTAAAAGCGGGCAAAGTCATCGCGCTCGACTGTGTCAATGCCACCAAGGATTATGTGCAAGGCCGTTTGTTCGTGACCGATGGCCTTTCGCCGACCGCTGATCAATTGGCGAACACTGCTGTTACATTAAAGGAACTCGCCGTAGCACTGACGGCCACCTAAACATTTGCCTCCGGTACGTTCCGCCCTCACGGCCATATTAGGCCCTACCAACACAGGTAAGACACATCTTGCCGTCGAGCGGATGTGTGCGCACTCCAGCGGGATGATCGGCTTTCCCCTGCGCTTGCTCGCGCGGGAAATTTACGACCGCGTTGTGGCCATGAAAGGCCTGCAGAATGTCGCGTTAATCACGGGCGAAGAACGCATCGAGCCGCCGCAAGCGCGCTGGTATTGCTGCACCGTTGAGAGCATGCCCATCCAGAAGGAATTTGCCTTTGTCGCGATTGACGAAGCGCAATTGGGCGCCGACCCCGAACGCGGGCATATCTTTACAGACCGCATATTGCATGCGCGCGGGCGCGAAGAGACGATGATCTTGGGGTCGGAAAGCCTGCGCCCCGTCATTCGGTCGCTGCTGCCCGATGCAGAGATAATCTCTCGCCCGCGCTTCTCGACGTTGAGCTACGCTGGCGCCAAGAAACTGTCGCGCTTGCCAAAGCGGTCCGCCATCGTCGCCTTTTCTATCGAACAAGTATATGCCGTGGCCGAAACTTTACGCCGGATGCGTGGCGGGGCGGCGGTCGTGATGGGCGCGCTGTCGCCGCGTACCCGAAATGCGCAAGTGGCGATGTTTCAATCGGGCGAGGTGGATTATCTCGTCGCCACTGACGCAATCGGCATGGGGTTGAACCTTGATGTCGCGCATGTCGCGTTTGTAAGCCTCTCCAAATTTGATGGCTCGCGCCGCCGCCGGTTGACGGTTGCAGAAATGGCGCAGATCGCTGGCCGCGCTGGCCGGCACCAACGTGACGGCAGTTTTGGGACGCTGGCGGGCGAAGGCAGCGAATTCACACCTGAGGAAGTTTTGGCGATCGAAGGGCACAGCTTCCCGCGTCTGGATTGGCTCTTTTGGCGCGAGGCAAAGCCGCGTTTCAACGACATTGCGACATTGATTGCCGATCTGGAGAAAAAGCCACATCGTCCGGGGCTTTTGCCCGCGCCAAAGGTCATCGACCTATTGGTGTTGAAACGACTGGCTGAATTGCCCGATGTGAAAGCGCTCATTCGCCACCCCGTCGACGTCGCCCGCCTGTGGGAAGTCGCATGTCTTCCCGACTTCCGCCAAATGGGTGAGGAGCATCACAGCCGTTTCGTTGCGTCTTTGTGGCAGTATCTTGGCCAGAATGAGCGCGTCATTCCACAGGGCGTCTATGCCAGCGAACTTGCACGGCTGGATAATATCCAAGGTGATGTGGATACGTTGTCGGCGCGAATCGCGGCGGTGCGAACCTGGACCTATATTGCCCACCGAAGCGACTGGCTGACCAATCCGCCTGCGATGGCCGAACGTGCGCGGGCGTTGGAAGAAAAATTATCGGATGCCCTGCACGATGCGCTGCGTCAGCGGTTTGTCGATAAACGCACATCAATGTTGCTTCGGAAAGGCGCGAAAGACGTCGGTTTGCTACCCGTCGAGATTCAGGCGGACAACCGTGTTCTGGTAGATGGCGAGGACATTGGCACTTTACAGGGCTTCGCCTTTCGGGTTGACCCAGCGGCCAAAGCGGGTGACCGTAAATTGTTATTGGCTGCCGCCGAACGGCATTTGGCTGCTATTTTGAGACAAAAGGCAAAGGACGTAAGTATGGCAGAGGACAGCGAATTCTCGCTTGCAGCCGATGAAGAGGGCAAGCCCGCGATTTTCTGGAAGGGCGAACTTCTTGGCGCGTTGACCAAGGGACGGACACTGCTTCAACCAGCGTTTACGCCAGTTAAGGCCGTTTCCGGACTTGAAGGTGACGCCTTGCGGGACATCACCAGCCGGGCAGAAGGCTGGATAGAAGCGCAATTGGCCAAGGCAATGGGCGGCATCGTCGGGCTTTTGGACCTTGCCCAGCAAGCCGATGTCGACGGCAATGTGCGTGCACTTGCGGTGCGCTTAGCCGACGAGGGCGGTATCGCTGGCCGGCACTATCTTGCCGACGCGATTGCGGCATTGCCAAAGGAAGCACGCGGCGCGGCGCGCAAGGGCGGTATCGTTTTTGGCGCGCTCGATATTTATCACCACGCCGCGTTGAAACCTGCTGCGGCCAAATGGCGCGCGGCATTATTTGCCGCGCGTGACAGCCGTGCGATGCCCGAACTTCCTCCCGAAAGCGCTGTGCATTTGAAGGCGTGGAACTTCGCCAATGCATCCGAGGCACGCAATGCTGGCTATCGGCGCATTGGCGACGAGTATGTCCGCATTGATTTGGCCGAACGCGTCATCAAAAAAGCGCATGAAGCCCGCGGGCAGGGCAATTTGGTCAGCATGGACATGGCCTTCGCAACGTCGCTGGGCATTAGTGAGGTCGGGTTAAAGGCATTGATGCGCGATGCAGGCTTCCGCCCTGCGGAAAAGGCACAAGAGGCGCAGGCTGAACCTGAGCCTGCATCTGACGCGGTGGCCAACGCAGCGCAGGGTGTTACGAGCGACGTTGCGCCAGCATCCGAACCTGAAAATGTTCAACCCGACGCCGCTGGCGAACAAGAGGCAATCGCCACCGAACCTGCCGTTGCCCCTGCACCCGAACCGCAAGCTGTCACACTCACACACTGGCGCTGGGTCGGCCTGCCAAAGCCGCGTCCGCCCGAGCAGCGTCAGCAACGCGCTAAGCCACAACTTCAGAAAACACACGCTGCGGGTAAGCCGCAAGCCAAGCCAGATCGCACGCCTGTTGCGCCAAAGCAAAACGCCCAGCCATCATCCTTGGCGCTGCAGTTGGCGGCGCTTAAGGGCCTCAAGCTTTAGACGGTCGGGGCGACTTTGCGGATCGACAAGCTCCTTTTCTTTCTGCGCTTTGCCAAGAGCCGAACGCTTGCCCAAGGCTGGGCCGAGGCGGGGCATATCCGCGTCAATGGTCGCCGGGTTGAAAAGGCAAGCCTGCCGATCGTGACTGGGGATGTCATTACCATGCCGATTGGTGAAACGGTTGTGACCCTAAAGCTTCTTTCGATGCCCTTGCGGCGGGGTCCGGCGTCTGAAGCACAGCTTTGCTATCAACTGATAGACTAAAAATTGGCAGGCATTTGCATTCGGCCGTTGACTTCCCCCCGCGCCTCGCAATAGGCACTCGGATTGAAGTGGCTTACGTACCGCCGCCTATAGGAGAATTCCGCAAGTGACTTATGTTGTTACCGATGCCTGCATCCGCTGCAAATATATGGACTGCGTTGAAGTATGTCCGGTGGATTGCTTTTACGAAGGCGACAACATGCTCGTCATCAACCCCAATGAATGCATCGATTGCGGCGTTTGTGAACCAGAATGCCCAGCAGAAGCCATTTTGCCAGATACCGAAAGCGGTCTTGAGCAATGGCTTGAATTGAACGCCACCTACAGCGCCGAATGGCCGAACATCACCACTAGCCGTGAACCACCTGCCGATGCAGATGAGTTTAAGGGCGAAGAAGGCAAATTCGACAAATATTTCAGCGCTGATCCCGGCGAGGGCGACTAAGCCTTTTCGGCGCGGTGCGCCTTCAACCAGCTTTTTTGATAGCTTTCGACTTCACGAAGCGCGGCAAACACCGTGAGGTAGGATTGTACCCTGCCGGTGCGGCCAAGCGCGTATATTTGGCTGTAGAACCAATATTGTGTCGCAAAACCTTCTATGCCGCGAATCATCTTGAGCTTGCGCAAGGATGAAAGCCATTCGGGCAGCAGCTTCAACTGGTTTTCGACCTTAGGAAGCATAGCCATGCCGCCCAGCAGCCGCTTGGGCGCCTCTGGCATCACACATAATGGCCGGCCAAGGCCGATGACATCGGCGGCACCATTACGCAGCGCTTGCTCCATGGCGGATGCACTTCGGAAACCGCCAGTCACCATCAGTGGTATTGTTAATTCGGCCTTCATCGCTTGCGCAAAATCAACAAAATAGGCCTCACGCGCAAGCGTGGTGTCCGCCACATTTTGCGTTTCTTCGACTTCCATGCCTTCGAGGCCCAGAAGTTTTGGTTGTTCATAGGTGCCGCCGGAGATCTCGATGAGGTCGACGCCAGCTTCCTGCAACCAGCGGGCAACCTGAAGGCTGTCTTCAAAGGCGAAGCCGCCGCGCTGGAAATCGGCACTGTTCAATTTGACTGAAATCGGGAAGTCAGGCCCCACCAAAGTACGCACTGTATTCAGCGTGAACATCAGAAAGCGTGCGCGATTGACAAGGCTTCCGCCCCAACGGTCCGTGCGCTGGTTGGACCGTGGGCTCAAAAACTGCGAAATAAGATAGCCATGTGCGGCATGGATTTGGACGCCCGTAAAACCGCCATTTTTGCAATGCAAAGCCGCCTGACCAAAACGGCCGATTAAGTTCAAAATTTCGTCTTCGGTGAGCGCGACCGGCATGCCAAATTGTCCGCCCGGCAGCCCCAATTTGACAGCGGAAGGGGCCTTGGGGTGCGGATTGACCGCGCGCATGGTTTGCCGTCCGGCGTGGCTAATTTGCGCCCAAAAATGGTTGCCATTGCGTGTTGCTGCTTTAGTCCACGCCTGAAGCGCATCCATCATCTCTTCGTCCGGCTGTCCGTCAAAAAAGACGTTACCGGGACGTTCCAGATGATGGGCATCAATATGGATATTGCCCGAGATATGCAGGCCAGCCCCGCCATCTGACCAAATGCCATATAATCGCTGCAGTTCGGGCGTCGGACGACCCAATGGGTCAGCCAACCCCTCGGTCATCGCGGCCTTTGCGATACGGTTATTCAAAACCGCCCCGCATGGCATTGTCAAAGTGCTGTTTAGTCTCACTTTGGTTCGCCTGCTGTATCGGGTTTTGTGGTGCCAGCAGGATCCGTTTCCGTCGGTGGCGCTTTGGTGGCATCCGTCTTTGGTGCTTCGACGTTGGCTGGTTTCGAAGCCGCAGGCGCGGCATCAAGCGGTGCTTCGTCGGTCGATTCATCGGTATTAATCATGTCGTCGCTGATCGTACCTTTCAGACTTTCGAGATTATCCATACGTGTTTCGGTGACTTGATTGTCTTCCTTGGAACTGCCGCAGGCAGACACCAGAAGCATTAGGGCAAGGGCCGGTGTTAGGCAGGAAAGGCGCATGATATCCTCGTTCATCTATTTCGGCGCGACCGTACAATTTCCGGTCGTTTTCGCAAGACTATTGAGAAAGCTTACAAAAGTGGCGCGCAATGCGGCGTCAAAATCTGCGAGCGTTGCCTCAATACCCAAAGCGGCAAGGCTCGTGACCGGATATTCGGATATACCGCATGGTACGATACCCGAAAAATGGTTCAGATCGGGTGCGATATTAACCGCAAAGCCGTGCATCGTGACCCATTTGCGGATCCGCACGCCAATGGCACCAATTTTCGCCTCTTGGCCGTTCTGCGTGTCACACCAAATACCCACGCGGCCTTCTGCGCGGCGCGCTTCTACTCCAAAATGTCCAAGGGCTTCGATTACCCAGCCTTCCAACGCATGGACGTAGCACCGCACATCTTTGCCCCGATGCGCAAGGTCAAACATAACATATCCCACGCGCTGACCAGGGCCATGGTAGGTGTACCGCCCACCGCGTCCGGTGTCATAAACCGGAAACTGTTGGCTCAGCAGTTCGGCAGGGTCTGCACTGGTGCCGCTGGTGTACAAAGGTGGGTGTTCAAGCAGCCATACAAGCTCTCGCGCGCCGGTGTCGGGTATTGCAGCCTGCAACGCCTCCATACGCGCCACCGCGTCTGGGTAAGGCGTCAGGCCTTCGGAAACCTCCCAGTCGATATTGCCATCTAAAATCATGTAGCATCCTTTAGCATGGCGCAAGCGGCTTGCCACCGCATATGTCTATCTCTACGCCCCAGCTATGCAGACGAACAAAATGCCAAAGAAGCTTGATTACCGCACCGTGTGGTCTGACGCGCGCAATATGTTTGCGGCGGACAAAGACGCGATTGTTGCAATCGCCGGCTTCTTCATCTTTCTGACGGCTTGGATTTCTGGTTTTCTGGTGCCGCCATTGATGATCGACACTTTGGAAAATGCGGACACGGCAGTTGCGACGCTCAGCAGCTATTTCGAGGAAAATTGGCCTATATTGCTGCCAAGCATGATGGTGACAATGTATGGCAGCCTGTCGCTCTATGTCCTGCTTTCGGGGCGTGCTTTGGCCAAAGTAGGGGAAGCCCTTGGCGTCGCGGCGGCATTGTTTGCGCCCTATCTGGTGGCAAGCTTGTTGGCGGGATGGGCCACATTGGCTGGATTTTTCTTCCTCGTGATACCCGGGCTTTATCTGTCAGGGCGGTTTGCATTGCTGCCTGCTGTCATGGCGGGGGATAGTCGCCGCGGCATGCATGCATCGGTCCTTCGCACTTGGAACGTCACGCGTAACTGTGGTTGGGCGATTTTGATATTGATGCTGTTTGTTGCGCTCGCAGTGCGCCTAGCATCCGGGATCGTGAGCGGCGCAGTTGGTACCGTTTCCCAATCCATCGCGGGCGAAGCGGGGATCCCGATTCTTCAGTCAGGCGTTAGCGCACTCTTCGTCACTGTCGAGGCCGTGGCTTTCATTTTGATGCTCGCCGCCGTCAACCGTCAGCTTTCGGCGCAAACGCCTCATCAATAAGCGGGATATGCGGGGCTGCATCGCGCGGGATGAGGCCAGTGATGCGCGGGTCGGGGAAAGTTTCCAACTGTCGTTGGTAGGCGACAAAACCCGACCTCTGATAAAAAGTGAGCGCATGCGGGCCGTCTAGCGTGCAGGTATGCACCCACAACCGTTGCATGTCAGCCTCTACCCAAGCCATTTGCAGCGCCATCGCCATCAGCCATTTGCCATGCCCCTTGCCGGTGAGCTCTGGCACCAGACCGAAAAAGGCAATTTCACATTGCTCAGGCTGCCGGAAGTCGAGTTCCAAAATGCCGACCTCAATTCCCCGCCGGTCAAGAACGGCCCAAATGCGCACCATTGGGTCATGAATGATCTGCAACAGATCGGCATCGCTCAGCTCAAGCCGTGAGAACCAAAGCCATGGTTCACCAATGCGGCGATACAGCGTGCGGTACTTTTCTGCAGTCGGCGCTTGCCAGCGTTCCAGCCGCAGCTCCGACGCTGGCATAGCCCGCAGGGGCGGGCGGCTGGTCATTTCCAGCGATGTGACAATCGCACCAAGCTCGCCATTGGCAATAGGGCTATACACCATTGGGGATCAGTCCCACGCAACTTGCGGCGGAAGGCTCATCAATATGGCGTCCACATTACCGCCAGTCTTCAGGCCAAAGGTCGTGCCGCGGTCATATACCAGATTAAATTCGGCATAGAGGCCGCGCCACCGCAGTTGCGCCTGCTTTTCTTCCGCTGTGAACGGCTGGTTCATCCGGCGGCGGACAAGCTTTGGGAAGACATCCAGAAAGGCATTGCCGACATCGCGGGTCAAAGCGAAATTTTGTTCAAACAAGGCATCGCTGGTGTTTTCGAGGTGATCGTAAAATATGCCGCCCACGCCGCGATGGATGTTGCGATGCGGAATCCAGAAATAATCCTCTGCCCATTTGCGATAGCGTTCATACACATCTGGCCCGTAAGGCGCGCAAGCGGCACGCAGCCGCGCATGGAAATCGGCAGTATCCTCTTCATAGGGGATCGGAGGGTTCAGGTCAGCGCCGCCGCCAAACCAGCTTTTCGTTGTCACAAGATAGCGGGTATTCATGTGGACCGCTGGCACATGCGGGTTCGCCATATGCGCAACCAAGCTGATTCCGGTCGCAAAGAAATTGGGGTCTTCCGCCGCGCCATGAATAGTTTTGGCAAATTCGGGGTTAAAACTGCCGCCTACGGTGGAGACGTTCACGCCGACTTTCTCGAAGACCTTGCCCTTCATCACGCCGCGTACGCCGCCGCCGCCGGGGGAGCCGTCATGGTCGCTCCGATCCCATGGCATATATTCGAACGATGCGTCGGAGCCTGCTTCGCGCTCAATGGCTTGAAATGCGGCGCAGATGCTGTCGCGCAGCGATTCAAACCACGTGCGCGCGGTTTGTTGGCGATGATCTAATGTCAGGGTCATAGATTGGCTCTCGGAAATGCGTGGGTCTGTCGCAGACCTTCGGCAAGAGCGATGCCAGCCGACACAGAAATGTTCAAGGACCGAAATCCTGCGGCCATGGGGATATATACCCGCGCATCGGCTCGTGCATGGACTTCGGGAGGCGCGCCGCTGCTTTCGGACCCCATTAAAATCACATCGTCAGGTTGAAACGCGAACTGGGGCAGGGGCGTAGACGCTTTGCTCGACATCAGAACGATCCGGGCGCCCTCCAATGAACCCAGAAAGGCGTTCCAATCGGGATGTCGCTGAATTTTCACATGGTCGATATAATCCATAGCGGAACGTTTCAGCGCGCGTTCGGAAAATGCAAAACCACATGGTTCGATAATGTCGCATGTCACGCCAAAACAAGCAGAGGTGCGCAAAACTGCACCGACATTCCCGGCCATGTCTGGCTGATACAGCGCGATACGCATGTGACACTCCTCACTAAAAACCTAGCGTGCGGCAATTAGCGTGTATCGCGGCCGACCTACAAACGGTTATTGCGTTAAAAGTGGCGTAGGCTGACATCACGTAGTCGCTCGCAACAGGGCTATAATCGGAATGCCAAAATAGCGGCACATAAAAAAATAACCACGTCACTAAGTTTGTCGGATTAACTGCCGTATAATTGAATAAGGCCATAAGGTCATGATTTCGCCAACTTCAATGTTGTGACACTGAACCGTTAGAAATCATGGCTTCATTTGGCCCGTTAAGCTGCGCTGCTTGGCAGCAATGCTTGAACATATCGGCTTCCGGATGCCGCCCACCCATCCAGCTCCGGAAGCCGGTATATCTCAATATGTTTACGAAACCATAAGCGCGCGGGCGTCGCGCTCTAAACTTAGCGCATCTTACGCGCAGCCTGACGTTCTTCAATTGAAATGCTGTCGTCTTGATTGGCATCTGCCTTACTAAAGCGTGCGTCAATCGCAGCGCGAAATTCTGCTTGTGACACAGCCTTGTCGCCATTGATATCGGCGCGTGCCATCATAACCATGGCGCCCAAACGGGGAGGTTGGCGGCCTTCACGCATGCCCGCCCCGATGCGTTCCATTCGCTTTTTGCGTCGGTCTGCACGTCGCTCTGCGCCTGCTTCATGTATGTCCATAAACTCACTTTGACTAATCGAGCCGTCACCATTGCTATCCATCTTCGCGAAATGCGTTGCCATCATGGCGGTCCGGTCGGCTGCGTTTACAGTGCCGTCGCCATTTACGTCTATCTTGGCAAAGCGCGCATCTGCTGCTGCTATAGCTTCGACCTTGGTGACAATGCGATTTCCGTCTGCATCGGCTTTAACCGGTGCCGCATGCAGCACCCCTGCGGAAGAAACAGAAAGGATCATTA
The DNA here is from genome assembly GCA_903821685.1 of uncultured Sphingomonadales bacterium. Lineage (GTDB taxonomy): Bacteria > Pseudomonadota > Alphaproteobacteria > Sphingomonadales > Sphingomonadaceae > Sphingorhabdus_B > Sphingorhabdus_B communis. The sequence goes on along the minus strand of CAIJLW010000118.1, from coordinate 13,781 downwards.
GGCCAGCACAGATTGAGAGTTTATTCATCGTCATAGCTCCTTGATATCATCCGCATATTCGAAGATCGTATTTAATAGGATGTGTAATCCGCACCTGCTTGTCGAGACAATGGCTGCGCTCTCGCAAACTATATTAGTTTAGCAGTGCAAATAATGAGATGAAGTCAACAAAAGCTGGAGCGGGTAAGGGGAATCGAACCCCTCTAGCTAGCTTGGAAGGCTAGTGCATTACCACTATGCTATACCCGCGACGGACCAAGTGGCCGTTGGAAGCGCAGCTATTGCCATTATCCGGCGCAAGCGTCAACGCCCTCATTTGCAAAAGAAAGGGCCGCAAAAGCGGCCCTGTCCATTGTCTGTTAGATAGCATCAATGCTTCTTGTCGGCCCAAATGGTCCGATAAGACATAAACGCCAATATGGTAAAGATGAAGAGGAAGCCAAGAGCAGCCCAACCCGCGCTCTTGCGGTTTTCCATCTTTGGTTCAGCGGTCCAAGTTAGGAAAGCCGAGACGTCTTTTGCCATCTGGGCTCTGGTTGCCTTAGTACCATCATCATAGGTGACCAAATCGTCAGATGCGATTGGGTTAGCCATTGCGATGTTCAAATTGGCAAACCACGGGTTGAAGTGAAGGCCAGGAGGTGTGGCAGCGTCAGGGAATTCCTTCAGTAGCTCTTTGCCTTCTTCATTCTTATAGCCAGCTTGATCCCGGTAACCGAGCAGCAATGAATACAGATAAGCAGGGCCGTTTTCACGTGCTTTGGTAATCAATGAGAGATCGGGTGGAAGCGCATTGTTGTTCGCCGCACGTGCCGCAGTTTCATTCGCAAATGGCGAAGGAATCTTATCGGCAGGGATCCCGGGACGTGTCGCGGGCTCACCCGTTTCAGGGTTAATGCTTGGCACTTCGGTTTTCCAACCCTTGGCCAACGCCTTCACCTGATCTTCGGAATAACCCAAAGCCGCGAAGTCGCGGAACGCAACCAGCTTCAGGCTGTGGCACGCCGCACAAACTTCGGAATACACCTTCAACCCGCGCTGCAGTTGACCGCGGTCAAATTTGCCAAGCGGGCCATCATGCGCGAATGTGACCGGCAAGGTCTCTTCGTGGAACCCAGCTTCAACCGTGGGCAAAGCAGGCTCCTTAATCGCCGAAACGACCGTGTCCCCAAGACCAAGCAACAGCATGCCGCTGAAAAACAGCCCTACTAAAAAAGCAATTAAACGAACCATGATTATGCTTTCCCTGTTTTACGCAGCCGCTGGAAGCGGTTTGCCAGTGACGGCTTCGGTGATTGAATTCGGCAACGCAAGTGGCCGTTCAATACGCGAAACAATCGGCAGAATGATTAAGAAGTGGGCGAAATAATATGCCGCTGCAATCTGGCTGAGCACGACCCACTGTGTGTACGGAGGCTTGCCACCGCAATAGGTCAGGACGACCAAGCTTGGGATTAGGCCGTACCAGAAGAACTTACGGAACAACGGGCGATAATGACCCGAACGTACTGGTGACGTGTCCAGCCAAGGCAGGAAGAACAACAGCAGGATCGAACCAAACATCGCAAGTACGCCCATCAACTTGGCTTCAATAATGATGATGCCCGTGAACGGAATGCCGAAGTCGACAGTGAATGCCTTCAAAATCGCGTAAAATGGCAAGAAATACCATTCAGGCACAATGTGCGCCGGCGTCGAAAGCGGGTTCGCCGGAATATAGTTATCTGGGTGACCCAACATATTTGGTGCAAAGAATGTCACTGCAACAAAGAAGATCAAGAAGATGCCGAGCCCGAAGCCATCCTTCGCGGTGTAATAGGGGTGGAACGGAACTGTGTCCTGCTCGCCCTTTACGCTGACGCCGGTTGGGTTCGAAGACCCAGGAATGTGCAATGCCCAAACGTGCAGGATGATGACGCCTGCAATAACGAACGGCATCAGATAGTGCAGCGAGAAGAAGCGGTTCAAAGCCGCTTGGTCTGGCGCAAAGCCACCAAGCAACAACTGACGCAGTGGCTCACCCACCAAAGGAATGGCGGAGAAGAAGCCAGTGATAACCTGCGCACCCCAGAAGCTCATTTGGCCCCATGGAAGCACATAGCCCATGAACGCGGTCGCCATCATCAAAAGGAAGATAGTAACACCAAGCAACCAAATCATTTCACGCGGCGCTTTGTACGATCCGTAGAACAGACCGCGGAAGATATGGATATACACCACGATGAAGAAGAAGCTTGCGCCGTTCATATGCGCATACCGCAAGAACCAACCGGCGTTCACGTCGCGCATAATGTGCTCTACGCTATTGAAAGCGCCGTCAACGCTTGCATAATAATGCATGGCAAGGACAATGCCGGTGACAATCTGTATAACCAACGCGACGCCCGCAAGGACACCAAAGTTCCAGAAATAATTCAAATTGCGTGGAACCGGATAACCGGCACCAACTGCGTTATAAACGAGGCGCGGCAAGGGGAGGCGTTCATCCACCCACTTAGATACCGTGCCCTGCGGCTTATACTCTTGTGCCCAAGGGAAGCTCATTACGTTCTAGCTCCTCAACCGATTTTAACGACTGTGTCAGAAAGGAATGCATATTCCGGAACGTTAAGGTTCAGCGGTGCTGGACCCTTCCGAATACGCGCGGCGGTGTCATAATGCGAGCCATGGCATGGGCAGAAATAACCACCAAATTCGCCCTTAACTTCGCCAGAGGCGGCGCCCAGCGGCACACAACCCAAATGGGTGCAGACGCCAAGCGTGATCAACCAATTCTCTTTGCCGGGCTTGGTGCGGTCGGCGAGTGTTTGGGGGTCACGTAATGAACCCACATCAACCTTGTTTGCGGCTTCGATTTCAGCAGGCGTGAGGTTGCGGATAAATACGGGCTGCTTGCGCCAGCTGGTCTTGATAGCTTGACCAGGCTCGATTGCGGCAATGTCAAACTCAACAGAGGCTTGTGCAAGCACGTCTGCGCTTGCGCTCATTTGCGAAACCAACGGCATGGCGACCGCTGCGGCGCCAACACCCGCAAAACTGACGGTTGCGATATGGATGAAATCGCGACGACGCACGCCTTCACCCACGGTTGTATCCTGAGCCGCGCTCACAACAGGAGCTGCGGGCTTAACCTTGCTGGCTGCCTTCGCCGGCTTTTTTCCTGTGCCATTTGTCTTTTTGACTGTCGACATAATCTGCCCTTTTTGCGTCGCGGAACGGGTCCGCGCAATATCTTCAAAATCCTATCGCTTTGGCCATGCGTGCTCATTACGGCGCGTGGCTAAGGCGATTCAGCGGCCTGATAGACGGCTTTCAAGCAATTTGCCAACAAGGAATTTAGCCACCAATGCGTCAAATGACGCCAGCTTAGTTGCATTTTACAAAACCAACGCAAATTGGCCGCAAAAGCTTGCTTATGGCAACATAATGGGCCTAAAGGGCGCAAATTTTAAACGATTATTGTTGGAGTATTTGCCATGGCGACGTGGACGCCGGACAGCTGGAGAGACGCAACAGGCATTCATATGCCTGTGTATAAGGACGCTGCTGCCTTGGCTGCAACAGAACATACGCTGCGCAATTACCCGCCGCTGGTGTTCGCAGGTGAAGCACGTAACCTGACCGCGGACCTCGCCAAGGTTGCGGACGGCAAGGCGTTCCTGCTGCAGGGCGGCGACTGTGCCGAGAGCTTTGCCGAGTTTCACCCCGACAATATCCGCGACACCTTCCGCGTTATCTTGCAAATGGCAGTCGTGCTAACCTTTGCTGGTAAGCTTCCAGTGGTTAAGCTTGGCCGGATGGCAGGTCAATTCGCCAAGCCGCGCTCCACGCCGACTGAAACGATCAATGGCGTTGAGCTGCCGAGCTATTTTGGCGACATTATCAATGATATTGAATTTGTTGCCGAAGGTCGGGAACCCGACCCAGCGCGCATGGTCCGCGCCTACAGTCAGGCGGCGTCGACGCTTAATCTTCTGCGTGCCTTTTCCAATGGCGGCTATGCCAATCTGCAGCAGGTCAATGCCTGGACGCATGATTATATGGGCCGGTCTCCATGGGCGCAGAAATATAAAGAAACGGCTGATCGTATCAGCGAGGCTTTGGCCTTTATGGAGGCGTGTGGCATCACGCCAGAGACCGTGCCGCAAATTAAGGGCACCAGTTTCTATACCAGCCATGAAGCTTTGTTGCTGCCTTATGAGCAGGCGATGACGCGGCAGGACAGCCTTACCGGTGGATGGTATGACACATCCGCGCATTTCCTATGGATTGGGGATCGTACGCGGTTTGAAGGGTCGGCGCATGTCGAATTCCTGCGTGGTATCGGCAACCCAATTGGTATCAAGTGCGGGCCAAGTCTTGAGCCCGATGCCTTGCTGCGCATGCTTGACACCGTGAACCCCGCGCGTGCGGCAGGTCGCGTGACTCTGATCTCACGTTATGGCTATGACAAGGTTGAGAGCGGGTTGCCGACTTTGGTGCGCGCTGTGCAGCGTGAAGGGCATCCCGTCATTTGGTCTTGCGACCCGATGCACGGGAACGTGGTAAAATCCGCCAGCGGTTATAAGACGCGGCCGTTTGAACGCATCTTGGCTGAGGTTCGCGGGTTCTTCGCGGTGCACCGTGCCGAAGGTAGTTTCGGTGGCGGCATCCATATCGAAATGACGGGTCAGAATGTTACCGAGTGTACGGGCGGCGCGGTCGATGTGACCGACGAAGGTCTGGCTGACCGGTACCACACGCACTGTGATCCGCGGTTGAACGCAGCACAGTCACTTGAACTGGCATTCCTGCTGGCTGAAATGCTGAATCAGGAAATGACTGAGCGCGCCAAAAAGGCAACCTAGGCCAGGCCCGCTTTTTGGCACCTCCAGCGTCTTATGTTTTAAGACACTCAAGCCGGTATCCATAGCCGAAAACCGTAACAATCCGAAAACCGTTCTGAAGCTGTAAGTCCAACTTCGAACGGACGCGCGACACGTGCATGTCTAGCGTGCGTGATGCCATACTTTCCGGAGTTCTCCAGATGGTTTTGATGATATTATTGCGGGATAATGTGCGATTGGCGTTTTTGAAGTACATCTCAGCAAGCTCAAATTCTTTAGCGGTCAGGAGAATGGTCTTTCCATGCAAGGTCACGCTCTGATCGAGCCTGTTCATCAGGTAGAGTCCGTAGCTCACCTCGGTATCAAAAGCGCCAGATGGCGCACTTTTGCGCAACAAGGCATTAACCCGCGCGGCAATAACGGAGCGGACTTCAGGCTTCGTAATATATTCATCTGCGCCCGCTGTTAACGCTTCTGTAATATCCCGCTTTGCCGCTCGGTTGGTCATGATAATGACAGGAGGTCTTTTCGGTAGCGCCTTGCACATCCAATTGAAAAGGGGTGTGCCATTTTTGCTCCGAATATTCCAATCCAGAATAACAAGATCAAATATTTCGCGTGATATTGAATCGGAAAAAGCTTCGCCGTCAGTGAAACCGACTGCGTCATGCCCTAGTTCTTCGATGATCTCTGTCAGGTGCACCAAGACATCCGGCTGGTCGTCGGCAATAACTACTCTCATGACTTAATCCACCCTTCAGCAAGTGCCAACTCTTTGAACTAAAAAGGGTTAATAAGTAATGAATCATCCGGAAACTCGGAAAGGTTGAAACTTTTGTTTTGATTTACAGTGTCTTACGAAATTCATTAGAATTTCTGTAAAGAATGGCTGGGGCGGCAGGGATCGAACCTGCGAATGGCGGCATCAAAAGCCGCTGCCTTACCGCTTGGCGACGCCCCAGCAAGCCAGTAATCTGGCCGTTGCGGGCGGCTTATATCGTGGTAATCTTATTGCGCAACAGCTTAATCGACGCGCTGCACCCAGCCATGGGTGTCTGCCGCAATTCCGCGCTGAATATCTACAAGTTTTGCCCGAATTTTCTGAGTCATCTGCCCCGCACCGCCTGCGCCGATGGTAAAGCTGCCCTGTGCGGACTGCACTTTTCCGACAGGCGTGACGACAGCAGCGGTGCCGCAGGCGAATGCCTCAACCAATCGGCCTGATTCTGCATCCGCACGCCATTGGTCAATCGCGTAGCGTTCCTCACGCACATTCAACCCCTGTTCCCGCGCTAGGGTCAGCACAGAATCGCGCGTGATGCCCTCCAATATCGTACCGTCGGCTGGCGGGGTGATGATCGACCCATCATCGAACAAGAAAAACAGGTTCATGCCGCCCAGTTCTTCGACCCAGCGGTGTTCGGCTGCGTCAAGAAACACAACTTGGTCGCAGCCTTGCTTAATGGCTTCTGATTGCGCCACGAGGCTTGCGGCGTAATTGCCGCCGCATTTCGCTGCGCCAGTGCCGCCCGGTGCCGCCCGAGTATACTGTTCGGAGACCCAGATAGATATCGCAGGCGCACCGCTTTTGAAATAATTGCCAGCTGCCGACGCGATCACCATGAACAGATATTCCGCGGATGGCTTCACCCCCAGAAACACCTCGCTCGCGATCATGAAGGGCCGCAGATAGATTGAGCCTCCATCCACCGGCGGGAACCAGTCCTTGTCTACCGCAATCAATTGTTTGCAGGCCTGCAGGAACATATCTTCAGGCAATTCTGGCATCGCTAGCCGCTTGGCCGAACGTTGGAAACGGCGGGCATTTTGCTCTGGGCGGAACAGCGCCATTCCGCCGTCCGCGAGGCGATAGGCTTTCAGTCCTTCAAAAATCTCTTGTGCGTAATGCAACACGGCAGTCGCAGGATCGAGCGTCAGTGGTCCACGTGGTCCGACTTTGGCATCATGCCAGCCCTCGGCGTCCGAATAGCGGATTGTGACCATATGATCTGTGAACACCCGACCAAAACCAGGGTCGGTTAACCGCGCGGCACGCTCGGCTGGATCAACCGGGTTCGGGTTTGCCTCAAAAGGAAATGCGCCAGCGGTCATAAATACTCTCGTCTAATAGGGTCTTGCACTGTTCTATGGGCTAGGCCAAGATACGTCAATATGGCTGTCCCATCTTCTGTTTCTGTCCCGCCCACTGCGTCACCTCTCTTCCTGCGTGAACATGAAGTGCGGCGCGGGGTCGAGCTTTTGTTTTTTGGCTATACGCGGCTGACGCGTGCGATTGATGATGGCTTGGCTGAACATGGCCTTGGCCGCGCGCATCATCGCGCGCTCTACTTTATCGCACGTCAGCCAGATTTGCCAATCAGCGCATTGCTTAAGATTCTGGCTATCACCAAACAATCGCTTGGCCGCGTGCTGAATGATTTGGCCGACAAGGGCTTGGTGGAAACGCGCACTGGAACCATCGACCGCCGGCAAAAACTGCTGCACCTGACGCCCGAGGGCGTTAAATTTGAAGCGCAATTGTTTGAAGCCCTGCGGAGCGGCCTTGCATCGGCCTATGCTGCGGCGGGGCAGGAGTCCGTTACCGGCTTTTGGCGTGTCCTCGAAGGGTTGATCCCCGCCGAGGACAAGGCCATGGTTATAGCCCTGCAAAAGGATATTTGATGCCCGACACACTCAAACGGCTCGAACACACCATCGCGCAGCGTTCTGGCGCCGCGCCGGACAGCAGTTATGTCGCATCCTTGTTCGCCAAAGGTCGTGGCAAAATTGCGCAAAAGGTTGGTGAAGAAGCCACTGAAACTATTATCGCTGCGCTGTCGGGGGATGCGCAGCAGGTAACGGCGGAGTCCGCTGACCTGATATTTCACCTGCTGATATTGCTGCGCGAATGCGGTGTGTCATGGGATGACGTGCAGGCCGAGCTGGATCGCCGGGAGGGCGTGTCCGGTCTCGTCGAAAAGGCGGCGCGCAGCAATATTGGGGAGTGAGACATGCCGATTGACCCGACTTTGGAATATGATGACCAAAATATCTTCGCCAAAATCCTGCGCAAAGAAATACCATGCCGCCAAGTGTTCGAGGATGAATGGGCACTCGCCTTTCACGACATAAACCCGCAAGCGCCTGAGCATGTCCTTGTCATTCCCAAGGGCGCTTATGTAAGCTGGGATGATTTCAGCACCACTGCCACCGACGCCGAAATAGCCGGATTTGTCCGGGCCGTGGGTCATGTTGCGCGCGAAATGGGGTTGGTTGAGACCGGATATCGCCTGCTCGCCAACATCGGAATCGATGCCCATCAAGAAGTCCCGCACCTTCATGTCCATATTTTTGGTGGAAAACCGCTCGGACCGATGCTTATCCGGTGAAATTAAGTTGCGCGGAGACAATTTGAGGCTAGGTTCCGCGGGATAAGAAATCCATCGGGGAGAATATGATGGCCGTTGAGCAGCAATCCGTGATGCAGCGCATGTTCGCGCGCAAGACGATCGCACAAGTACAAAGAGAGTCAGCGAACAGCGAACTGAAGCGTTCGTTGGGCAAATGGAACCTTCTGCTGTTGGGCGTTGGTTGCATCATTGGTGCGGGTATCTTCGTCCGTACCGGCAGTGCAGCAGCTTTGCATGCTGGCCCAGCGGTTATGTTGTCCTTCGTTGTAGCAGGTATCGTCTGCGCTTTTGCAGGTTTATGCTACGCAGAACTCTCCTCGACACTGCCCGTGTCGGGTTCGGCTTATACATACAGCTACACTACGCTGGGCGAATTTGTCGCCTGGATCATGGGAGCACTTCTCCTCCTTGAATATGGCTTGGCGGCTTCCGTAGTTGCCGTTGGCTGGAGCGGCTATGTGGTTAGTCTGCTCGCGGACTTCGGCCTTGTCATTCCGCCACAGTTTACCGGTCCGACAGGACAAGCCGTGATGCGTGATGGTGTTCCGATGATGGTTGATGGCGCAGCTGTTACAGCAATCTTCAACCTACCCGCCTTCCTGATCTGCATGGCGCTCTCGCTGTTGCTGATGGTTGGCGTGTCGGAATCGGCCAAGGTGAACAACGTCATTGTGGCGATTAAGGTCAGCGTGCTTGCTGCGTTCATTCTGGTCGGCGGATATCTCGTCCTGACCAACTTGCCGGAACTGGTTGCGAAAAACTGGACGCCGTTCATTCCTGAAAATACCGGAGAGGGCGAATTTGGCATCGATGGTATTATGCGTGCAGCCTCCATCGTTTTCTTTGCCTACATCGGTTTCGAAGCGGTATCTACCGCTGGACAAGAAGCCAAAGACCCGAAGCGTGACATGCCATTCGGCATCATTGGTTCGCTAGTGGTCTGCACCGTGATCTATATGCTGGTTGCAGCAATTATGACTTTGCTCGTGCCTTATGCATCGCTCAACGTTCCAGACCCTGTAGCCGTCGTCGTCGACAGCTTTGGCCCGCAATGGTCTTGGCTGGCAAAGACGATCAAGGTTGGTGCAATCATCGGTCTGACATCTGTTGTGCTTGTTTTGATGTACGCGCAAACCCGTATCTTCTACACAATGGCCCGCGATGGCCTGTTGCCGAAGATCTTCTCAAAGGTGCATCCAAAGTTCCACACGCCTTATATTAACACGCTGTTGGTTGGCACGATCACAGCAGTTGCTGCTGGCTTCTTTGACATCAACGTTCTGGGTGACATGACTTCGGTCGGGACATTGGCTGCATTTGCCATCGTCTGTCTGTCGGTGATTTACCTGCGCCGTGCAGCTCCTGAATTGCCTCGTGGTTTTTCGGTGCCGCTCTACCCGCTGACACCGATTCTTGGCATATTGTCCTGCCTGTATCTCATCGAGTCGCTTCCAAAACACGTGCTTATGATGTTCGTCTACTTTTTAGTCGGCGCCATATTGATTTACTTCATCTATGGCATGCGCAATTCAAACTTGCAGCATGACCAGCTGACGGACGACGCTCCGGATATGGGTGAGTTTCCTGGTCCAGTTGTAGACTAAGGTTGTCGCCAAATAACAATAGGACAGGGGCGCTTCGGTGCCCCTTTTCTTTGCCTTAATTATGCGGGTTGGCGGGAATAGGTTGCGTGGTGCCGGGCCGCGTGAACAGCTTGCCCTTTTCGCACCATAGGACAAGGCCAAGCGCCACAAGCCCGCAACAGAAAAAACCAAGCGCTACGGGAAAGACCGTGCCGTCAAACTGTTGCCCGATCAAGGCGCCCAGCGATGCGGCCAGAACCGTGCGGACAAATGTCTGGAACGATGATGCCGCGCCTGCAACATGGCCAAAGGGAGTCATCGCAATTGACGAGAAGTTCGAACCGATAAATCCGATCATCGCCATGTTACCGGTCAGCAATATCAGGAAGATCGGCAAGGACGTTGGTGCATAACGCGCCGCAAGCAATTGCAACGCGCCCAATGCGATAAAGGTCAACAAAGCGGTCTGCGACACACGGCGCGCGCCAAAACGTTCGACGATGCGCGAATTGGTGAAGTTTGATGCGGCAATGCCGATGGCGATTATGGCAAAGCCGATGGTGAAGAAATCCGCGGCCTGGAATACCCGATCAAACATCTGCTGCGAGCTGTTGAGATAGCCAAACAGGGCGCCCTGCGTGACGCCAGCCCCAATCATATAGCCCGCCGAATTGCGGTTCAGGACGACGACCTTCCATGCTTTGGCCAGTGCATGCGGTTGAATAGGAATGACATTTTCTGGTGCCAATGTTTCGGGCAACCGCACATAGACCCAGATAGCGGCGGCGACGGCCATGACCGCCATCAGGTCAAAAATCACCCGCCAGCCAGCGAAAAGCAACACGAACTGGCCAATTGTCGGCGCAATAATTGGCACGATCATAAATATGAGAAAAACTGTCGACATCCGCCGCGCCATGGCGTCGCCTTCAAACTGATCGCGAATGACCGAGATGACGAGAACCCCCATCGCTGCCGCCAACAGCCCATGTGCAAACCGCATCATAAGCATGATTTCAAACGTTGGCGCTATCGAGCAGGCCAAGGAAAAAATCGCAGCGCCAAGTGTTGCGATCAGCAATATCGGCTTTCGGCCATAACGATCCGACAGCGGACCGTAGATCAGCGCACCAATTCCCGTACCCGCCAAAAAGGTCGAAATTATATATTGAATCTGGTTCGGGTCGGCGATGCCAAGGCTACGGATCATCGCGGGGAATGCGGGTAACATGGCATCAATCGCAAGGGCGTTGAGCGCCATGAGAGATGACATCATGACCGTGAGTTCGCGTGGACCGATAGTTTTCTTAGCTGGATTCTGTGATGGCATATCGGGCCTATGCGGGAGCATTGGTTATTTTGCCACCCGGTAAATCCTTAGAGTAGCCCGGAGCTGCGCATACTGTTGAAACCGTTTTTGCCGATAATGATATGGTCGTGCACTGCAATTCCGAACTTTTTCCCAGCGTCGGCAATGTTGCGGGTCATCGCAATGTCCTGCCGGCTTGGGGCGCTATCTCCGCTTGGATGGTTGTGGACAAGGATGATCGCAGCCGCGCCCAGGTCCATCGCGCGCCGGATAACTTCGCGGGTATAAATCGCGGCTTCGTCGATTGACCCTTCGCTCGCAACCTCATCACGGATCAGCATATTTTTGCTGTTGAGATACAAGGTGCGCACACGCTCAATCGTAAGATGCGCCATGTCGGCGCGCAGATAATCGAGCAAAGATTGCCATGAGGACAAGATGGGCAGTTCACGCACTGGTTCGCTCAACAGGCGAAGCGCCGCAACCTGAACGATTTTTAAAGCAGCAACACTCGTTTCGCCCATCCATTTTTCTTGCAAGATACTGTCGGCGTCAGCGGTCAGCAGGCCGGCTAAGCTGCCATATCGGTGAATTAAGTCCTTCGCAATTTGCTTTGTATCGCGGCGCGGAATGGCGAGCGCGAGCAGATATTCGATCAGTTCATGGTCGTGAAGGCTGTCGCCATTTTTCTCCAGCAAACGTTTGCGCAAACGCGCGCGGTGGCCAACACCATGATGTTCCGTCTTGTCCGCGCTATCCGTCATCACTGCTATCCTTTTGTGATAGAAGCCTTTTCTGTGAATTTTGCATCGAGCGCAAGCGGCTTAAAGCGAATGGCGTTGCAACCAGACGGTTATCTGGGCTTTGTCGTTGCGCCTGCGCCCATGGTTCGGGCGTTGGTTAAGGGTATCAACATCAAGCATAAGGCTGTTTATTCAAAAGAGGCCATGGCAAGCGGCGCAACGGTTGAGGAAATGGCGCTGCGTAGCGGCTGTCGCTTGATTGCAGAACGCACGGCTGCGGGCGAAAAATACCAAACACCGTCGGGCCAATGGAAAACCCGTGATGGCAGCGCGCCGGAATTGGACCCGCGTTGTCCCTGAAGTTGAAATAAGCGTCAGGCGCGAGTTCCCGAATAAGGGATGATCCCGTCTTAAAACTCCGCTGGGGCACGGATGCCCAGCGACGGCCTGTTGCATTGCAACATTCTTGCGTGCGCGCTGTTGACTTGGCGCAGACGCTCTCCTAAAGCGCCGGTGCCTAGGCGGGGTTGCCCCGATTTCGTGGTGGTTCCCTTTGTTAAAGAGGATGGAATCTCATGATGTCGGACAATTCCGGGCAGGATGGCAAAGGCAAAAGTGACGCTCGGCTCGATTCGTTAGACATGCAGCTGAAAGCGGCGCGGAAGGCCGAAGCAGAACGCGCAGGTGAAGATCAGGTTCCAGCCAAAGGAATGCGGCAAGGGAACAGGGTTTTAACTGAGCTGATCGCTGGTCCTGCTGGTGGTGCACTGGTTGGTTGGTTATTTGACCGCTTGCTGGGTACTTCGCCTGCGCTTCTGTTGGTCTGCATGTTTTTGGGCATCGCAGTCGCCTTCAGGAACATTATAAAGATCTCAGGGGAGCGTCCGGAATAGTCTGGGCGCTTAAGTCGTATAATATGCCCACGCGAAATCGCTTGGGTGTGGAAAAAACAGGGTAGTGAACGTGGCAGGCGAAAGCGGCAAAATCGATCCGATGTACCAGTTCCAGATTGAGCCGCTCGCGCAGCTCAACATTGCTGGATACGACGTCTCCTTCACAAACTCTTCGTTGTTCATGATCCTCGTATTGGGCGCTTTGTGGCTCTTCATGTGGGGCGGAATGAAACGTGAACTGGTTCCCGGTCGCTGGCAGATGGCGGTCGAGGGCGTGACCGGCTTCGTCAACAATATGCTGACCTCAAGCGTTGGTCCCGAAGGCAAAAAATATGTGCCCTTGGTGTTCTCGCTGTTCATGTTCATCCTCATGGCAAACTTTATGGGCATGATGCCATTTGGTATCGTCCCCGGCGTGCATCCATTTACGGTTACCAGTCACCTGACGGTCACCGCCGTGCTTGCGGTCATCAGCTTTGGTACTGTCTTGATCGTTGGTTTTTGGAAGCATGGCCTGCACTTTTTCAGCCTATTTGTGCCGCATGGCACACCTTGGTGGTTGCTTTGGCTCATCCCGCTGATCGAGCTGTTTTCATTCCTTATCCGCCCATTCAGCCTCGCACTTCGTCTTTTTGTCGCCATGACAGCTGGGCATGTGTTGATGAAGGTGTTGGCGGGCTTCGTCATCAACGGCCTGAACGCAGAAGCTGCGTGGGTGCCATTGGTTGTCAGCATCCCTTCTTTCATCCTGATGATTGGTATCACGCTGCTTGAGCTGCTGGTATGCGCCATTCAGGCCTATGTATTTGCACTTTTGACTTCGTTGTACATCAACGACGCGGTTAATTTGCACTGAGTTTTTTTACTACCCATATGTATTTTTGACAGGAGTTATTATCATGGACGCAGAAGCAGCAAAATTGATCGGTGCAGGTCTTGCAGCAATTGGTGCCGGCCTCGCCGCTGGTGGTGTTGGTAACGTTTTCGGTTCGTTTCTTCAGGGCGCTTTGCGCAATC
>CAIJLW010000117.1 GCA_903821685.1 uncultured Sphingomonadales bacterium | reverse complement strand
TTTTCCATAACAGGCGCGGTATCAACGAAGACTTTCACGCCAGCATCCGCTTCATGCGCCAGCCATCCCGCGAGCCGCTTTAGCGCGCCTTTGACGACATCATGATAATCGCGCCCTTGCGCATAAACAGAAATGCGCGCGCGATCACCTTGGTCCGCCAGTACCATCGGGTCCTGCGGCGGTGCGTAGCTCATGCCCAGCATGATGACAGATTTCACGTCGGGCCATAAGATCTCCGGATTTGCGCGTTCATCGGCGCGGCTCTCCATCCACAGCATGTCGCCATGGCGACCCTCCTGTAACCATTGGCGCAGGCGTTCCCCAGCGCGCGGTGCAAGGTGGCCGGGCGCGATGCCAAAGGCAACAAACCCCTCGCTCTTGGCGCGTTCTTCCAAAATATTAACCAAATTTGTCTTGTCTCTATTCACACGCCAACCTTATTCAGCACTGACACTCACTCGGGGCACATCAGAATGTATGCAATAGAGGCAAAGGGACTCGTAAAGCAATTCGACGGCTTTCGTGCCGTCGATGGCGTCGACCTGAAAATTCCCGAGGGCAGCATTTTTGGCATTTTGGGCCCTAATGGCGCGGGCAAGACGACGATGCTGCGGACCTTGCTTGGAATCATTGACCCCGACGCAGGTACGCGGACGTTGCTTGGCTCTGCCCGTCCGATTTCGCAGTCACGCAAGGTTGGCTATTTGCCCGAGGAACGCGGATTGTATCAATCCATGCGCGCGGTTGATACCATCGCCTTCATGGGCGCATTGCGCGGCCTTCCGCTGAAAGAAGCCGCGGCAAAAGGGCGCGCGTTGTTGGAGGAAGCAGGCCTTGGCTTCGCCGCCGACCGGCAAATACGGCAATTGTCCAAAGGCATGGCGCAGACGGTGCAGTTGATGGGCACAATCGTCCATGATCCAAAACTTATCGTGCTTGATGAGCCCTTTTCAGGGCTCGATGCGTTGAATCAGGCGAAGCTGGAAAAGATGATCCGTGCGCAGGCGGCAAAGGGTGTGACAGTTATATTTTCCACCCATGTTATCGCGCATGCAGAGCGCCTGTGCGAACGAATCGCCATTATCGCGAAGGGCAAGATCAGCTTTGACGGACTGGTGTCCGAAGCGCGCGACCGTCTGCGGCCGCAAGTGCATTTGGAAACCGAAACGCTCGATGGCCCATGGCGCAAGGCTTTGCCTGCAGAGACAAAGGCCGAGGGGCATTATTGGCATTTTACCCTGCCCGAAACGGGTGTGGAGCCGTTGCTGATTGCGCTGGTCGAGGGCAAGGCAGGCATCCGGTCGCTGTCTATTGAGCGGCCCGGCCTGCATGACGCGTTTGTTGCTATTGCGGGTGAAGCAGTCGCTGCCGAGATGGATGACGCAGGCGTGGGAGAGGCAACATGAAAGAGATTTTCCGCGCTGCTTTTGTTATTGCCCGCCGCGACTTTACGGCGATCATGTATTCCAAGGCGTTTGTATTTTTCCTGCTGGGCCCCCTCTTTCCCGTCCTGGCCGGCTTTGCAGCGGGCAATCTAGGTGGGCAAATCGCGAAGGAAGTGTCACAGCCGGTGGTCGGGATCGCACTTGCCAAAGCAGATTCCGATAAAATGCTGGCAGCGCGCCAGTCATTGTCGAAAACATTCGGGAATAGCTATTTTGCCGAGATGAAAATTTTGGGTGATGCAGCCGCGGAGCAGAAGAGCCCGCAAGAATATCTTCAGAGAAAAGCCGATAATCTAAGCGTAATAGTGACCGGGTCGCTGGCCAAACCCGTTGTGACAGGGACAGCCAACGCCATAAAACGCGAACGCGCGGATATTGAGCTTTTGGCTGGTTACGCGCAGAGCGGGGGCAGCTTAAAATTGCCAAAGGCTACGCCGGACATCGTTGTAGAAACGGCCAATAGTGACAAGCAGTTGCGCACCATTACGGCACAAGGCGGGCAGATATTAGTGTTCTTCCTTACCATGTTGTTGGCCGGCATGGTTTTGTCCAATTTGGTCGAGGAAAAATCGAACAAGATCATAGAAATACTGGCTGCATCTATCCCGATGGAATCGGTTTTTCTGGGCAAGTTGTTTGCTATGCTTGCTATGGCATTGCTGGGTATCGGGGTGTGGACCTCTATTGGTGTGATCGGCTTTACAGCGATTGGACCCAATCTGCCCAATTACCCGACCCCAGCGGTTGGTTGGCCGATATTCATCGGCCTGTGTTTCACTTATTTCATCATGGCCTATCTGATGCTTGGTGCGCTGTTCCTTGGTATTGGCGCGATGGCGGCAACGGTACGGGAGGTGCAGACCATTTCGATGCCCGTCACTATGGCGCAATTGATTAACTTCTTCTTCGCCTCTTATGCGCTGACGAAGACAGGTGAACCGATAGAGAAATTCGCCGCGATATTTCCCTTAAGCTCACCCTTTGCGATGATCGGACGCGCCGCGCTCGAACCGACATTATGGCATCATGCTATAGCGATCATTGGCCAGATGTTGTTTGCAGTGCTTCTGCTGCGTCTCGGCGTCTATCTGTTCAAGAAAAATGTGATGAAGTCGGGAAGCGCCGGCCGCGTGTCTGAAGAGGGTGGACGCAAGCTGTTCGGCCTCATCAAAGTTCGCGGGTAAAATAGCGCGGGCGCATGATAAGTTGCGGTTCGAAACTGGATTGACATTTTTGTCAGTAGTGGCACTTTCCCCGGTGAGAGGAGTCGAGAAAAATGGCCACTGCCCCGATATTTGAAAGCGATTCGCTACCCTATGAGATCAATCAGGCACCGCACCGTTGGGATGTAACCAAAGCCGATATTTACCTTGAGGATCGTTGGCATCCTATATTCAAGGAAATGCGGGAAAAGGCCCCGATCAACAAAATCGAAGGCTCCGATTTCGGTAGCTATTGGAATGTCACCACGCTGAAAGCGATTCAGCATGTTGAGGCCTTGCCCGATCTTTACTCGTCGTCATTCGAACATGGTGGCATCACGCTGATCGACGACAACGCGCTCGCCGACCCTATTCCGGAAGACGAAAAAGTCGTCATGCCCATGTTCATCGCGATGGACCGGCCCAAGCATACCGAGGAACGCCGCGTCATCGCGCCAGCATTTACGCCGGGCGAAATGGACCGCATGTCCGGCGACATCCGCCGCCGCACGTCGGAATTGCTGGATTCGCTTCCTGTTGGCCAAACATTCGACTGGGTTGATCTGGTCTCGATTGAACTGACGACGCAAATGCTTGCCTTGTTGTTCGATTTCCCTTGGGAAGACCGCCGCAAATTGACCGAATGGTCCGATTGGGCTGGTGACGTCGAATTATTCCGCACCGAAGAAACCCGCAAAGCGCGGCTGGCCAAAATGTTCGAAATGGGCGCCTATTTCCAGAATCTCTGGAACGAGCGCAAAAACAAGGGCCAAGCCCCTGACCTGATCAGCCGGATGATCCATTCGCCGATGAAGGACATGGCCCCGTTGGAATATATGGGTAATCTCATCTTGCTCATCGTCGGCGGTAACGACACAACGCGCAATTCCATGTCGGGCTATGTTTATGGCCTACATAGCTTCCAAGATGAACGTGAGAAGCTTGAAAAGAACCCGGCCTTCATCACCAATGCCGTCAGCGAAATCATCCGCTGGCAGACGCCTTTGGCGCACATGCGGCGGACCGCAACGCAAGACCACGACCTATTTGGTGCCCCTATCAAAGCGGGTGACAAAATCGGCATGTGGTACCTATCGGCCAACCGCGATGAAACCGTGTTCGAAAATCCCGACAAGCTGATCGTCGACCGAGAGAATGCGCGGCGCCATTTGGCGTTTGGTTATGGTATCCACCGTTGCGTGGGTGCGCGGCTTGCCGAATTGCAAATCCGCATTCTGCTAGAGGAAATGGCTGCGCGCCGCCTCCGGCCAAATGTGGTGGCCGAACCCGAGCGTGTCTCGGGATGCTTCGTACATGGCTATCGCAAGATGGATGTGGAACTGTCGCGTTATTGATAGGGAACCTTTTCGGCCTCTGCGGCATAGTTACAGGCAGAGCTTATCAAGGAA
>CAIJLW010000116.1 GCA_903821685.1 uncultured Sphingomonadales bacterium | reverse complement strand
GCCGAAGAACTGGCAGAGCGTTGGGGCGGCTTAGCTCTTTTCCCTTTTGAAGGCCCGCCCTATTGGCCCTTTCAGCAATGGGCCGCCCGCGCTGAAACCTTGGATACCAGCCCCTTGATGTTGCGCCTACATCCCACGTACGGGCTGTGGCACGCCTACCGTTTCGCGCTGGCCTTGCCCGCGGT
The DNA here is from genome assembly GCA_903821685.1 of uncultured Sphingomonadales bacterium. Taxonomy (GTDB): domain Bacteria; phylum Pseudomonadota; class Alphaproteobacteria; order Sphingomonadales; family Sphingomonadaceae; genus Sphingorhabdus_B; species Sphingorhabdus_B communis. The sequence goes on along the minus strand of CAIJLW010000116.1, from coordinate 4,445 downwards.
GTCGCAGGGCGATGCGCCTTTTTTAACGGCAAGTTCTGGCGTTGCTTCAGCTGGCGCAGATGTGTGTTTGAACTGTTCCGGCCAGCCTTGTTTACAAGCCTGTCCGGTTCAGGCCTTTGACGTCAAGGGCTACCAGCTCGATGCCTGCGCAACGCATCTGCACAGCCCGCAAGGGCAAGACTGTATGCAAGCGGGCTGCTTGGCGCGTCGCGCCTGTCCCGTGGGTACGGACTATGCCTATGAACCTGAGCATGCTGCATTTCACATGCGAGCGTTTGCGGGTTCGCATTGAGTTTTACGCGGCATCAAACTGAGAGTGGCTTTTAACAAAGCGAACTTTACAGAACAAGCAAACAAGCATCACTCGCCGATCCAAATATGTCTTGATGCAATATCTATCTCTTCTAGATTGTTGTCTTGTGCAGAGTCGCATCTATCTATAACGAGAAAGTCACAGTTTCGCCCGATAGCAATCAAGGGATGGTGCCAAACGCCTTTAGCGTAGTTCACACCTTGACCCACCTCGGCCCGAAAACAGCGGATATCGGCCACTTCCAAAGTCTGCGTTGGCGGCGCCACAACGACTAAAAACGGCAGTTCGGCCATGGCGACAAAAGCCTGGCTGCCCAGGGGATGGCGCTCCATCACCTGCAGTTGCATGGGCAGTGAACGCGGCAGCGCCCGAAATATATTGATCAGCACCGTACTCTGACCCACATCAACGCGGGCCAGATCGTGAAATCGTGTGGCATAACCCTGGTTGATGGGCAATTGGCGCACCGAGTCGCTCGCCTCGATCACTTCGCCAAACGGGAGAAACCGGTCGGCGGTCAGTGGCTCAACAATTAGCGTAACCGGGGTAGGCGCCATGGGGTTTAGCAATCAATGTCTTTTAAGTCGGGGCCGCTCTGGCTAGGCTTTCCTTTGCGGCTGCGATGGCGTTTACCAAAGGTAAGACCCATCACCAAAGTTTGCACCACGCACAGTGCTGAAGTCAATGAGCGAAATCCCTTTAACTCAGCGTCATTCACGTCAATCAACAAATCGGCGATACGCCCCAGCGGGCTGAGCGCGCCATTGGTGATAGCCAGTATTTTGGTGCCACGGACTTTGGCCTGTTCGCAGACCTTGAGCGTGTCTGACGCATAGGGCGGAAAACTGATAGCTACCAGCAAGTCTTGCCGCCCGGCCACCTCAGCCTGCTCTAGCACCATGCCACCCTGGCCGTTGATCTGCACTGCGGCACGTCCGGTGCGGTTCAGGGCGTAGGACAGATAGGAGGCCACCGCATACGAGCGGCGCAGGCCGATCACATGTACCAGCCGTGCGCGTTGCAGCATCGCGATAGCTTGCTTTAGCGGCATGACCTCGGCATCTGCCTGTAGGTGTTGTAACGAGACGATATTTGCTTGGCTAAATGCGCGTAAAACTGCGACCGGATCTTGCGGACGGCTGAGTGTGAGTTCTCCGCCGTAATGGCGGATGCGCTCGCTGTATGTGGGATTGGCTGTTTGCTGCAAGGGTGCACGAAACAAGCGTTTGAGGTCTGAGAAACCTGCAAAGCCTAAGGCCTGCGCCATGCGGATAAACGCCACAGGTGAGAGCTTCGACTGCTGCGCCAGGTCAGCCAAAGGACACAAAGCAACGTCTTTAGGGTGCTCTAGTGCGTAATGTGCTGCGTCGCGCATACGCGGCGTAAGTTGCGTACTTTGCAGCGCGACCAGGGTGCGTAGGGCTTCGAGCGTATTGGGCTTAGTGGAGTTTTTAGGTTTGTCCAAGGCCATGCTTAAAACGCCCGCACTTGGCCGCGTGGCACAAAGCGGCCCATGCCCTCGCGTCCGTGCCAGTCGTTGCCGTCCACGATCAGGTTGCCGCGCAAGAACACTTTTTCCACTCGGCCCTGCAGGGTGCGGCCTTCGAGCAGTGTGTGATCGCAGTTGCCATGCAGATGCTTGGCATGGATGGTTTGGGTCACCGCTGGATTAAACACCACCACATCGGCGTCGCTGCCCACGGCAATCGTGCCTTTTTTGGGAAATAGGCCAAACAGCTTTGCGGGTGTTGTAGCAGTGAGTTCTACAAAGCGATTGAGCGAAAGCTTGCCCTGCATCACGCCAATGTCAAACAGGCTGACCAACCGGGTCTCGATACCGGGAGCGCCGTTGGGAATTTCTGCAAAATTTTTAGTGCCGCGCAGCTTGGAGCTGCGCAGGCCCAGGTGGTCGGCCTTCATGCAAAACGGGCAGTGGTCGGTAGCGATGACCTGCAAGTCGTCATAGCGCAGGGCACGCCACAGGTGCTTTTGGTCGTCTGGCTTGCGCAGTGGGGGTGTCATGACGTATTTGGCGGTCTCAAAGTCATCGTTGTCGTAGACCGAGTCGTCAAACAGCAGGTAGTGCGGGCAGGTTTCGGCAAACACTGGAATGCCTTCTGCGCGCGCGCTCACGATATGCTTGAGCGCATCGTTACTTGAGACATGCACAAAGTAAATCGGGGCGTTCGCAAGTTCGGCCAGCCGGATGCCGCGGTGCGTGGCCTCACCCTCCATGAGAGAGGGACGGGTGAGCGCGTGGTAGCGCGGCGAAGTGTGGCCGGCTTCTAGCGCCTCCTTAATCAGCAGGTCGATCACCGTGCCGTTTTCGGCATGCAGCGCGACCATGCCTCCGTCTGCTCCCACTTGGCGAAGCATGCGAAAAATCGAAGCGTCATCGGCCATCATCACCCCAGGATAGGCCATAAACATCTTGAAGCTGCTCACGCCTTCGTGGTGCATGGCGTAGCGCACATCCTTCAAGACTTGCTCGTCCACGCGGGTCACGATCACATGCAAGCTGTAGTCCACATTGACTTGCGACTCGGCACTTCTTTGCGCCCGTGCGATGGCACCTAAGGGTGAGTCGAGTTGAGTTTGCAGCGCAAAGTCCACGATCGTGGTGGTGCCACCAAAGGCTGCTGCCTTGGTTCCGCTGGCAAAGGTATCTGCAGTTATCGTGGGGCCAATCACGTTTTCCAGGTGGACATGGGTGTCCACGCCGCCGGGTAGCACATACAAGCCAGTGGCATCGACCACGCGCACATCAGGACCGACTTCTATCGCCTGGCCAATGGTGTGGACGATGCCGTCTTTCAGCAGCACATCAGCCACGTAGTCGTCACTGGCGGTAATCACCCGACCATTGCGTATCAGAGTTGGGGTGGGATCGCTCACGGTGTATCTCCCGACCTTAGCCGAGTGCGGGGTCGGTATCGATGGCCGCGTCAATAGCCGCGTCCAGGTGCGTGATCAGGCGCTCGATTTCCGCATGCGTGTTGTAGTGTGCAATGGACACTCGAACCACACCACCACGTCTTTGCAGTTCCAGCGCTTCAATCAGGCGCTTGGCATAAAAGTCGCCAAAGCGGATGCCGATGCCAAAGCGGTCGGTATGCAACACGATTGCTTCGCTCATTGCGCCGCGTACGACAAAGCTGACGGTTGGCACCCTCAACCCGTCCATTGCAAAGGGGCGCCCAATAATGCGCACCCCAGCTTTGCTGCGCAAATAGGTCAGCAACTGCTCGGCTAGCGCGTCTTCATGGCGTTCGAATGCATCAAAAGCATGTTGCATGCGACTGTGCATATCGCCCTTCGCGCCCAAGGCGGCACCCACCGATTCCAAATAGTCGCTGATGCCGATACAACCATAAGACAACTCGTAATTGACATTACCCGGCTGCAACTTGTAGGGCAGGGTGTCGGATGTGATGAAGTAATGGTTCAGGCTGGCCAGTTGCAACAGCAGTTCGCGTCGCCCCCACAGCACGGCGTAGTGCGGGCCAAACACTTTATAAAAGCTAAATACATAAATATCTGCGCCGCTCGCCTGTACGTCCACCAGGCGGTGCGGCGCATAGGCCACCGCATCCACACAAAGGCGCGCACCTACCTTGTGCACGCGCTTGGCCACTTCTGCTACCGGGTTCACGGTGCCCAGCACATTGGACGCGTGCGTCATGGCCACCCAGGTGGTGCGAGGCGACAGCAGCCGCTCCAGATCAGACAGGTCTAATTCCAGTGTTTGGGGATTCACATTCCAAAAATGCACCTTAGCCCCAGCGGCCTGCAAGCGAAGCCAGGCGCCGATATTCGCTTCATGGTCGGTGTTGGTGAGAATGATTTCATCACCCGGGCGAACTTGCGGCAAGATGGCCTGTATCAGCTGGAACATCAATGCCGTGGTGGCGCCTCCCATCACCACTTCTTCGTCATGGGCCGCATTAATCAAGCGGGCCACTGACTGGCGAGCCGCTAATACCTTAGCCCCAGCGGTCTGTGAATGGATATAGCTGGCCCCAAGCTGCACGCTGCTGGTGAGTAAATATTCACGCACCCGGTCAGCCACCCGGGTCAAAACCTGCGAACCCCCTGCGTTGTCCAAAAATACAAAATCTTGGGCCAGCGCTGG
>CAIJLW010000115.1 GCA_903821685.1 uncultured Sphingomonadales bacterium | reverse complement strand
TGTCGGATCGCCTTCGACTTCCGCACTCGGTGGTACAATTGCGTATTTCTCGCGCGAACCAAAAGCAGAGTTCGGTGGACGGGTTAGTGCGACATTATCCAGCTTTGACAGCCGCCGTATCTATGCCGACATTGATACAGGTGAGATTTTCGGAAACACCCGCGCATACTTCGCGGTATCGGACCTTGATACCCATCTGTGGCCACATGGCGGGCGGACACCGGCAGGGATCGAGCAGTTCCATGTCGAAGGCAAAAGCGTCTCTGATTTTGGCGACGTAAAGCTTACGCTACGTGGGTCATACAATGACAGCGACGATGATCCCATCATCGAAGCCACACGGGCATTTATCGAACAAACAGGTTACACCGTCGATGGTTCATCGTCGAATTTTAATCCTACAAGCGCGGTTGCCAATGAATATTGGGCAGACGAGTGGGCATCGATCCGCACCAACATCATGGGCTATGCAAAACTTGACTGGAAACCATCGGACACGATCTCGATTTCGTTTTCACCCTATTTCCACAGCAATGAAGGGGTTGGTGAATTCCTTCCGCCATATTTGGAACCCCGTTTCGTAAACACGGCTAATCCCGGCGCGTTGCAACAGGTCATCATTGCCGGTTCACGCATTCGCACGACCTTAGCCGATAATCAGGGCCGCGCCGTGCTCCCTTACGCTACTGGTGGCGTAGAACGCGTTTACACGGACCTCGCGGGCGCCATCGTGCGTTCGTCGACATGCTTCAATGCAGACAATACAGCAAAGGCCGGCGCAGATTGCTCCTCAGCGCAAAGCTACCGGAACAGCACCTATTACTCGCAACGGTTTGGCGCAGTTTTCAACATGAACGCCGAGTTTGGCAATCACGATGTGCGCGCCGGACTTTGGTACGAAAAGCTTGATCGCGACTTTGGTCGTAAATGGTATCCATATCTCGACATTCGCAAAGGCCCAATTGCATCGGATATCGTCTATCGTGAAGATTTCCGGCAGAACTTCAAAACGGATGTGGTCAAGCTCCACATTGCCGATACCTGGAACATTACAGACTCGCTGACGATTGATGCCGGTTTGCAGCATTATTTCGTAAAAATTTCAGGTAGCTCGGCTGAAGACCGCAATTTCAATTCGGCAGGCCAGCAGATTTCGACAACGCTCTCGAAATTTGACAGCGACAGCAACATGCTGTTGCCGTCAGTTGGCGTAGTGTTTGATGCCACGGAACGGCTCCAACTTTTTGCCGGCTACTCGCGCAATTTTGCTGCCATCGGGGATTGGGCAATCGAAAAAACTGGAACCGATTTTTCCAATCTCAATCCAGAAGTTGCAACCAATTACGAAATCGGCACACGCTATCGTGGTGCCGGTGTCCGCGGTGCGGTCACATTGTATCGCATCAAATATAACGACCCGATCGTATTTTTGACGGACGATTTTGCAATCGGTACTGGCGGCATTAACTATTCGGCGGGCACGGGCGGCACCTATTTCAATATCGACGGTGGCGTGCGGTCGCAGGGTGTTGAGGCTAGCCTTGATGCCGATTTCACCCGCAACTTTGGTGCAGGCCTTGCCGTCACGATTAACGACGCGACATACACAAAGGGTTTCCGCGGCGCGAGTTACGGCGGCAACCGGGTAACGGTGCCTGCTGGTGCAAAGGTTTCTGGAACACCGGATTATATCGTTGCTGGAACGCTCAACTATCGCAGCGAAAGCCTCAATAGCCAATTGACCGTTCGTCATATCGGTTCGGCTCCCGGCGATGCCGCGAATACGCCAGCGCTGCAAATCGATAGCTACACGTTGGTCGATCTTTCGGTCGGTTACAAATTGCCGATCGGTGATCGCCAAAGCGTTGAAGCACGGCTTGGCGTGAACAATCTTTTCGACGAGCGCTATATTGGCGGTATTTTAGACGAGTTCACGCAGCGTTACACCGTGGGTTCACCCCGCACCGTGGCGCTGACTGCTACGATAAACTTCTAAACATACGCATTTGGAACCAAGATATTTGACGAAGGGGCGGCGCGATGCGTCGTCCCTTCGTTGTTTTATGTGGAACGATTCTTCATGGATTGAATCGGCGACTTTTAGGTCCAGAGCAATCCATAACCTACGTCTAAAACTGGGCGCAAAGCTGCCGCTCCGCATAAAGCTCTTTGAGCAAATTGCGCTGAAAATGTTCGGATCATGTTCGGATTTTTCAGGGAATTTATAAGCACCTGATTTACAACGAAAATTTCATAGAGCCGAATCTTGCCAAGGTTGGGGTCGAGGGTTCGAATCCCTTCGCCCGCTCCAATGATTTCAATGACTTAGGTGATAACGCCTTTGCTGCCCAAAGCGGGGTTGCAGCCTGCGTTTTAAGCAG
>CAIJLW010000114.1 GCA_903821685.1 uncultured Sphingomonadales bacterium | reverse complement strand
TGGTGGACAGGGCTGGATTCGAACCAGCGTACGGAAAACCGGGCAGATTTACAGTCTGCTGCCTTTAACCACTCGGCCACCTGTCCACATCTTCGGCGGGGCATCATGTGTTGGCATGAGGGCCGGTCCCGCAGAAGAAGCAGCCCAATGGCGAAAGGGCCCTTGCCTGTCAATGCCTCAAGTGGGAAAGGAGGCCAGAACGTCCTCTTTTTAATTAACAGGTAAATGAAATGTCTTCACATAAAAGCCACCGTCGCCGTGGTGCAGCCGTCATAAGCGGTAATCCCAAATTTTATGGGCGGCATGCCGTCTATGCCGCGCTCGACAATCCCGAGCGTCGCCTTATCAATTTATGGGGGACGCGAGAAGAAATCGGCAAGATCGTCGTGCCTGACGGGTTGACCGTGCAATATGCCGAGGTGAATGATTTGGCGCGTTTTGTGCCTAAGGATGCCCCGCATCAGGGCATTGTGCTTGAAGTTGCGCCGCTTGAGGATGTGTGGCTGACGGATGCGCTTGCCGTTGCCAATGACGACAACAGGCCTTTACTGATCCTTGATCAAGTAACCGATCCACACAATGTCGGCGCGATTTTCCGGACCGCGGCTGCCTTTGGTGCCGTTGCGGTTGTTACGCAAGACAGGCACTCCCCACCCGAATCAGGCGCCTTGGCCAAAGCAGCGTCCGGCGGACTTGAAATCATGCCATGGGTGCGTGTGGTAAACCTTGCCCGCGCGCTCGAGGAAATTGCCGAGGCTGGCTATTGGAGAATCGGCCTGACAGGCCATGCGGAGGTAACGTTGGACCAAGCCCTGACGCCTGGGCGCAACGCCCTTGTGCTGGGCGCCGAAGGCGACGGGATGCGCCACAATATCCAAGAACATTGTGACCAGCTGGCAAAATTGCCGATGAGCGGACAGATGGAGTCACTGAACGTCTCCAACGCAGCAGCGATTGCGCTGTACGCGGCGACCGTCCGGCGCGGATGAAGGGTGCACGCTAATGGGCATTCCGGCACAGCAGCTTCATGCCGCGCTTGACGCACTGGCGGCGATTGAGCCGGGCATCGCCTCGGCCCTTGCCGTAACCGGCTATCCCGACGAACGGATAAGCGCATCGGGCTATGCCACATTGTTGCGCACAATAGTTGGGCAGCAAGTGAGCGTCGCGTCAGCGGCATCGGTCTGGAACAAGCTGGAGGCCTTGCTGGGCGCAGGATGCCCGCCGGAGCAGTTGCTGGGGCAGGATTTCGATGCGTTGCGCGGCTGCGGCCTTAGCCGGCAGAAACAGGGCTATGCCCGGTCGCTAGCGGAACTGGTGCTGTCGGGCGCGTTGCCGCTCGACGCCTTGCCCACCGATGATGAGGAAGCGATTGCCTATCTCACGCAGGTGAAGGGCATTGGCCGCTGGTCAGCAGAAATCTATCTGCTGCTTGCCGAGGGCCGCGCCGACATCTGGCCTGCGGGCGACCTTGCGGTTCAGGAAGGCGTTGGCCGCTTGTTAAAGCTTGCGGTACGGCCGTCCGAAAAGGAAATCCGCGCCATCGCCGAACGCTGGCGCCCGCATCGCGGGGCTGCGGCGATTTTTACTTGGCATATTTACGCCAAGGGCTTCCAAGTGATTTAGCTTTAGGCCTTTGTTCGGGCGCATGATTTGCGCCCTAGCAGTGGCTGAAAACTCGTTTAAAATCATCATAATCAGCAATAACCAATTTCAAACTATAATCACTCCTCAGGCCCTTATGGTGCATCCCGGCTGTGCAGCAGCTGCAATAATCAGTTGACGTTTCAAGCAAATTAATGTCGCTGACAAGCATGTGAGTAAGAGAGGAATCATCATCATGTCGACAGCACAAAAAAGCATATTCATTACGGGCGCTGCGTCTGGCCTTGGCCGCGAAGTCGCGCGCTATTTTGCAAATATGGGCTGGTTTGTGGGTCTGGCGGATATTGATGAAAAGGGTCTGGACGACACCGCGGCCTTGCTACCAAAGGGCGAATATTCGCGCCACAGGCTTGATGTCGCGGACCGTGCGCAGTGGAAAAAGGCAGTTGCCGCATTTGCCAAGCACACCGATGGCCATATGACCGTATTGTTCAACAATGCTGGTATTGGCGCTGGTGGTCCCATTCAGGACATGACCGACGAAGATATTGACCGCATGATCGCGATTAACCTGACCGGCGTGATCAGCGGCACGCGCGCGTGCTTCGACCTGCTCAAAAACACAGCCGACGCATGTGTGCTGTATACCAGCTCAGCCGCAGGCATCTACGGCTCGGCGGGCTTAAGCGTCTACAGCGCCACGAAATTCGCAGTGCGCGGACTTGCCGAGGCGCATGATATTGAATGGCGTCCCTATGGCATTAAATCACGCAGCCTTATGCCAGGCTTCATCGACACCAACATCATCAGTAATGTTGACGCCAGCAGCAACATGACAGGCAAGGAAAGGCTTCAGTCCGCTGGCGTCGAGGTCAGCCCCGTTTCGATAATTGGTCCCGCCGCATGGGAAGCGATCCATGGGGAAAAGGTGCACACGCCAGTCAACAAAATGGCGAAGCAACTTGCCTTTTCAGCGCGCTGGTTCCCCAACCGTTTACGCAAGCAATTGGGTCTATTGGGCGGCCTTGGGGATGTGGTGCAGCTTAAACCGTGATGGCATCAATGGCGGTGGCAAGATTAATGTCACGTTGTGACAATCCGCCTGCATCATGCGTGGTCAGCAAAATGTCGACGCGGTTGTATACGTTGAACCATTCGGGATGATGGTCCGCTTTCTCGGCCAAAATGGCGATGCGTGTCATGAAGCCGAACGCCTCGGCAAAGTCGCCAAAGCGCACGCTACGGCGGATGCCTTTGGCGTCAGCATCATAAGTCCATTGCGGCAATTGTTGCATCGCTGCGTCGCGAGCCGTGTCATCCAGTCTTGAAACCTGCATCTGATAATCCTGCTTTTGCAATTGAACGAATTCATGCCTAAGTCGCGATATGTCATCCCGTCAAGCATCCTTGCCGTCGCTTAGCCTTGAAAATGTCGCGGTCATTCGCGGTAATCGTCTGGTATTACGTAACCTGACGGTAACCGCGCGCGCAGGTGACATCATCTGGATAAGGGGCGCCAATGGATGTGGAAAATCCACTCTTCTGCGTCTTGTTGCAGGGTTGCTTACGGTTACGTCCGGCGCGGTGAAAGCCGAAGGACGCATTGCCCTTGCTGATGAAAGCCTTGCGCTTGATGCGAATGTGACCGTTGAGCATGCGTTACAATTTTGGGCAGACCTGGACGGCGCATCAGCGTCGGAACGCAGCGCAGCCTTGGCAGATATGGATTTACAAGGCCTAGCTAAAATCCCGGTGCGCTTTCTTTCCACCGGGCAGCGCAAGCGTGCAAGCATTGCGCGGGTGTTGGCATCAAAGGCAGAGATCTGGTTGCTCGACGAACCCTATAATGGCCTCGATAGCGCAAGCTGCGCGCGCCTTGATCAAGCGATTACCAGTCGCGCAGCATCGGGCGGGATTGTCTTTGTCGCCGCGCACCAACCGCCCTCCATCAATGTTGCGCATAGCCTTGTGCTCGACAACCAAGGCGTTGCCGCATGAAGAGCTTCATCGCTCTGGTCACCCGCGAGGTGCGCCTTGCTTGGACAGGTGGTGGCTTGTGGCTTCCTATTGTATTCTATCTCGCAGTGGCTACGCTCTTTCCCTTTGTCACCGGTCCGGACAAGGCGCTGCTGGCGCGGACGGGCGGCGGTATCTTGTGGATAGCGGCGCTGTTGGCGACGCTTCTGCCCATTGAGCGCCTGATTTTACCTGACCGGCAGTCTGGAGTGCTTGATCAATTGGCCCTGCGCGGTTGGTCCGATGAACTTGTCGCGACGGCCAAGATCGCGGGGCAGATTGTCGCCTTTGCCCTGCCATTGCTTCTCGCAACGGTGGTTGGTTCGGCGCTGATTGGATTGCCTGAGGCGCAATTAGGCACTTTGCTGCTTGGCCTCGCACTCGCTTTACCCGCCTTGGCGGGGCTTTCAGTAATGATCGCCGCACTCACCGCTGGCCTTAGCGGTGCGAGCGCGCTTGGCGGGCTGTTGCTTGTGCCACTCACCATTCCCCTGCTTATCTTTGGCGCTGGCACTTTGGCCGAAGATCCCAGAAACGCGATGCAGTTGCTTGCGGCAACGTCGCTGGCGATAACGGCACTGTCACCCTTTGCGGCGGGCGCAGCATTAAGGGCGGGCCGTATCTAGGGCGGAATACCCATGCACCAAATAATGCATGGGCCTTAATTCTCAACCGCCTGAGCAATACACCGCTTTATTGCGCAGAAATCTTCTGAGCATAGCCGTCGGCTACCATCGCCTCGACCAAGTCGAACAGTTTTTCAGGATCCTGCGCGCGCAAAACGGGAATGCTAGCCTCCATGCCTTCTGCGATGACGATTTCGCGATTTCCAGTGGCTACAGCGTCCCAGATGCGGCTGGCGACCTCGTGTGGGTCAATGCCGTTTTCAATCGCGGCGTCGCTCATGCCACGAACCGAGCCATCGGCGTTCAGTGCATTGCGCGATACGTTGGTTTTGACGGACCCCGGCGCCACAACGAGAACCTTGACTCCCTGCCCGGCCACTTCGCTGCGTAAGGCATCGGCATAGCCAATTAGGCCGTGCTTTGCCGCACAATAGGCGGTGCGCATGGGAATGCCGGCCTTTCCGGCCACGCTGGAGATCATCACGATCTGGCCCGCACCACGCGAAACCATATGTGACAGCAGTGCCTGCGTAAGCGCAATTGGTGCGAGTAAATCTACATCGACAATACGCTGATACACCGACAAATCAGTGTCCACAGCGGGCGAGCGTTGTGATATGCCCGCATTGTTGACCAACACATCGACACTGCCTTGAAAAGCAATAGCCTTCGACACTTTGTCGGCCAATCCGTCATGGTCCACAGTGTCGAATGGCAAGATTAAACAACGCTCCGGCGCGCCAGTTTCGTCCGCAACACGTTGCAGCTCGGCGACGTTGCGTCCCGACAATATCGCATGACCACCGCCGCCTACAAACGCCTTAGCAAGTGCCTCACCGATCCCCGACGATGCACCTGTGATCCACGCTGTTTTGTGTGATTGACTCATTTCCTTTGATCTCCTTATGGTATGTTACGTCAACTTGGGCTTGGCCGCTGTCAAGACATTCTGGCTTGCACTTTCCTGTCCGCCGCACCACATGCGGGGAATGCTTATAGAAACTGAACTGACCCCTAACCCTTCGACGATCAAATTCTTGCCTGGAAATGTGGTCATGGACACCGGAACACGGGACTTTGCCTGTCCTGAAGAGGCAGAAGCTTCGCCTCTTGCCGAGGCGCTGTTTACGCTTGGAGATGTCACGGGCGTGTTCTTCGGACATTCTTTCATTTCGGTAACGGCTGCGCCGGGCGTCGAATGGGCAAGCCTAAAGCCTGATGTGCTTGGCATATTGCTCGACCATTTCAGTGCTAACATGCCGTTGTTCAAGCCAGCGGCAGCTGGCTTCTCGGTGCCATCGGGTGACGCAGACTATCCACTTGATGATCCGGAAGATGCAGACATAGTGGTACAGATCAAGGAATTGATCGAGACCCGCGTCCGCCCTGCGGTGGCCAATGACGGCGGCGACATCATTTATCGCGGTTTCCAAAAAGGCGTAGTATTCTTGCAAATGCAAGGCGCTTGCGCGGGTTGCCCATCATCCTCGGCCACGCTGAAAAACGGGATCGAACAATTGCTTAAGCATTATGTTCCCGAAGTCACCGAAGTGCGTGCAGCTTAAATTTTTTCCGTTTAGAAAGTTAACATCATGTCAGAACCATTGAACGATGCTGCTCTTGATCAGCTTTTTCGTGAGGCGCGCAGCTATAATGGTTATTTGGATACGCCAGTAACACAAAAGCAACTTGAGCAGATTTGGGATGTCATGAAATTTGGTCCTACATCAGCCAATTGCCTGCCCGCTCGAATCATCTGGTGCAGTAGTGACGCTGCCAAGCAAAAGCTTGCCGCTCTCTGCATGCCAGCCAATGGTGACAAAATTCTGCAAGCACCGGTGACCGCCATCATTGGCATGGACCTGGAATTTTATGAAAATCTGCCTGAGCTATTTCCGCACACAGATGCGCGCAGCTGGTTTGTTGGTAATGATGCGCTGATTGAAAAAACCGCCTTCCGCAATAGCAGCTTGCAAGGCGCCTATTTCATCCTTGCGGCGCGTGCGCTTGGACTCGACACCGGAGCAATGTCGGGCTTCAACAATGCGGCGGTGGACGAGGCATTTTTTGCAGGCACAAAAGTGCAGTCAAATTTCATCTGCACCTTGGGCTATGGCGATAAGGCAAGCATTTTTGAGCGTAGCCCCCGCCCTGCATTTAACCGCTTCAACAGCGTCATCTGATCCCGAAGCGGCAGCGGACCGTTATGCGGACATTGGTTATAGATACCGCGACGCGGGTATGCTCAGTCGCTTTATTCGACGGCAATGATCTTGTATCCGCACAACATGAAGTCATTGGCCGTGGCCACGCGGAACGCTTGCTCCCGCTCATCGCTGCGTTGCCAGATAGCGGCAAGGCGGACCAAATCTTTGTCAATGTCGGGCCTGGAAGCTTTACCGGCATCCGCGTGGGCGTTGCTGCGGCGAAGGCTTTAGGGTTGGCGTGGCATATCGACGTGCAAGGCTATGGCTGCCTGACATTAATCGCCGCAATAGCCCGTGCCCAAATGGCCGAACCCTTGGCGGTCGACGTGGTTATGACTGGTGGCCATGGTGAGTATTTCTTTGAAGCTTTCGCCGCCGATGGGCAGTCAATGAAACCAGTATGCTCCATTCTGCCTGAGGCAGTGTCATCGCTTGCCACTGCGCAGAATGTCGCTGGAGATATTGATCTGCAGCGCGTGAACGGGAAATGGTTCAACCTACTGCCCGATGCGCGCCATTGGGTGCACCTTCCCACGGGCAGCGGCCTGCCGCCGGTCCCAATATATGGCAGGGCGCCCGACGCGAAGCCATTGGCTATAAGCATATGATTCGAATCATTGATGGCGACGCGCGCAATATTTCGGCCGTTATGTCGGTCATGAACGATGCATTTGATCCGCGTTTTGGCGAAGCGTGGACTGCCGCCCAGCTTTTATCGACACTTGTTCTACCCGACTGTCGGTTATTGCTTGCTATAGTTCAAGAAAGTGTCTGCGGTTTTGCATTCGGCCGCTGGGTTCTTGACCACGAAGAACTATTAATGATTGGTGTGATGCAGCAGTTTCAGGGGCAACGCATCGGAAAAATGCTATTGTCAGAAACGGTCAATCGCGCACGCGGCGCAGGACGAACAAAACTGTTCTTAGAGGTCCGTGACGGTAACAATGCTTATGATTTCTACCTTAATTCTGGATTTGCACCCATTGGTCGTCGCAAAAATTACTACAAAAATGCAGATGGCATCAATCCTGATGCGATTACTATGGAACTAAATTTTTAATAATGGCACTGTATTATGTCGCATGCTGACGGCTGAAGTTCAATTGGATAACTTAAGAAATGTTAACCACAAAAAATAATGAGTCTGGAGTTTTTCAAAATGTCACAAGAAAGTAATGATATCACTGAATTGTTAATTACGCTAACTGCCGATATTGTTGCTGCGCATGTCAGCAACAATAGCGTTGCCGTTTCAGATGTATCAAATTTAATCTCTAACGTGCACGCAGCGCTCTCCGGAATTTCCGGACCAGCGGTGGTAGAAGAAATTGCGTTGGAACCAGCCGTTCCAATCCGTAACTCCATTAAGCGCGATTATATCGTCTGTCTGGACGATGGTAAGAAGCTAAAAATGCTCAAGCGTCACCTTATGGCACATTATGGCATGACGCCTGATGACTACCGTGCCAAGTGGGGATTACCCGCCGATTATCCTATGGTCGCTCCCGCTTACGCCGAACAACGCCGCGAATTGGCCAAGGCGATCGGCCTTGGGCGCGCGCCGGGATCTGGCCGTAAGAAAAAGGTGAAATAAGCTTTTCGCTTATCCGCGATAATACAAGGCCGGGGACCTCCCCGGCCTTTTTCTTTGACGAATCATAGGGTGACACTAAATGTCTGTTCGGATGGATAGCAAAATCGACATTGAGGCGCTCTGCAACGACCGGGGCCTGCGCATTACGGACCAGCGCCGCGTCATCGCGCGCGTGATTTCCGATGCAACCGACCACCCCGATGTTGAGGAGCTGTATCGCCGTTCATCGGCAATCGACCCCAAAATTTCGATTGCCACCGTGTACCGCACCGTCCGCCTTTTCGAAGAGGCAGGGATATTGGACCGCCACGATTTCGGTGACGGCCGCGCCCGTTATGAAGCATCGCCTGAAGCGCATCATGACCATCTGATCGATGTCGAAACCGGCAAGGTCGTCGAATTCGTCGACCCGGAGCTTGAGGCTTTGCAAAAGATTATCGCTGAACGGCTTGGATATCGATTGGTTGATCACCGTATGGAGCTTTATGGCGTCGCCATCGACCGCAAGGAGTGAACGCCGCAATCCAGCGGCATTTGTCGCCGGGCAGTTCTTGTTTTTGGCCCGCCTTCTGCTCATGGCCAGCAGCCTGATCGCCACCCTGTTGTTGCATAATATATGGCGATTGTTCCGCAGACCATCACCTTGGCCACGCTTGTTCCTTTTGTCGATTAGTTGGACCAGTGGCATCGCGACCGCAACGACAGGCACCCGCCTGCGCGCCAATGTTTTTTACGCGGCAAACCACCATAGCTGGATCGATATACCAGTCATGTCGGGCGTCACTGGTTGCACTTTCGTAGCCAATGACGGCATTGAAAGCTGGCCGCTGATTGGTTGGCTCTGCAAGATTAACAACACGATCTTCGTCAACCGCGAAAATCGCGCGAGTGTTGGCAGTCAGGTCAATGATCTACGCGCCGCCATGACGGGTCCCCAGCCGGTCACGATCTTTCCCGAAGGCACAACGCATGATGGGTCTGATCTACTGCCGTTCAAACCGTCCCTTTTCGCGGCGCTCGTTCCCCCGCCAACAGGTATGCTCGTTCAACCGGTCTATCTCGATTACGGCCGTCACACGCCGCGCGTTGCCTGGATTGGTGACGAAAAGGTGACCGAGAATTTCTGGCGGTTACTCTCTTATCTAAGACCGATAACGGCCATATTGCATTTTCTTGAGCCATTTGATCCAGCCCACTACCCCGACCGCAAGGCGATTTCCGCTGAAGTAAGGGCGCGTATCGGCGCTGCAATGGATGGTGGCGGCAACGCGGCGCGCTATGTATAGACACGCGTCATGAGCACGGATTCCCCAAAAACCTATTCGATCAAAAACTATGGCTGCCAAATGAACGTCTATGATGGCGAACGCATGGCCGAAATGTTTGAAAGTCAGGGTATGACGCAAGCTGACGAGAAGGCGAATGCCGACCTCGTCGTTCTCAATACCTGCCATATCCGCGAAAAGGCGGCGGAAAAGGTCTATTCGGAAATTGGCCGCTTGCGCCGCAAGGATGGGACTAGCCCCGTTATCGCCGTGGCTGGCTGCGTCGCGCAAGCCGAAGGCGGTGAAATCAGCCGCCGAGCGCCCGAAGTCGACATTGTAGTCGGCCCACAGGCCTATCATAATCTGCCCAACATGGTCGCAGCGGTTGGACGGGGCGAACGTGTGGTTGACCTTGACCTACCGGGCCTCGACAAATTTGGTAAGCTGCCCGCGCGGCGGAAACAACCGCCATCAGCGTTCCTGACGGTTCAGGAAGGCTGCGACAAATTCTGTACCTATTGCGTCGTACCCTATACTAGAGGCGCGGAAATTTCGCGTGGTTGGGCCGATCTGCTCGACGAGGCAAAGGCCATTGTTGACGCTGGCGCCAAAGAAATCACATTGCTTGGCCAGAATGTAAATGCATGGGCTGGCGAGGACGACACAGGCAAGCCCCAAGGCCTTGATGGCCTTATCCGCGCGCTCGATAGGATAGCCGGGCTTAGCCGGATCCGCTACATGACCAGCCATCCGAACGATATGACCGAAGGGCTGATCGCCGCGCATGGTGATGTTGAAAAACTGATGCCATTTCTGCATCTGCCCGTGCAATCAGGTTCCGACCGCATCCTCAACGCCATGAACCGCAGCCATAGCCGCGACAGTTACATGCGCATTCTTGATCGCGTCCGCGTCGTGCGGCCAGACATTGCCTTTTCCGGCGACTTTATCGTCGGCTTTCCAGGCGAAACTGATGCCGATTTTGAGGACACATTAAGCCTTGTGCGCGAGGTAGGCCATGCGCAGGCTTACTCATTCAAATACAGCCCGCGCCCTGGAACACCAGCTGCTGACATGGCCGACCAGATACCGATGCCCTTGATGGACGAGCGGCTGCAACGGCTTCAAGCGCAGATTGTTGCTGACCAGACCGCGTTCAACGACAAGACCGTTGGCCACACAACGGATGTGTTGTTGGAACGGCCAGGCAAATTCGCCGGGCAACTTATTGGCAAATCGCCATGGCTCCAGTCCGTTCATGTCCTTGCGCCGGACCTTTCAATAGGCGATATCGTTACAGTACAGATTACCGATTCTGGACCACTTAGCCTAAAAGGTGAACCAACGATGAGAGCAGCTGCCTGAATGGCCAAAAAAGCCCAAGCGCAAGCCGGTGACTTGTCCCGGCTCGAAATGAGCTTCGACAAACCGCACCTAATCAACGCGGTTTTTGGGGAATTTGACCGTAATCTGGTTACCATCGAAAACCGCCTCGGCGTGTATATCTCCGCCCGTGGCAACCGTGTCCAGATTGAAGGGGAGGCTGGCGCCATTGGCCGCACACGCGACGTTCTCAACGACATTTACTCCCGCCTATCGCGCGGACAGGAAATCGATACCGAAGCTGTGCAATCCATCATCGCCATGACCGCTGAACCCACCTTGGAGGGCATTGTCCGCAAGGACGCCGCTGACGCACCGGGTATCATGATCCGCACGCGCAAGAAAACGCTCGTTCCCCGTTCTGCAACGCAAATTCCCTATATGGAGGCGCTTGCGCGCGACGAGATTATCTTCGCACTTGGGCCAGCAGGCACTGGTAAAACTTATCTGGCCGTTGCGCAGGCCGTTGCCATGCTGATTACTGGCGCTGTTCAACGTCTTATCCTTTCACGTCCAGCGGTAGAGGCTGGCGAGCGGCTTGGCTTCTTACCGGGCGATATGAAGGAAAAAGTCGACCCCTATCTGCGGCCAATTTATGACGCCTTGTATGACTGCTTGCCTGCCGAACAGGTAGAACGACGCATTGCATCGGGCGAAATTGAAATCGCGCCAATCGCGTTCATGCGCGGCCGAACACTGGCTGATTCATTCATCATTCTGGATGAAGCCCAAAATACCACAGCTGCGCAGATGAAGATGTTTCTGACTCGTTTTGGTATGAACAGCCGCATGGTCGTGTGCGGAGACCCGCATCAGGTCGATATTCCGGGCGGCGAACGCATGTCTGGCCTTAACGACGCTGTGCAGCGCTTAGAAGGTGTAGACGGTATCCAGACCATCCGTTTCAACAGCAGCGATGTTGTCCGCCATCCACTCGTCGGCAAGATCGTCGACGCATATGAGGGCGGGCATGATTGATGTTGACCTTATGCTGGCCACAAATCAGGGCGGCATTGACTGGGGTAATATCGCGTTTGGGCAAATCGAGGCCGAAAAAGCCGTCGATGCGGCTGTTCGCTTTGCTGCGATCCCTGAGCTGGCGGATCCAGTCGTTCCCGTTAGCGTCAGCGTCAAGCTCTCTGACAATGCTGAGGTACACGCACTGAACCTCGAATGGCGCGATAAGGACAGGCCGACGAACGTATTGTCTTTTCCAATGCTCGATGACGAAGAATTGGATGCCTTGCTTGCGGGTACTTATGACGCCCCCGAAATCATGCTGGGTGACATCATACTGGCCTATGAAATCTGCGCTGCCGAGGCCGAAGAGAAGAACATTCCAGTCGCGCATCACGCCACCCATTTGGTCATTCACGGCATGCTGCATTTGCTCGGCCACGACCATATCGAGGAAGATGAGGCCGAAGCGATGGAGGCGCTTGAAGTAAAAGCGCTTGCATCCATGGGGCTTAACAATCCATATGAGGTATAAATTGACCAAAAAGAGGCCAGTACGCTTCCATTATGCCTGAGGGTGACAGTTTTAGCGGTTCGAAAACCGCAACCGACGACGATAATGACGGACGAATATGGCAGCGGCTTAAGACGATGTTCTTTGGCCGCGACCATGAGCCTACCTTGCGCGAGCAGCTTGAAGAAGCAATTGCCGAGCATGAGGAGGACAGTGAAGACAACGATCAATCGGATAATGACGGCGATTTGACCGCCATTGAGCGCACTATGTTGCGCAACTTGCTGCATTTCAGTGAGCACCGAGTCGACGACGTCATGGTACCACGCAGCGACATCGTCGCAATTGAGGAAAGCGCTGGCTTTGCCGATTGCATTGCGGTCTTCGCCGAACATGGCCACAGCCGATTGCCAGTGTACCGCGATACGCTCGATAGCGTGATCGGCATGATCCACATTAAGGATGTGTTTGCCGTCCTTGCTTCAGGGCAGAACCGTCCCGATAGCCTTGAGTCTTTCATCCGCCAGCCGCGCTTCGTCCCGCAAAATATGAGCGTACTTGCGCTGCTGGATGAAATGCGGCGCACACGCACCCATCTTGCTATTGTCCTTGATGAATATTCAGGGACCGAGGGCTTGGTCACGATTGAAGACCTTGTCGAAGAAATCGTTGGCGAGATCGAAGACGAACATGACGATGAACCTGAATTGCTCTTCGTGCAAATCGCCCCCGATTTGTGGGAAGCCGACGCGCGTGCGGAGCTCGACGACCTTGCAGAAGCCGTTGATCCAAAGCTGGCAGAGGTGAACGAAGACGTAGATACGCTTGGCGGCCTTGCCTTCGTTATTGCCGGTCAAGTGCCCGATATTGGCCAAATGCTGACGCATGAGGCAAGCGGCTGGACGCTGGAGATTTTAGAAGCAGACGAAAAGCGGGTGACCCGAATTCGCCTCTACGCGCCCGTCTATAACAAGGGTCTGCTGGGCGAATAACCGCAGCACGCCCGAAGCAGAAGACATTACCCTACCAATTTAGCCGCCCTGTCCCTCCAGCTATCGGCCAGCGTCTCCAGCGCAGCAAGCGCCCGCAATTTTGCGCCGGCTCCTTCCGCGCGATGTCCGCCGCCAATGAGCAGCTTAAACGTGCGCGCCACGGTCCAGTCATGTTCGGCTTGATGCACCATCTGAATTCGGTCGCCCGGTGCCACTTCGCCTTCTTCGATAACCCGGAAATAGCTACCGCAACGACCGCTGCTGATGACCACACCGGACAGGCCATGCACGCCAAAATGATGGTCGAGCTTCCAACATGGCTGACGCCCTTGCGCAACCTCGACCAATGCCCGCCCGATGCGAAACCGGTCGCCAATGCGCAAGCTGTCTTCAGTTAAACCGGATGCGCTTATATTTTCACCAAATGCGCCAACTTGGTCGAGTAATGGGTGGGCGAAACCCTCAGCCGCAAAATGCGCAATCCATTTAGGATAATGTTCCGCTGGATAGAAATGCACTGCCTTGTCCACGCCGCCATGCACCGTCAGATCTGCAACCTCGTCGCCCTCAAAACCGTGCTTGCGCAAAAAAACGGGTCGGTCGACTGCGGTACGCGCCATCGCGCTCATCGTCCCGTCGGCGCGAAAAGGCTTTGGCTTTCCAATAAGCAACGCATCAATCTGGCTCAATATCATGTATAGCTTCTATCCCAGCACATGCAGCATTCCCATTGGCATTTTGCGTCGCTGTCGGTAAAAGCAGTGCGATGCAAACAAGCGATCTTCGCATTGCGCTTTTTAGCGGCAATTACAATTATGTGCGTGATGGTGCAAATCAGGCACTTAACCAGCTTGTGGGCTATCTGCTGCGCCAGGGCGCATCGGTGCGGGTGTATTCGCCTACGGTCGCCAAACCCGCCTTTGCGCCAACCGGAGACCTTGTGAGCGTCCCGTCGGTCGCATTTCCGAGCCGGTCGGAATACCGCATGCCGTTATTCTTATCGCGTGCTGTCCGACGTGATCTTGAGGCGTTCAACCCGAACATCGTGCATATTTCAAGCCCTGACCGGGTTGCCCGCAAGGCCGTAAAATGGGCGCAAAAACGGCATTTGCCGGTATTGTGCTCGGTGCATACGCGGTTCGAGACCTATCTGCGTTATTATAACATGTCGTTCATGGAGCCTATCCTTGTGGCATGGATCCGCCGGCTGTACCGGAAATGTGATGCCTTGGTTGCTCCGTCCGAGAGCTTTGCTCAGGTCCTGCGCCAGCAGCGTATGAACTATGACATAGACATTTGGTCACGTGGCGTAGATCGGGATATTTTCGACCCTAGCCAGCGTGACATGGAATGGCGACGCGGACTTGCCATAGCCGACAACACACCCGTTATCGGCTTTCTGGGGCGGCTGGTGATGGAAAAGGGCCTTGATGTCTTTTCAGATGCTATCGACCAACTCAGGCGCCGCAAAGTCCCGCATCAGGTGATGGTTATCGGCGACGGCCCTGCCCGTCCATGGTTCGAAACGCGTATTCCGGATGCTAAATTTGTCGGCTTTCAGGTTGGTTCGGATCTGGGCCGCGCGGTTGCCAGCATGGATATGTTTTTCAACCCTTCGGTAACGGAGGCTTTTGGCAATGTGACACTAGAGTCCATGGCCAGCGGTCTGCCCGTGGTCGCCGCGAAGGCAACCGGCAGCCAAAGTCTGGTGGAAGACAAAGTGTCCGGGCGGTTGATCACCCCGGGTGCAATTAACCAATTCACCGACGCTCTACAGGCCTATTGCGTGGATGAGGATTTACGCACGAAGCACGGTGCTGCTGGCGAACAACGGTCGCTCGACTATAGTTGGGATGCCATCAACCAAACTATGGCCGACACCTATCTTCGCCTCATCCGTCAAAACGCGGCCCGTGCCGTTGCTTCGCGTTAAGTCGGTCTTACATCTGCGCAGCTTGAGGCGTTCATGGGCATCCCATGATGCCTGTTCGGGCAGAATAGTGCTATGAGCGATCTGTTTGGGGATAGCCTGCAAGCACCATCGCGCACGCCTGAAAACGCGCCACTGGCGGACAAACTTCGTCCCGCCAAGCTCGCCGAAATTATTGGTCAGGAACATCTGACGGGTCCCGAAGGCGCAATTGGCCGCATGGTCGCAGCCGGCAAATTATCGTCGATGATACTTTGGGGGCCACCAGGCACCGGCAAGACCAGTATCGCCCGACTGTTGGCCGATGCGGTCGACATGCATTATAAGCCAATTTCCGCTGTGTTCTCGGGCGTTGCTGACCTTAAAAAAGCCTTTGCCGAGGCAGAAAAGATGGCTCGGACCGGCAAGCAGACATTGCTGTTCGTGGACGAAATCCACCGCTTTAACCGCGCACAGCAAGACGGCTTTCTGCCATTTGTGGAAAGCGGCGTTGTCACGCTTGTCGGCGCCACGACCGAAAACCCGTCATTTGAACTCAACGCAGCATTGCTATCGCGCACGCAGGTCATGGTACTGCACCGTCTGGACGAAGTAGCCTTGGGAACTTTGCTCAGCCGTGCGGAGGCGGTGATGGACTGCGCCCTGCCCGTCACCGAGGACGCACGGTCCGCGTTGATTTCAAGCGCCGATGGTGATGGCCGCTTTCTGCTCAATCAAGCCGAAACTTTGTTTGCGATCCACATCGAAAATCCACTCGACCCGCAGGCGATGGCGGCGCTGCTGCAACGGCGGATGCCCGTTTATGACAAGGATCGGGAGGGGCATTATAACCTCATATCCGCGTTACACAAAAGCTTGCGCGGGTCGGACCCGCAGGCGGCATTATACTGGATGGCGCGCATGTTAGTGGCGGGTGAAGAGCCGTTATATGTTCTGCGCCGGCTCGTCCGCTTTGCCAGCGAAGATATCGGCCTCGCCGATCCGCAAGCTCTGGTGCAGTGCCTCGCCGCCAAGCAAGCCTATGAATTTTTGGGTAGTCCTGAGGGCGAAGTCGCCATCGTGCAAGCGTGCCTGTATTTGGCCACTGCGCCGAAATCAAACGCCGCTTATAAGGCGCAGAAATCCGCATGGAAAATGGCACGCAACACCGGATCGTTAATGCCGCCAGCGCATATTCTGAACGCGCCCACAAAGCTGATGCAGGATATTGGTTATGGCGTAGGCTATGCCTATGACCATGACAGCGCAGACGGTTTTTCGGGCGCAAATTATTGGCCCGACGCAGTACCGCCTGCGGAGCTATATCAACCGGTCGAACGCGGCTTTGAACGCAAGATACTCGAACGGATACAATATTGGGACAGACTGCGCGCACGTAACGCAGAGCCAGACGCAAGCTAATGCGTCCATTCACGCGTTTTGCGTGCGCCGATTGGTCTGGCGCGAAAGGCAGCCGACATCCCGGTATTGCTTTGGCTGTTTGTGAAATGGGCGATGCAGCGCCCCGCCTTGTGACGCCACCCGACAAAGTCTGGTCGCGTCAAGCGGTTGCTGACTGGCTTCTGGCGGAAGATGATGACTTGCTAATTGGCTTCGACTTCAGCTTCGCGCCGCCCTTTATTGAACGCGGTAGCTATTTACCCGGTGACGATGTGCCATCATCCGCTAAGGATTTCTGGGCTTATGTCGACCATGTCTGCGATGATCCGGATTTGGGTGCCGCGTCCTTCCTCGAATACCACCATCGCCGTCATTTTTATTTAGGCGCGGCCGACGGCGCAAAGTCCGATTATCTCTTCTGGCGCCAGTGCGAACTTCTCAACAAGAACAGCACTGGAAAGGCGTCCACCGTCTATGACGCCATCGGCGCCGCGCAAGTCGCAAAAGCGAGCTTTGCCGGCATGCGCTTCCTCAACTATGTGCGCGATAAGGTAGCGATCTGGCCGTTCGATGCCATTCCCACAGACGGGACCGTGGTTGTGGAGATTTACACCAGCATCGCCGCACGCGCAGCCGATGTCGCCAAAGGCCGAAGCAAAGTCCGCGACGGGCATGCACTCGACAATGCGTTGCACGCACTTGGCTCGCAGCCACACAAACCGTTTGAACGCTACACCGACCACGCAACCGATGCCCTTATAACCGCCGCCTGGCTGCGGAATGTTGCCGGAAATCCTCAATTTTGGGCACCAAATGCACTAAATAGCAAAATTGCTGCAACTGAGGGCTGGACCTTTGGAGTTATTTGACGCTATGGGACGCGCCGAGTGCCGGCTTAGCTCAGTTGGTAGAGCACCTGATTTGTAATCAGGGGGTCACGAGTTCGAACCTTGTAGCCGGCACCATATTTCCCCCTAAAACCATTGTAATTCCCGCGTTTTTTCAAAACGTGTTTTTTCGGTTCGGAAATCATGTCTGGAACAAAACGGAAAAATACGGCACATTAATGGCACATTGCGTGTCACAATGACTCGAACAAGTTTCCTGATATGCACCATGGGGTTTGCGATCGGGGCTTTTGGCGCTCCTGCAGTTGCCGCTGCGCCAGAACCAATCACTTTCACCTGCAAGGCGGTGTCCGTTTGCGCTAGTCAGTTGTTACTCTAGCATGGCAAAAATAACGCCGGTTCGCCTGATTAAAATTATCGTCATCGGCGCTGAAGCGAATGGCCGACGCATAGGCAACCAATAGGCTGCGGCTTCTCATTGCCCCGGCACACCGTTTATCACCGATGCTTCGACGCCCAAATCCCTGGCTATCTCACGTGCGGTCATCTTAGCTGACATCATTACCGAGGGCGTACCGCCACCCGGCTGCGTTCCTTGGCCCACCAGATATAGATTGTGCACATCTTCTGACTTATTGTGTGGGCGGAAGAATGCGGTCTGGGTCAGGACGGGTTCAACGCCAAAACCGTTTCCAAGATATGAACCCAGCGTTTCTGAAAAATAATCTGGTGTGATGAAGCTCATATGCTTCAGACGCGCGGCAAGGTCAGGAATATAGCCCCGTTCCTCGAGGAAGCTCAGCACCCGAGCGGACAATTTTGGTCCTTCTACATCCCAGTCTATGCCGCTCGCATTATTGGGTACAGGGATAAGGGTATATGCAGCATGATGACCCGGAGGAGCTAGTGTCGGATCAGTCAGGGTCGGGATATGGAGATATTGCGAGAAGTCCGGGCTCATTACCTTTTTCTCGAAAATCTCGTCGAGCAACGCTTCATAGCGTGGACCAAGGATGATGTTGTGATGGCGCAAATCGGGGTCATTGTCGCGGCGTTCGTAACCGAAATAGATCACCATCAACGACATTGACTGCTTACGGAATTTCACCAGCGCATTGCGGTTGATCCGCCGATGCGCCTTATCGACCAGCTTTAGGTAAGTGGTTGCGTAATCCGCGTTGGAAACCACAACATCCGCACCTATCTCTTCCCCATCTTCCAATTGCACACCCTTAGCGGTTCGGTTTTCCACCAGAATACGCTTCACGGGTGCATTGACCCGCAACCGGCCGCCCATCTCCTCGAATTTCTTGACGAGCCCTGCAACGAGAGCGCCGGTGCCTCCCTTAGCATAATGAATACCCCACGTCTTTTCGACAAAATGGATCATGGCATAGATCGCAGGCACCTTCATCGGATTACCGCCGACCAGCAGAGGCTCAAAGCTGAACACTTGGCGCATTTTGTCTGACTTGAAATATTTGCTAACCATGCCGAACAGCGACTGAACTGCGCCGAGCTTTAGCAAATCGGGCACGACGCGCAGCATCGACCCAAGGCTTCCAAAATAGGTATATCCCAGCTTCAAAAATCCGCGATGAAAGATAGCGCGGGCTTGGTCGTGAAAGGCTTCATATCCCGCGAGATCTTCGGGTGCCAATCGCTTGATCTGCTCACGGGTGCTGACCGGATCGCCATCATAATCAAAAAACGTGCCATCGTCGAAATAGATGCGATAAAATGGCAATATTGGGACAATTTCGACATATTTGCTCGTATTCGGTCCGCCTGAGACGCCCGCCCGAATTCTGCAGTTTTCATCCAAAGTGCCGGCAGGAAAATCCGGCTCGCCAAGCCTCGCATGGTCTTGCTGCAGGCTGAACAATTCCTCGATGAAATGGGGCACGGTAAGCACAGTCGGGCCCATGTCGAACACAAATCCATCAACCTTGCGCACATATGCGCGACCGCCGGGTGCATCCAACGCCTCAACTATTTCCGTATCAAAGCCGAGGCTTTGTAATCGTATGGCGCATGATATGCCGCCGATACCCGCACCAATAACAACTGCTTTACGTCGCAACATTTTTTAGACCATCCTTAGTTGCTTTATTGCTAGTGTCTAAAGCTGTTTGGAACAACCTAGATGTTATCCTAGGTGCTAACATTAGTATCGGCATACGCGCAGCAGCTTGAGCAGGGCGCCGCCGCCGGTGCCAAATGTTCTGACGACGGACAAAGGGAACTTGAGGCGCCATCATTTGCACTTGGACTAGCGGGCGGCGTCCATCCGAGTGGACGAGAACCAGCCGCCCTTCCACTTTAAACTCTCAGTATCGTTTTGCCGAACTGAAGGCATCGTCAAACAACGCGGGGCGAAAGAACGAAAAACCTTGGAAGAAAGGCGCGTGTATAACCGCAAGCTCTCAGCATAAAATCAATCCGTGACGTCTACACAAAGAACCGCTTGTTTTTAGATGATATGTGTCTCAAATGATCTGACAACGGGTACTCCCGTCTAGTATCATTCATGAACAACGTCGGGGTAAAGCATGAACGAACAGCAAAAATGGCCCAGCGAAACCATTTATTCGATACGAACGATGCAGCAACATCATGTGCAATTGAGCAGCATGGCGGATCAGAAAGCCAACATGTTGATCGGCGCAGCGTTTTTGGTTTTAACGCTTTCGATTGGGCAAAGTCAGAAAAACGCCTTCTCGCTTCCATTAGCAATATTGGCGCTGTCTGCGCTTATTTCAGCTGGGCTGGCTATTTTAGCGGTGATGCCTTCCACGGCTCCAAAATCTGCGAAAGGGAGCAACTGGTTGTTCTTTGGGACGTTCACGCAGGTTGAAGAAACGGTCTTTCAAGAAAAGGTATTGAGCCTGCTGAAAGAGCCCGAAGACGTGTTTAAAACTATGCTGCGCGATATCTACCAGCTGGGCTGCATACTCCAGTCTAAAAAATATCGCTACCTTGCATTGGCATATCGGACTTTCCTCTTTGGTTTAATAATAGCATTCCTAACCTTCGTATATGAGCAAATTGCAGGGCGGCTGTTATAGCGCGCTGCTGATTATTCCAGGCTGCCACTGAGCTGCGGCCTTACCCTGACCGGCGGCAGAGCGATACCCGTTGAGCGCGGCCTCAAGATTGGGGGGTACGCCTTCATCTTCCTCATACATTTGCCCGAGCTAGCATCGAGGGTATTTCACCCTACGGTCTTTTTTTGGACAGCCACTTTGTTCATTTTTCTGCTTCTCACGCTTCGGCTGAATTTTTTCTTGACTGGTTTGTTGGAAAAGAGGCCGATCGAGTTCACTTTTGTTGACGTTTTTTCGCTGTTCAGTCGGCTACTTTTATGATGTTAATGCAAGTAACTCCTATTGTAACGGTCAAAATTTGATGTTGAAAACCGACAACATCCTCACCAAACTTCTGCACTTTAAAAGAATAGGCATATCATGACTCAAAAAGCCTCTGACTTGTTCATTGCCTGCCTCGAAGAAGAAGGCGTCGAATATATTTTTGGTGTTCCAGGAGAAGAAAATCTCGACTTTCTAGATAGCCTTTCGCGCTCGAAGAAAATCAAGCTTATCCTTACGCGGCATGAACAAGGTGCAGGCTTTATGGCCGCTACGTACGGGCGACACACGGGTAAAACCGGCGTGTGCTTGGCGACGCTTGGTCCAGGTGCAACCAATCTTGTTACAGCAGGGGCCTATGCCACGCTCGGCGGTATGCCAATGATGATGATTACCGGCCAAAAGCCTATCAAGAAATCAAAGCAAGGGCGTTTTCAGATTTTGGACGTCGTTGCCATGATGGGACCGATCACGAAATACACCCATCAAATGGCAGCCTCGGACAATATCCCGAGCCGTGTGCGTGAGGCATTTCGTTTGGCCGAGGAAGAAAAACCCGGTGCGGTCCATATCGAGCTGCCCGAAGATATTGCTGACGAACATACCGACGCCCTGCCCATCAAACGCAGCGTATCGCGTCGTCCCAGCGCCGACCCTAAAGCGGTGCGCGCCGCAGTCGAGGCGCTGGAAAATGCCAAATCACCTGTGCTTGTGATTGGCGCAGGCGCCAACCGGACGATGACCGGCAGGATGCTGCTACAATTTATCGAGAAGACTGGCATCCCGTTTCTCACGACCCAATTGGGCAAGGGCGTGATTGATGAGCGCCATCCGAAATTTCTGGGCTGCGCAGCCTTGTCCGCGGGTGATTTTGTCCACCGCGCGGTCGAAGCGTCGGATTGCATCGTCAATGTCGGCCATGATGTCATAGAAAAGCCGCCTTTTTTCATGAAACCAGGCGGCGCCCAAGTCATTCATATCTCCAGTAAAACTGCTGAGGTTGACCCTGTCTATTTCCCAGGCATTGAAGTCATCGGCGATATTGCAAATGCAATCTGGCAAATGAAGGAGGACATCGTTCCGAGTGGCAGCTGGGACTGCGGCCATATGCTAGATTACCACAAAGCCGAGGTTGAACATACCGCTAGCCTCTCTGGCGACGCGCGGTTCCCAATTTTTCCGCCACATTTGGTGCAACAAGTGCGCGACGTTATGCCTGATGACGGCATCATCTGCCTCGATAATGGCGTCTATAAAATCTGGTTTGCACGGGGTTATTCAGCGCACCGACCAAACACTGTGCTGCTTGACAATGCTCTTGCCACGATGGGCGCGGGCCTGCCGTCGGCTATGATGTCAGCGATGGTCTATCCTGATCGTAAGGTAATGGCGATTTGCGGCGATGGTGGCTTCATGATGAATAGCCAGGAGATGGAAACCGCTGTCCGGCTTGGACTTAACATCACCGTCCTAATTCTTCGCGATGACAGCTATGGCATGATCCGGTGGAAGCAGGCGAATATGGGCTTTGCCGATTGGGGGCTGACCTACGGCAACCCCGATTTCGTCAAATACGCAGATAGCTATGGCGCCAATGGACACCGTGTCGAAAGTGCGGCCCATCTGACCGAATTGCTGAAATACTGCCGTGATACGCCGGGTGTGCATCTCATTGACTGCCCGGTCGATTATACGGAAAATGATCGTATCCTCAACGTGCAAATCAAAGAGCTAAGCGCTGCATTATGAGCATGTTGAAAGACACTTATCCGTTATATCTAAATAATAAGGCGGTGCAGTCAAACACTGACCTTGCGGTAACTGACAAATATACCGGCGAAGTTGCTTTTCGCGTTGCTTTGGCCGATAGCAAGACGATTGATGTCGCAATTGCGGGCGCCGTGAAAGCGGCCGAGCCAATGGCGCAGATGGCCAGTTACGAGCGCCAGAATGTCCTGATGCACTGTGTCTCGCGGTTCAAGGAACGCTTCGACGAACTGGCATATGCGCTATGCGTAGAGGCAGGCAAGCCGATAAAGGACAGCGAGGGTGAAGTCACCCGGCTGATTGATACCTTCCGGATTGCCGCGGAAGAATCGGTCCGGATGACCGGAGAGGTTCAGCCGCTCGATATATCCGCGCGCGCCAAAGGCTATCAGGGCATGTGGAAGCGGGTCCCTATCGGTCCATGCAGCTTTATTTCGCCGTTTAACTTTCCACTAAATCTTGCCGCGCATAAGATCGCACCTGCCATCGCCGTTGGGTGTCCGTTTGTTATGAAGCCCGCCAGCCGCACGCCACTGGGCGCCATCATCATGGGCGAAATACTTGCAGAGACTGACTTGCCCGAAGGGGCGTTTTCAATTCTTCCGACCAGCCGTGACGGCGCAAATTTGTTCACCGAGGATGACCGGCTAAAGCTGCTGTCGTTCACGGGCTCTCCCGATGTGGGTTGGGCCTTAAAGGCCAAGGCGGGCAAGAAAAAAGTTGTTCTCGAACTGGGCGGCAATGCTGCGGTCATCATCGACGAAGATGCCGATCTCAACGATGCGCTGGAGCGCGTCATTTTTGGCGCATTTTATCAATCTGGTCAAAGCTGCATTGGGGTGCAGCGCATCATTATACATGACAGCATTTACAACACGTTCCGTGACATGCTGGTCGCCCGCGCGGGCAAACTGGTGTCTGGAAATCCCCATGACAGGGAGACCTTTATTGGTCCAATGATCGATGTCAAAGAAGCTGCACGCCTTGATGGCTGGATTCAGGAAGCGGTTGCAGACGGGGCGAAGTTGCTCTGTGGTGGCAAACGGGATGGAGCAATGCTTGAGGCCACTTTGCTCGAAAACGTCCCACGCACGGCCAAAGCCAATCGCGAAGAAGCCTTCGGACCGCTCGCCATCTTATCGCGCTTTACCGACTTCGATGCGGCGCTCGACGAAGTAAACGACAGCAAATTCGGTTTACAGGCGGGTATCTTCACCCGCGACATTTTCAAATCGCTCGACGCTTGGGACCGGTTGGATGTTGGCGGAGTTGTGATCAACGATGTCCCCAGCTACCGCGTGGACAATATGCCTTATGGCGGCGTCAAAGATTCAGGTTTGGGCCGCGAAGGAATTCGTTTCGCAATGGAAGATATGAC
Source organism: uncultured Sphingomonadales bacterium (assembly GCA_903821685.1). GTDB lineage: Bacteria > Pseudomonadota > Alphaproteobacteria > Sphingomonadales > Sphingomonadaceae > Sphingorhabdus_B > Sphingorhabdus_B communis. The sequence goes on along the minus strand of CAIJLW010000114.1, from coordinate 8,743 downwards.
TGAAATCCGCAACTTGGTAATCCGTCGCCGCAAATAAGGAATATGTGTTACATTTAATCTGACTGCTTGGCACTTGATAGAAATTTACCGCTTAAATTCTAACGGAAGAGGATAAATATTATGGCACTGAATGATCATGTCGACCTACCCACATTCATGCAGGGTGTTAGCAAGCGCAATCCAGGACAGACTGAATTTATCCAGGCGGTGCAGGAAGTTGCGGTCGATATCTTTGACTTCATGGAAGATAAAGAACGCTATCACAAGGAGCAGATATTACGGCGCATCGCCGAACCCGACCGGGTAATTTCATTCCGCGTTTGCTGGGAGGATGATAACGGCAACGTTCGCGTGCAACGCGGTTGGCGTGTGCAGAACAACAATGCAATTGGTCCCTACAAAGGTGGCATCCGCTTTCACCCTTCGGTTACGGAAAGCGTGCTCAAATTTCTGGCATTTGAACAGACCTTTAAAAACGCGCTGACTGGTCTGCCGATGGGCGGGGCCAAGGGCGGATCGAACTTCAACCCCAAGGGTAAAAGCGATCATGAAGTGATGCGCTTTTGCCAGTCCTTTATGACTGAGCTCTATCGTCATGTGGGCGCCGATGTGGATGTGCCCGCCGGCGATATTGGTGTTGGTGCGCGCGAGATTGGCTATATGTTTGGCCAGTATAAGCGGATCACCAACCAGTTTACCGGCGTGTTGACTGGTAAGGGCTTGGAATATGGCGGCTCGTTAATCCGCACTGAGGCAACTGGCTATGGCGCTGTATATTTCCTCGCCAATATGCTTAAGACCAAGAATGACGATCTGGTCGGCAAAGTAGCGGTCATTTCAGGATCAGGTAATGTTGCAACCCATGCGGCCGAGAAGGTCACGATGCTGGGCGGCAAGGTGGTCACATTGTCCGACAGCGCTGGTTTTATCCATGATCCTGATGGCATCACGCAGGAAAAAATCGACTGGATCAAACAACTTAAGAATGTCCGGCGCGGTCGGATTAGCGAATATGTAGATCAGTTCAAAGGAGCAACCTATCATGAGGGCAAGCGTCCTTGGGGTGTCCCTTGTGACGTTGCGCTACCTTGCGCGACACAGAATGAATTGCTCGGCGATGACGCCAGGGAATTGATAAAAAACGGCTGCATTGCAGTCAGCGAAGGTGCTAATATGCCGACAAACCTCGAAGGCGTCCACGTCTTCAAGGACGCGCAAATATTGTTTGCGCCGGGCAAAGCAGCCAACGCGGGTGGCGTTGCGGTTTCTGGTTTGGAGATGAGCCAGAATTCAGGCCGCATCTCTTGGAAGGCCGAGCAGCTTCAGCAATTGCTGGTCGATATCATGGACGGCATTCACGGCAGCTGCGTCGAATATGGTCAGACCAAGGGTGGTTATTGCGATTATGTGCGGGGCGCAAATATCGCGGGCTTCAAAAAGGTAGCCGACGCCATGCTGGCATTTGGTGTAGTGTGATTGCAGCAGAGTGGCAGCAAACAAAATTTGCTGCCACTCTGCTTGAATATTGGTAAACGGACCGGAAATTGGTATAAACTAACGGACGGTCGCGGCCATTCCGGTTTTTGGGGGGATTTCAGGATCAATGGCCGAGTTTGGGAAAAGTCGTGCTTTCTTGAAGGCTATGCCGGGTGTGCTACTTACGTTGTGCATCCTTTTTCTGATTATGGCAGTTGTCTTTCCAATTTTATCTCCTGTTCGAGCTACAGGGGCTTCAGATAATACACATTTGGGTGTTGCCTCATGCGCTGGCTCAACCTGTCATGGCCGGTTAGAAGCCGATGGCACAGTGGTGCGGCAGGATGAGGTTTTGCGTTGGCAGGAACCCTCATCGCCTGCCGGAAAACATAGCCAAGCCTATTCCGCCTTATTGAACAAACGCAGTGAGCAAATAGCACGCAATTTGGGTATAGGCAAAGCGTCGTCTGCGCCGATGTGCCTTGGTTGTCACGCCACGCCAGCCACATCGCGGGGCAACACCTTTCAGTTGGCCGACGGTGTAGGTTGTGAGTCATGTCATGGTGGCGCTTCAAATTGGATTGCCAGCCATTACGCTGTTGGCGCAAGTCATGCCAAGAATGTTGCGCGCGGATTGACACCGCTAGAAAATCCAAAGGTGCACGCAGCAGTATGTCTTGACTGCCATTTTGGAAGCGCCACACAAGGGCAGTTTGTAAATCATCGGATCATGGCGGCAGGGCACCCGCGTATTTCTTTCGAACTCGACCTGTTTTCGTCTCTGCAGCAACATCATGATGAGGATGCCGATTATGCGGCGCGCAAGGGGCGCACCGACCATGTGCAGCTATGGGCCGTTGGTCAGGCGCTTGCGCTCAAACGCTCGCTTGATCTTTATGCGAGCGCCAGTCGTGGCACCGAGGGTGCATTTCCCGAATTCTATTTCTTTGATTGCCATAGCTGCCACCGTCGGATTTATGATCAAGCGGACGCAGTTAAGACTGGGGTAAACAATCCCGGACGGCCAATTCCAGAAGGTATGCCGCCATATAATGATGAAAACATGATCATGCTGTCGGCGGCTGCGCGGGTAACGGCGCCAGCGTCGGCAGTACAGTTTGATAAGGCAAGCAAGGATTTCCATGCAGCTTTAGCGCTAGACCGAAGCAGCGCAATCGCTGCGGCCAGGCGCTTATCCATCGCAGCAGATAATCTGGCAGATGATTTTGCATCCGGCAGTTTTGGCAGCGGCCAAGCTTTTGCAATCATCGACATCATTGCAACGGATGCCATTGCAGCGCGCCTCACAGACTATGAGGGCTCGGTGCAAGCCGTTATGGCGGTTGATACGTTGTTAAGTGCAATAGTCCGGTCCGGCAACATCACGCAAGGTGCGGCAGCTGGCATCCGTGCCAATGTAAACCGCGCTTATAGCGCGGTGCGTGATCCCAACGCCTATCGTCCGTCCGAATTTCGCAGTTCGATTGGTGCCGCGGCAAGTGCAGTAAGGTCGTTGCGATAAACATGCGTAAACAAATGACCGCAATCATTACGAGCTGTTCGCTCATATTGTCGTCCTGTGGCGGCGGCGGAAGCAGTGGTGACGGAAACAGCACCGGAAACAGTGCACCGCCACCTTCGCCGCCACCACCGTCCAGTGCGGCAAGGCTGTATAGCGATCCCGCGCCGGAATCGCTCACGGTTGCAGATGTCGAACGCGTGATATCGCTGGCGGTGGCGGAGGCTCAGGCGCGTAACTTGCCTTCCACCATCGCGGTGGTGGACCGCGTTGGCAATGTACTCGGCGTGTTCGTTATGAACGGAGCGAATTTGGGCCTGAAGATCCCTGATGCGCCGGTGGGAGCTTCGTCCAATACCGATCTGCAAGGCTTAAATCTGCCCGCTCCGGCGGCGGTTGCCGGTGCCATCGCAAAGGCTATTACCGGCGCCTATCTGTCGAGTAGCGGCAACGCCTTTTCCACCCGTACCGCAAGCCAGATTGTTCAGCAGCATTTTCCACCGGCACCAACAACTGTGGGCCTTGAAAGCGGCCCATTATACGGGGTGCAATTCAGCCAACTCCCATGTTCTGACATGATGCAACGCTTTGGCAGTTTTGGTGCGGCAGCACTTATTGGCCCCAAGCGTTCGCCATTGGGGCTATCGGCAGATGCCGGCGGATTTCCGCTTTACAAAAATGGAGTAGTTGTTGGCGGCATCGGCGTGATGGGCGACGGCATTTATGGTTTCGACCCGAACATCTTGGATGTCGACAATGATACTGAGGAATTTATTGCGTTAGCAGCCACGCAAGGGTTCGCCCCAGGCGAGGATATCAAGGCAGAGCGGATTAGCGTCGACGGAACACTATTGCGCTATTCTGACGCGACGACGGCTGGATTGCGGGGCCGCACTGCGCAAAGCTTTGCGGCATTGAGCGGTAGCGTCGGCAATTTGGTACGGGTCCCAGGTTATTCGAGCGGCAGCATACTCGCCGGATCGGTTTTTGGTAGCGAAGCATCAGGCGTCCGTGCTGCCACTACGGCGGAGTTTTCCAACCGCGACGCGTATATATTGTCCGATGGATCGGGAACCAATCGTTTCCCGATACGCGCAGGAACCGACGCCGCGTCGGTTGCAACACCGCTCAGCAGTGCCGAGGCGCGGGCGTTGCTGGAAGAATCCTTCACAACAATGAGCCGTTCTCGCGGACAAATACGCCGCCCTAGCGATAATCATGCGCAAATGACGATCAGTCTGGTTGACACGCATGGCGCGGTGCTAGGCATTGTGCGCGGCCCTGATGCGCCAGTCTTTGGTACAGATGTTTCGTTGCAAAAAGCGCGAACTGCCGCATTTTTTTCCAACCCGCGCGCAGCATCTGATTTGGCAGCAAATGCCAGTCCACACGTTGGGGCATTTCTTGGCAAGGCACGGACATTTTTCGGCAACAGCAATATTTTCACTGGCCAGCATGCTTGGACCACCCGCGCAATCAGCAATATTTCACGTCCCTATTTTCCTGACGGCGAAATTGGACGCCCCCCGGGGCCATTTTCGCCTGACATTAACGGCTTTAATCCTTTTTCTACCGGACTTCAGTCCGCCTTGATTGCTGGTAACATTACTACCCATGTTGGATTTTTGCTTGGCAGCAATCCAGATACCCCCACGCGCTGCACCACGACACCCGATGTCTCAACCGGACAAAATCGATTGCAAAATGGGATCCAGATTTTTCCCGGATCCGTGCCGGTTTATCGCGGATCGACATTGGTTGGAGCGATTGGCGTTTCGGGTGACGGTATCGATCAGGACGATATGGCCGGTTTCTTAGGCGCCAATAACGCAGGGCTTCGCGTTGGCGGCATTGGGAATGCCCCCCCTGCGATACGCACCGACCAGATCGAAGTCACCGTGGGCGGAACAAAAGTAAGGCTGCGCTATATAGGCTGCCCCTTCGCGCCATTTCTCGACACCAGCCTCCAAAATGTGTGTCAGGGTTTATGATGGTTGCTGCCGATCTGCCACCGATATCGACAGTCGCTGCAGTGGGTATCTATAATCCGTTCGCCTCACTCGGCGTTTTTCTAGAAGCGTCTGCCACGGCAGAGCGCGCAGTCGAGGCATCTCCTCTGGAAGCTAAAGCTCCATTGCCAAAGGAGCCCACAGGCGATCCGCTGGCGGAACCTGATAACGGCATTATCGAGGGCCGTAAGCGCCCCGGATATCAACCGCGTCTGCCTGAAAAAGTCACGCAAGATAATATTGGAGCAGTGCGTCCGCCTCCGCCCGAGGCATTTCCAACCGAAGAGTTTCCAATCCCGGACCGGTGGCGACTGATCCAGTCTTTAGGGCTGGTGAAGGAACGTTGGTTCGACCCCTATAATCAAAACACGTATAAAGGCGACCGTCCCATCAATCGTGCGAAAGTTCCATGGTTGCCTATCAAAGGCGATGACTGGTTTTTCGTTGCGAGCGCAGTTAGCGACACCGTTGTCGAGGCACGCACTTTTCCGATCCCGGTCGGCGTCCAGACCACAGAGCGTCCCGGCAATTTGGATATTTTTGGCAAAGACGGCAGTGAGGTATATTCGCAGACGTTTATCCTTGGCGCTGCCCTCATTAAGGGCCTGACTGCGTTTAAACCGCCTGACATAGAATATCGCGTCGCGCTTGCGCTCAACGTCAATTATGTGAACGTGCCGGAAAAACGCGTGCTGTTTGTTCAACCCTCAAAGCCTTCGCACCGGCTTGACCATTTTCTGGGTTTGCAGGAATTGTTCGTTGACTATCACGTTCGCAATACATCGGATCGTTACGACTTTGAATCAATCCGGGTCGGCATACAGCCGTTTCAAAGCGATTTTAGAGGCTTCCTGTTCAACGATCAGCAACTGGGCATCCGCTATTTCGGCAGCCGTGATAACAACCGCTGGCAGTATAATTTGGGCGCGTTCTGGCGACTGGAAAAGGACACCAATTCGGGCTTGAACAGTGTCGTGCAGCGACCACGCAATGACTGGGTTTTCATCGGAAACCTATATCGGCAGGATCTACCTATTCCTGGTCTGACCAGTCAAATTACCGCCGTATATAACATGAATCGTGAGAAAAATCGGGTCGAGATTGACGATAATGGCTTTCCAGTTCGGCCTGCATTGCTCGGCAATTTGCGCGGCCGGAATTACGATATTGTCTATCTTGGCTATAATGCCGATGGCCGCATTGGACGGGTCAATCTAACCGCATCAATCTACGGCGCGTTTGGTACCGATAGTCAGAATTTCTTCACCGGGCAGAAATCCAAAATCCGCGCTGGCTTTGCTGCCGCTGAAGCGAGCTATGATCTTGACTGGACACGCTTCCGTCTGTCTGGCCTTTATGCAACAGGTGACCGCGACCCATTTGATAACAAAGAAACAGGCTTTGATGCGATTTTTGAAAATCCCATTTTTGCAGGGGCTGACACCAGTTACTGGATACGCCAGACTATTCCCTTCGCCGGCGGCGGCCGTGCGATCAGTATCAATGGCCGCAACGGCATATTAAATTCGCTGCGCTCGTCTAAAGAACAAGGTCAGTCGAATTTCAACAATCCTGGAACGATATTGCTTGGCGCTGGGGCTGATTTTGATCTGACTCCGACGATGCGTTTGTCAACAAACGCCAACTATCTGTGGTTCGAAAATACATCCAATCTGAAAGTGCTCCGTGCTGAGGGTAGTATTCCAAGAGAGATAGGTTGCGACCTGTCAGCAGCAGCGATATGGCGTCCCAAAGCTACGCAAAATATAGTTGCCCGGTTGTCGGCTGCAACGTTGTTACCCGGCAAAGGATTCAAAGATTTGTTTACTAACCGACCGCGCAACAAACAATATTACTCCGTGCTCGCCAACGTGATATTGACCTATTGATGCGCGCCGATTTTACCTTGAACCGCAACCGGATTTGGACAGTCATTTTGCTGCTGCTATGCTGCGTGTTTGCGGCGTCATTGGCTTATGCTGCGGACAAGGAGAAGCCAGTAGAGCGCATCTACCCAACCTTTCCGCCTGCACCGCGTACGCAAGAAGTTTCAGATGTACTGGCAAAGTCATCGGGCTGCTATTCCTGTCACACCCAAACCGACGCGCCGACCATGCATAGCTCGCCAGCCGTGCAACTGGGGTGCGTGGATTGTCACGGTGGCGATCCGAAAGTCATGGGTAATTCCAATCTGAAACATGATGATCCTGCCTATGTCGCAGCGCGTGACAAGGCACATGTCCTTCCCAAATACCCAAAAAGCTGGCATTTTCCTTCGTCTGCCAATCCCAAACGCAGCTACACCTTGCTGAACCAGGAAAGCCCGGAATTCATCCGTTTCAATAATCCGACCGACTACCGCGTCGTCCGGGAATCTTGCGGCGCTTGCCATATGGAAGTCATCGAAGCGGGCGAGCGTTCGATTATGGCAACAGGTGCGATGCTCTGGGGTGGGGCGGCCTATAATAATGGCATATTGCCCTATAAAAATTATGTAACAGGCGAAGCTTACACCAAGCACGGCGAGCCGGCGAAAATCATGTCGCCTGGCACTCCGCCGGGTACCGTTACCGATGAACAGAAAAAACGCGGTGCATTGGCGGTGCTCTATCCGCTGCCGATGTGGACAGTAGTTCCGCCGGGCGATGTTTTCCGGGTCTTTGAACGCGGCGGGCGCAACATCAATACGCAGTTTGCCGAAGTTGGCCTACCCAACCCGACTGGCAGCATACAGCGGCTTGAGGAACCGGGGCGTCCCGATCTCAAGCAGTCCAATCGCGGTCCAGCCACCGGATTGCGTGTTGCCATACCCATTCTCAATATCCACAAAACACGCCTAAACGACCCATTCATGTGGTTCATGGGGACAAATGATCAGCCGGGTGATTATCGCCATTCGGGCTGTGCTGCATGCCATGTTGTATATGCGAATGACCGCGAGCCACGGCACAGTCTGGGCTATTCCCAATATGGCCGCGACGGACAGACACAAACGATTGACCCGACCATTGCCAATAAGATGGAGCCGGCTGATCATGATGACAAAGGCCATGGCGCTGTGAAAGAGCCTGGCCATGATGAAGGACCGATCAAGGAAAAGGGGCACCCCCTTCGCCACATATTCACCCGCGCGATACCAACATCGCAGTGCATGAATTGCCACATGCATCAGCCGAACATCTTCCTGAACAGTTATCTCGGCTATACGATGTGGGATTATGAATCTGACGCGCCGTCCATGTGGCCCGCAAAGCAGAAATATCCAACGGCGGCGGAAAAATTCAAAGTTCTTGACCGCAATCCTGAGGCTGCAGCACCCAAGGGCAAATGGTCGGATCTCGATTTCCTGCGCAATGTGTATGACCTTAACCCTAAGTTAAAAGAAACCCACTTTGCCGATTATCACGGCCATGGTTGGAATTTCCGCGGCATTTTCAAGCGCGACCGCGAGGGCAACTTGCTTGATGCAGATGGCAAGATAGTGGCGCCCGACGATCCTGAGAAATGGCGCAAAAAGGGTGAGGGCAAATTTGTCGAACCCGGAATAAATCCCGGCAAGACCGTGCATATGATGGATATCCATGCCGAAAAAGGGCTGCAATGTGCAGACTGCCATTTCGCGCAGGACAGCCATGGCAATGGTCTGATCTATACCGAGGTCGCCAATGCTGTCGAGATAGGCTGCAAAGATTGTCACGGCACTGCCGACGCTTACCCTACGCTGATGACATCTGGTCCG
>CAIJLW010000113.1 GCA_903821685.1 uncultured Sphingomonadales bacterium | reverse complement strand
GCGGCTGCCCTTGCCATTGTGGATCATCTTGGTGCCGGTGTCGGCTTGCTGATAATTGTTGGTGACGGCAACCGAGTAAAACTCTCCAACGCTGTTTTCGCCGTTGAGGACGCAGCTAGGATATTTCCACGTCACTGCGCTTCCGGTTTCGACTTGCGTCCAGCTCACCTTGCTGTTGCGGCCCTGGCACAACGCCCGCTTCGTGACGAAATTGTAGATGCCGCCCTTGCCCTCGGCGTCGCCGGGGTACCAGTTTTGCACCGTCGAATATTTGATCTCCGCATCGTCCAGCACGACGAGTTCAACGACGGCGGCGTGCAATTGGTTTTCGTCGCGCATTGGCGCGGTGCAGCCTTCGAGATAGCTGACATAGCTGCCCTTGTCGGCGATAATCAACGTGCGTTCAAACTGGCCGGTGTTTTCGGCGTTAATCCGGAAATAAGTGCTGAGCTCCATCGGGCAACGCACGCCTTCGGGGATGTAGACGAATGTCCCGTCGGAGAAGACCGCGCAGTTCAAGGTCGCGAAATAATTGTCGTGCATCGGCACAATCTTGCCGAGCCATTTCTTCACCAACTCCGGATATTCCTTAATCGCCTCCGATATGCTGCGGAAAATCACGCCAGCACGTTCAAGTTCTGCGCGAAAGGTGGTGGCGACCGAAACACTGTCGAACACGGCGTCCACAGCCACGCGGCGCGCGCCCTCGACGCCAGCCAGCACTTCTTGCTCTGCAATCGGGATGCCCAGCTTCTCATAAATACGCAAAATTTCGGGGTCTACCTCGTCCAGCGAGCCAAGCTTTGGCTTGGCCTTTGGTTCGGCGTAATAATATGCATCCTGGTAATCGATGGGGGGCACGTTGAGCTTTGCCCAATCAGGCGGCGTCATCGTTTTCCACGATGCAAACGCCTTCAACCGCCATTCGAGCATCCATTCAGGCTCATTTTTCTTGGCGGAAATGAAGCGAACGGTATCTTCGGTCAGCCCCTTGGGCGCGAAGTCGGTTTCAATGTCCGATGACCAGCCATGCTCGTAATCAGCGACCTTTTCAGCAGCGTCCCACGCGGCCTTATCTCTCATATCCAACTCATCGCTCATCGCGTTAATCCCGCCAAATTGATTTGTGCCAGCGCGCCGCGCACCGCAGTGTTTACGACTGGCCAGTGCGCTTGAACGCTACAATTGCCTTCTTTTACGCAATGCTGCCCCAAAGATTGCTTGTGGGCATCGCAGCATATCGTCAGGGCAATTGGACCTTCGACCGCCTCAATAATGTCGGCAACGCTAATAGCGGCAGCGGGACGGGCAAGCATGATTCCACCGCCTGTACCGCGCGCCGAACGCAGCAGGCCGGCCTTCGTAAGAATGCTGACAAGCTTTTGTGCGGTGGGAAGGGCCAGACCGGTTTCGGCGGCAAGGTCGGTTGCCGATACGCGCGCAGAGCCGCAATGGCGCGAAGCTGCGCTCATGATCACCACTGCATAATCGGCCATATTCGACAAACGCATCTTGCGTATCCCAATCAGATAAATTCACTCCGATTAGGGGCAGATGGTCCTTTTGATCGCTTAAATCAAGCCATAAAGGATTCAATATCGCGGAAGCTGCCTTTGCTAGGCCATTGACTGCAGCTTTCGCCACAGGATGAATGCGCAGTGCGTAAATTCTCGGGTATACTTGAAGTGGGCCGGGTTGCAGAAGAACGCCTTCCGCCTAGATGTGGCGGCGCTGCAGTCTCACTTTCACATATTTTTCAAGCTTTTGCGCCGCAGCATTAGAGAAGCGCAGGCCGAGCTTGCTGCGGCGCCATAAAATATCGTCTGCGGATTGCGCCCATTCATGATCGATCAAATAATCAACCTCGGCCGCATATAAATCATGTCCGAAGTCCGTGCCCAAATCCGAAAGCAATGTTGCATTTGATAACATCGTTCGTGTTCTGGTCCCATAGCTGCGCACCCAACGGTGCACGAGTGATGGCGGTAAAAACCCGAAATCGCGCTCAAGTGTGGCTGCAAGGTCTGCTGCGCCATTTATTGGAAAATTGCCCCCAGGCAGTGGCTCACGCAGTGTCCAACTTTGGCCTTTTAGGACAGGTAAATGCACCGCAAGTTTATCCACCGCGCTCTCTGCCAAATGGCGGTACGTGGTGATTTTGCCACCAAAGACGGACAATATCGGGGCGATATCCCCTTCGCCAACATCCAGTTCGAAATGATAGCCGCGTGAGGCAGTTTCGGGCTTGCCAGAGCCGTCATCGACCAAGGGCCGGACGCCAGCAAAGCTATAAATGACGTCAGCGGCAGTTATAGGCTGCCTGAAATACGCCCCCGCCGATTGGCAGATATAATCGATTTCCTCTGGCGTGGCGTGAATATCGTCGAGCGAACCTTTATGGTCGGCATCAGTGGTGCCAATCAGGGTGAAGTCATCCTCATAAGGGATGGCGAAGAAAATGCGACCATCGGAATTTTGGCAGAAATAAGCCTGCGGCGTATCAAACATCTTGCGCACGACGATGTGCGATCCTCTCACCAGACGGATGGTTTCGCCGGTTTTGCGGTCATGCCCTGTCGTGCGCGCGAGCAAGTCCAGAACCGCCGGTCCTGCTGCGTTCGCGACCGCGCGGGCCCGCACGGGTGCTTGTCCGGAAATTTCTATATGCCAAAGCCCATCGCGCCGTTCCAGATGGGTTACTTCGGATAGGGTGCGGATGTCCGCACCATGCTCGCCAGCATCCATCGCATTCAGAACGACGAGCCGTGCATCGTCCACCCAGCAGTCCGAATATTCAAACGCCTTTACAAATTCTGGACGCAGTGGCTTGCCTGCTGGCGCGTTTTTCAAATTGACGGTGCGCGTTGCCGGCAGCAGCTTGCGGCCACCGATGTGGTCATAAAGGAACAGGCCAAGGCGCACGAGCCACGCAGGACGAATACCTTTTTGATGCGGCAGGATGAACCGAAGCGGCCAGATGATATGGGGCGCAATGGTCCAAAGCCGCTCGCGCTCAATCAACGATTCCCGCACCAGCGCAAATTCATAATGCTCAAGATAGCGAAGCCCGCCATGGATAAGTTTCGTTGATGCCGATGAAGTGCCCCGCGCAAGGTCTCCGCGCTCAAGCAGGATAACGTGCGCGCCCCTGCCAGCGGCGTCACGTGCAATACCGGCGCCATTAATGCCGCCGCCAATTACCGCCAGGTCATAAATCTGTTCGCTCATAAAAAGGCCCATGCGAATGCTGCTGACGCCAAAAAGGCCGTTAATGTGGCCAGTATGACGGGAAACAGCGCCTTCGTACCCTGACTCAGCAGCAAATCAAGTCGAGACCGCATCGCAGTGGCCGTAACAGCAAATAATAACATAGCCTTAGAGGCGATCAGACCATATTGCGCCACCCAGGCTGGAGCCGCCACGGCAGAGTTGATCGCGACGGTGGCAAAGAATGCGAGAATGAACCAAGGCAGCTTCAACCGCGACGCAAGGCTTCTGGGGCGACCGTCGCTTGACCCGATAGCAAGCCCGATAAGCGCAACGGCGGGCGCGAGCAAAGCTACGCGCGACAATTTGACGATGGTTGCGGTTTCACCCGCTGATTGCGAGAAGCTGTAACCGCCGCCAAGTGCCTGAGCTACGTCATGTACCGCCGCTCCCATCAGGAAGCCGGCTTGCTTATCCGTGAAAGCGAGTTGCGCCGCAATGATCGGGTAGAAAGACATCGCAACTGCGCTTGCCAACGCAACGCCCACCAAGGTGAGCGTAAACTGCGTTTGGTTGAGGCGTTCGCGGCCTATAACTGCGTAAATCGCCAATGCTGCCGACGCTCCACAGATCGCCGTTGCGCCGCCTGCTAGCCAACCAGCGTAATTGCTTTGCCCGCTTAAGCGAGCGCCCAACAACCCGGCGCCCATCACCAATGACATAATGCCAATTAGCCCCAAAAAGGCCAACGCTCCAAGACCTCCAATTTGCATTGCGGTGACTTGCGTACCCAAAAGGACGATGCCCCAGCGTAGGCAAACAGTTCCGCAGAAATCGAGTCCGGGATGTACCTTTTGCTCGGCTGAAACAAAATTGAGAGCTAAGCCAAGCAGCAAACCCGCCAAAATGACTGGCATTCCGTAATGTTCGGAGAACCAGGTTGCCGCGACCGAAGCGATCGCTACTACCGCAAAGCCAGGAAACAGCGCACCGAGCACCAACCGCTTGCGTAGTGCCGGATTATCATCGGCAAGATAGGTTTCGCCATAGAGGTCAGCGATGTAATTCGCGTTTATGTCTTGCGGTGTCATATAGCCATCTATAGGCATATGTGTGGGGAGTTCCAGCATAAAGCAGGATGAGCTATAGGCCAAGCGGAGAGAGCGATGCACTGGGGTGAAGCGAAATGAAGCCAATCACGCCAACGCTGCGCTGGATCCTATTTGGGCTGCTTTGTGTAGCTGGAATTTTCAATGCAATGGATCGGCCTGTGATAGCGATCCTAAAGCCTGACATTTCGGCGAATCTTGGTTGGACCGATACCGATTTCGCCAATCTGGCGTTTGTAACGCAGGTTGCAGCCGCGCTTTCATTCCTGTTCACGGGATGGCTTGTCGACAGAATTGGTGTGCTGCGTTCAATGGTTGCCGGCGTGACGACGTGGAGCCTTGCCGCGATGGCGCATGGCTGGGCAATTGCCGGGTGGCATGTCGTCTCCGCGCGCGTTGGTCTTGGCGCAACTGAGGCGGTGCAGACGCCACTAACTATTAAGACCGTGGCCACGCTGTTCCCGCCCGATAAGCGCTCGTTCGCGTTCGGCGTTGGTACCGCTATTGCAGGGCTCGGCACGATCATCATGCCATTCTTCATTCCGGTCATCGCCGCGATTTGGGGATGGCGCGGCGCTCTTATCTTTGGCGGTATTGGCGGCTTTGTAACATTGGCGCTTTGGCTGTGGTTCGCGCGCGGCGTAAAGTTTGAAGATAAAGTGGAGGCCGCTAATCGCGATTTTGTCGATGAGGGCGCGCCTTATGGACGGATATTGATGGAACGGCGCACTTGGGCGATTGTTATCGCCAAGGCGCTTTCTGATGCGACTTGGTGGCTTATCAACTTTTGGTTGCCAGATTTCTATCGCAAGGAATTTGGACTGACGACGAGCGAGCTAGCTATTCCGCTGGCGATTGCGTTTTTCGGGTCGGGGGCGGGCGCGTTGTTTGCCGGCTGCCTATCGACGCGGCTGTTGGAGTCCGGATGGAGCGTCAACCGCGTGCGCAAGACGATCATGTTTGGCTCTGCCGCAATCGTCGCGCCTTTGCCGTTCGTCCTCACGCTTGATTCATTCTGGCCAGTGGCGATCATGATGGGCATGGTGATGGCCGGCCATCAGGGCTTTTCGCTGTCTATTTTCTCGATCATCACCGATGTCGTGCCACGTGGCAAAGTTGGACGCGTGACCGCTTTTGGTGCGTTCATGGGTAATTTAGGCGGCGCGCTGATCCAGCTGGTGACTGGCGCGGCTCTGGCGGCCGGGCTTGGTTTTACGCCCCTGTTTATCTTTGCGGCGGCGTCTTATCTGCTCGCTTTGGGTTGGTTGCATTTGCTAATTCCCAACATCCGGCGTGCTGAGGCGGACAACGTGTCAGCCAGATAAAGGACCAGCGGTCATGTGGCGCGCCAATCCGCCCCATGAAGCTCTAAACATCGTGAACTTATGCCGGCTTTGCCAAGCCTTCGGTTTCAACCAATTCCTGCAGTTCGCCCGCGTCGTACATTTCCATCATGATGTCTGACCCGCCCAGAAATTCGCCTTTGACGTAAAGCTGCGGGATGGTTGGCCAGTCGCTGTAATCCTTGATGCCGGCGCGGATTTCCATGTCTTGCAACACATCTACGCTTTCATAAGCGACATTCAGATGGTCGAGAATGGCGATCGCCTTGCTGGAGAAGCCGCATTGCGGAAATAACGGACTGCCCTTCATAAACAGGACGACATTATTGCCTTTGACGATCTCTTCGATCCGTTCGTGAACACTCATCTGTAATACTCCAAAAATTTAAGGAATGGCGGTTGTTAGTTGCAAGGCATGCAAAACGCCGCCCATGCGGCCGCCCAGCGCGTCATAAACCGCCTTATGCTGCTTCACCCGTGGAAGCCCGCGAAAACTCTCGCTGACTACGCGCGCGGCATAATGGTTGCCGTCACCTGCAAGGTCGGTAATTTCTACCTGGGCGTCGGGCAGGGCGGCTTTGATCATGCCCTCTATCTCTTCGGCCTGCATTGCCATTAGGCGGGCTCGATAAACTGGCGGCGCGCTTCGACCATTTTATCTTCAAGCGCTGCACGAATTGTTGCGTCATCGACATCAACGCCAGCCGATGTCAAATCGCCAAGCAGCTTGCGCACAACATCTTCCACACCCGATTCTTCGAAATCGGCCTGAACCACGGAAGTCGCGTAGGCAGTTGTTTCTTCAGGGGTCAGGCCCATTTTTTCTGCGGCCCATTGGCCAACCAGTTTATTCCTGCGCGCAGTGATTTTGAACTGAAGCTCCGCATCATGTGCAAACCTTTCTTCGAAGGCGTTTTCGCGTTTATCGAAAGTCGTCATGTTGCCGTTCCTAACTGCTGAATATCCAAGATAATGCGTGTGCGTGCTATCAACAAGGCAATTGATATCAAATATGAACCACCAGTTTCCCAACTGCTGCTCGTTCGCCAAGCCGCGCAATCGCTGTGCCAGCATTTGCCAGTTCAAATGTTTCCGAAATGCGCGGCTTGATTTTGCCTGAAGCGTAAAGGTCAAACAATTCGGATATGTTCGCGTGGTTCTTCTGCGGCGTGCGTGCGGCGAAAGCACCCCAGAATACACCACAAACGTCACAGCTTTTCAGCAAAGTCAGGTTTAACGGCAATTTCGCGATGCCGGCCGGAAAACCGACCACAAGAAACTTGCCTTCCCATGCAATCGAACGGACCGCAGGTTCGCTATAGTCGCCGCCGACAGTGTCGTAGATGATGTTGAAACCGTCCCTGCCAGCGGCCGCCTTGAACAGTTCAGCGACGGCCTTGGATTGATCCTTATCGAACGGCTGATGCGGGTAGACGACAACTTCATCCGCGCCTGCCTCACGTGCGATGGCGGCTTTGGCCTCGCTCGATACGCCCGCAACTACGCGGCCACCATAAGCCTTCGCAAGCTCAATCGCCGAAATGCCGATGCCGCCAGCACCGCCGAGAACAAGGACATTGTCCCCCGTTTTCATATGGCCGCGGTCCTTGAGTGCATGGATGGACGTGCCATAGGTCATGAGCAAGGCCGCGCCATCGTCAAACGACATAGCGTCGGGCATTTTGAAGCAGTTGAATGCCGCAATCGCGACCTTTTCAGTCAGCCCGCCATTACCACACAGGCCAATCACGCGATCGCCAACGGCAAAGCCGCTGACGCCATCACCAATGGCTTCGACCACGCCAGCGATTTCGCCGCCCGGCGCAAAGGGGCGTTCGGGCTTGAACTGGTATAGGTCGACAATCATTAGGGTGTCGGGGAAGTTGATTGAGCATGCCTTCACCGCAACAACGACTTGGCCGGGGCCAGCAACGGGTTTTGGCAATTCGCCCATGACAAGTGTTTCAGGGCCACCGCTCGCGGTCGATAACAAAGCGCGCATTTCTCTCTCCTAGGCTATGTTGGGCGTCAGCCAAGGCTGGCTTGCCGATATTTTTGTCTCGTATGTAGAGATCGCGTCGCTGCTTTTCAGCGTCAACCCAATCTCGTCGACCCCGTTTATCAGGCAATGCTTGCGGAACGGGTCAATTTCAAATGCGAACCGATCTTGGAATGGCGTTGTCACCGTCTGCGTCTCCAGATCGATATGAATGCTATCCGTCTGCGCGACTTCCATCAGCCGATCGATAGCGTCCTGCGGCAGCACGATTGCGAGCAATCCATTCTTGAACGCGTTGCCCGAAAATATGTCGGAAAAACTGGGCGCTATAACCGCCGAGATGCCCAGGTCAGCCATTGCCCAAGCGGCATGCTCGCGGCTTGACCCGCATCCGAAATTGTCGCCAGCAATCAATATTGGTGCGTCTGCATAAGCCGGATCGTCAAAGACGTTACCAGGCACTTCGCGCAAGGATTGGAACGCGCCTTTGCCAAGGCCCGACCGGCTAATAGTTTTCAACCAAGCTGCAGGAATGATTATGTCGGTATCGATATTTTTCAGCCCGAGCGGATAGGCTCTGCCAATGACGCTGCTTATGGGCTTCATACGATCAGTCCGTTTCGGTTTTTGGCGGGTTCTGGTTTATTGGTGCGGCATCGGGTTCAGGGGACAAGGGTTCAAGCTTGCCCTTCTTCTGCGTCAGACTGCGCCGCCCTGCATATAACAACGCAGCTACTAAGGCTGCGGAGCCAACCGCCGCGCCAACCTTGGCTGTGGTTGACCATGTGTCGCCATTGGAATTTTTATTGGTCATATAGCTGTTCCTTGATGGTTTAACCTTAGCTTTGGCGTCTGTGCCAAGTAAAGAAAATAGCTTATTTTTGCGCAGAGGCCACTCCCATGCTTCAACGCCTTGCTATATTTTAGTTCATCAATTCGCGGACATCGGTGAGCTTTCCTGTCACCGCTGCCGCGGCGGCCATTGCAGGACTTACCAAATGCGTGCGCGCACCTGGTCCTTGCCGCCCGACGAAATTGCGGTTGCTGGTGGACGCGCAACGCTCTCCGGCAGGTACCTTGTCTGGGTTCATACCCAGGCATGCCGAGCAGCCCGGTTCGCGCCATTCAAGGCCCGCGTCGATAAATATGCGGTGAAGCCCCTCGGCCTCGGCCTGATGCTTCACAAGGCCGCTACCCGGAACGACAATTGCCCATTTGACATTAGCTGCCTTTTTACGGCCCTTCAGTATAGCAGCAGCGGCGCGCAGATCTTCAATCCGGCTGTTGGTGCAACTGCCAATGAAGACATTCTGCACTTCAATATCTGTCATAGCCGTGCCAGGCGTCAGCCCCATATATGCTAGGGATTTCTTGGCGGCTTCTTGCTTCGACGGATCGGCGAAGGTGGATGGGTCGGGAACGATGCCGGTAATGGGCAATACGTCTTCAGGGCTTGTGCCCCATGTAACGCTTGGCGCAATGTCCGCGGCGTTTATCGTCACGACCTTGTCATAGACTGCCCCAGTATCGGTAGCGAGTGAACGCCAGTAAGCAACCGCTGCGTCCCACTGCGCTCCCTTTGGCGCCATCGGACGGCCCTTGAGATAAGCAAAAGTGGTGTCGTCAGGCGCTACGAGACCAGCGCGCGCGCCATGTTCAATCGCCATGTTGGAAATGGTCAACCGACCCTCAATGCTGAGCGCGCGAATAACAGCGCCTGTATATTCGATAACATGGCCGGTTCCGCCCGATGCGCCCAATACGCCCGTGATGTGGAGCACAACGTCTTTGGCGGATACGCCCGGCCCAAGTTCACCTTCGACGCGGACTTCCATCGACTTTGATCGCGTCAGTTGAAGCGTTTGGGTTGCAAGTACATGCTCGACCTCGGATGTGCCTATGCCAAAGGCCAAAGCCCCAAGGCCGCCGTGGCAGGCAGTATGGCTGTCGCCGCATACAATCGTAGTACCGGGCAGCGAGAAACCTTGTTCTGGTCCGACAACATGGACGATGCCCTGCTTAATGTCGGTAGCGTTGATATAGGCAATGCCAAACTCCGGCGCGTTGCGTTCCAACGCTTCCAATTGCTGCGCGCTTTCGGGATCGGCGATCGGCACATGCTGGCCATCGCTGTCCAAACGCGCGGTAGTGGGTAGATTGTGATCGGGCACGGCAAGCGTAAGATCGGGTCGCCGCACGCGCCGTCCAGCAACGCGAAGGCCTTCAAAGGCTTGCGGGCTGGTGACTTCGTGGACAAGATGGCGGTCGATGAAAATCAGGCACGTCCCGTCATCCCGTTGTTCCACGACATGGGCGTTCCAGATTTTTTCATAAAGTGTTTGCGAAGTTGGCATAGTAAAATGACATAGAAGCGATTGCAGCGAAATCAAGTGAGGCGTCGCTGCTTGCACTTCAAAGATGCAAACTTTACGTCTATTAGGTGTTCCATGAGCATAATCAGCATCATCCTTATCGTGCTTGCAACGGTATTCGTTATGGAGTGGGTCGCGTGGTCCAGCCATAAATACATCATGCATGGATGGGGTTGGGGATGGCACCGTGACCATCACGAACCGCATAACAACGCACTGGAAAAGAACGATCTTTACGGCATTGTCGGTGCAGTGACGAGCATATCATTGTTCATGATAGGCAGCCCTCTTATACTGGGCGACAACGCGTGGGCGCCTGCAACATGGATCGGCTTGGGCGTCATGTTTTACGGCATCGTCTACACCGTAGTGCACGATGGCCTCGTGCATCAACGCTATTTTAAATATGTCCCGCGCCGGGGCTATGCAAAACGTTTGGTGCAGGCGCACAAGCTGCACCACGCCACGATCGGCAAGGAAGGCGGCGTCAGCTTCGGATTTGTATTCGCGCGAGACCCAGCCAAATTAAAAGCGGATCTTAAGAAGCAGCGCGCGGCAGGGACTGCCATCGTGCGCGATGCCGCCATTGAAGCCTAGTTTTCAGGCTTACGCCAAATCCAGCTGAGACAGATTACGGCGACGCCCAAGGGAATCAGCGACAAAGGCATTGCCATCGCGGCAAATGAAATGGCTATGCTTACGCCAAAGGCCATGGTCGCCGACCATTTTGCCCGTGTACTAATCACGCCCTTTTCCCGCCACGCAACCAAATGGTGCCCGAATCGCGGATGAGCCATCAATCGCGCCTCAAGCGCCGGGCTGCTGCGTGCGAAACAAAATGCGGCCAATATCATAAACGGGACGGTCGGCAGCAAAGGTAGGAAAATGCCTATCGTGCCGAGCGCTACCGCCAGCAGTCCCGCGGACAGATACAGTTGGCGCTTTATCAATATTGGTGAACTGCTTTGGTAACATGATAGCTGTCGAGACCTTCGGGGCCGCCTTCGCTGCCAAAACCCGATTCCTTCACCCCGCCAAACGGCGCGTCGGGCATCGAAATAACGAAACTGTTGAGGCCAACCATGCCTGTGTCCAGCGCATCGGCAACAAGGTTTGCCTGCCGCGCATTCTCCGTGAAAGCATAAGCCGCAAGGCCGAAGGGCAGGCGGTTGGCTTGCGCGATGGCTTCATCAAAGGTCTTGAATGGCCGCATCAAAGCTACCGGACCAAAAGGCTCGTCGTCCATGACTTTTGCTGACATCGGCACGTCAGACAATACCGTCGGTGCGAAGAAAAAGCCTTGGTCCCCGCGTGCCCCGCCGGTCAGCAGCTTCGCGCCTTTCGAGGTTGCATCGTCCACCAGTGCCGCAATTGCCTTTGGCCGACGTCCATTGGCCAGCGGCCCCATGACCGTGCCTGCATCGAGACCATTACCAACTTGGACCTTTTTCGTAAGTTCAGCAAAGCCAGCTACAAAGCGGTCATATACGCCTTCTTGCACATAAAAGCGGGTGGGCGAAATGCACACTTGGCCTGCGTTCCGGAACTTGGTCGTTGCGGACAACGTGATTGCCTTTTCCAGGTCGCAATCATCGAAAATGAGCACGGGCGCATGTCCACCCAATTCCATTGTAGTGCGCTTTACACCATCGGCTGCAAGCTTGAGCAAATGCTTGCCAACGGGGACGGAGCCAGTGAAGCTGACTTTGCGAATGATGGGAGAGGCAATCAGGTGGCGGCTGACCATGTCCGGCACGCCGTAGACGAGCTGCGCGACATTACCGGGGACGCCGCCATCAATGACGCACTGCATGATCGCGCTGGTGCTTGCGGGCGTTTCTTCGGGCGGCTTTGCGATGATTGAACATCCCGCCGCAAGCGCAGCCGCCATTTTTTTACACATCAGATTTACGGGGAAGTTCCAGGGCGAGAACGCTGCCACCGGGCCAACCGGCTGCTTCAAAACCAACGCGCGCTGTCCCGTTGGTCGGACAAGAACACGGCCATAGCTGCGCTTGGCTTCCTCGGCGAAATAGTCGAACTGCGCGGCGCAGGAAAGCACCTCGGTGCGGGCTTCGGCAAGCGGCTTGCCTTGCTCAGTGGTCAGCAGAACGGCAATTACGTCAGCGCGTTCGCGAATGTGATCAGCAACCTTGCGCAAGATTGCCGCGCGGGCGTTGACGTCCACAGTACGCCAATGCGCAAATCCCTTTGCCGTTGCAGCAAGAGCCTCGTCAAGGTCGACTGCAGTTGCTAGCGGTAATGCCGCCAGCGTCTCTCCTGTCGCGGGGTTGATTACATTATGGCAATCGCGGCCTTCGCCCGTGCGCCAACTACCGTCAATATAAAGACCCAAGTCAGTGGTATAGCTCATCGGTTTTCCTGCAAAACTTATATGTTTTGCATGTAGGCGTCACGTTGAGGGTTTGGAACCCCTTGCAAGGCGTAAAAGCCAGAAAACCGGAAGGCCGATGAGCAATAACGCAACGCCCCAGATCAATGCTTCGGTGCCTGCGCCATAAATCGTCCAGCAGGAATATAACGCCGCAAGGAACAGAATGATCTTAAATCCTGCGCCGACTTTCAATGCCCCTGTCTGGATAAGCCGGAATGCCGCCGCCGCACAGCCGAAATACATGACGAGCACGATGGCGGTGGTGAGCACTATCAGGAATTCAAACATCGATGCCATGGACCGGCTGCTGTTCATCAGGATGACGAGGGTCAATAGACTGGTGGAGAATACATGGGCATTGCGCGGCGTGCCATTTGCTGCGGCTTTGCCCATGAATTCCGGGAACAGACCATCGCGTGCCAGGGCGGCCGGCAGTTCGGCTTGGCACATGATCCACCCGTTTAATGCACCAAGCGCACTGATTGCGCCAATCGCGGCGATCGCCGTGCCGGCATTGGTGCCGGCATAGATATTCACGAAATCGGCAAATGGCGCGGCTGACGCGCTGGTGATCGCGGCGGGCAGCATCAGGACAACTGCCGAGCAGACCAAGATATATATGCCACCAGCACCGGCCGTTCCAAACAAGGTGGCCCGGTTGATGGTGCGTTCGGGGTCTTGCACTTTATCAGCTGGCACGGTTGCGAGTTCAAGGCCAAGCATCGCCCATAAGGTCAATATGGTGGCCGTCGAAATGCTTGCTGTAGAGATATCTGCCGTATCAAAAGTGCGAACAAGCCCTGTGCCTTGCGTTGCCAGCACATAAGCTGCAAGGCCAATGACTGCGGCGAGGGGGAGCAACTTTGCAATGGTCCAAACAATCTGCACTTGCCCTGCCAATTTGGTTCCGCGGATGTTGATTAGCGTGAATGCCCAGACGATGGCTATGGTGATGGCGGCGGATACGCCGTGCGTACCGACAATCGGAAACAGCTGGCTAAGATAGCTTACGGCCGCCGTCGCGATTGCCGCATTGCCGACCCACATTGAAATCCAATATGCCCAAGCAATCGCAAAGCCCGCGCCATCGCCAAAAGCGGCACGGGTGTAGGCGTAAGGCCCGCCTGCCTTTGGTAAAGCCTTGCTGAGCGTGCCAAAGACCGAGGCAACGCACAAAGCGCCGGATACAGTGATCAACCATCCGATGACCGAATTCCATCCCAAGGGCGCAAGGCTTGCAGGCAGCAGAAATACGCCTGATCCGATCATGCTGCCCATGACCAATGCGAGCGCCATCCAGAATCCCATCGGACGCCCTGTTGCGGCTGTATTTTCCTGCACTTAAAATCCCCCGTTCCGCGCAAGCTTGCATGGAACAGGGGCAAAAGCCAATCTTTGTTTCACGCCCCAACAGCGCTGGCGTGCGCAGTTCGCCCGGCAGCTAACGAGTTACAACCTCAAACAGGCCAAGGGCGGCATAGTC
Organism: uncultured Sphingomonadales bacterium; assembly: GCA_903821685.1. GTDB lineage: Bacteria > Pseudomonadota > Alphaproteobacteria > Sphingomonadales > Sphingomonadaceae > Sphingorhabdus_B > Sphingorhabdus_B communis. The sequence goes on along the minus strand of CAIJLW010000113.1, from coordinate 5,792 downwards.
TTGCGACGATCGATCCTCGACAAGGGTCATATGTCCCCTGAACGCCTTGCCACCCCATACGCGATTGCGCAGCAAAATGCTTCCAAAGCAGGACATATTATGTCAGCGATGGCCAATGGATATTGCGGGTCAGACAGGTGACGTCATGATACGGATGGCGCAGGGCTCGGATGCCGATGCGATTGCGCAGATTTATGCATATCATGTGCTTAACGGCACGGCCAGTTTTGACATTGTGCCGCGAACTTCTGTCGAAACAGAACAGAAAATCGCAGATATTTTATCCAAAGGGTGGCCGTTCCTGATCGCCGAACGCGATAACAGGATATTGGGATATGCCTATGCTACGGCCTTTCGTGACAGGCCAGCTTATGGCTTTACCTGCGAAGATTCCATCTATGTTGATCCGGATTTTGTGGGGCAGGGTGTGGGTGCAAAGTTGTTGCGCGCATTGATGGTGCAGGCAACGCAATGCGGCTTCCGTCAGATGGTTGCCGTCATAGGCGGGGCGGAACCTGCTTCGGTAAAACTGCACAGTAAGTTGGGTTTTACGCAGTCCGGACGAATGCGGTCCGTTGGTCGAAAGTTCGGCCGCTGGCTTGACAGCGTCTACATGCAGGCAGAACTTGGTGAAGCAGATCGGGCAGTGCCGGCGCGGGAACCTGCCTAACGGGTTATGTTGATTAACAAAGGTGCGCCGTTGCCGCACGCTAAGGAGAGAGAAAATATGGCAGAGTTTGAATTGGTCGCAGACGGCCTTCGCTTCCCTGAAGGACCGGTAGTCATGCCCGACGGCAGCGTCATTCTGGTGGAAATCGCCGAAGGACAAATCACCCGCGTGCACGCCGACGGAAGCAAGACAGTCATTGCAAAGCCTGGCGGAGGACCAAATGGCTTGGCGATTGGCCCGGATGGTAAGCTATATTGCTGCAACAACGGCGGGTTTGAGTATATGGAAGCCAATGGCTTTCTTGCGCCGCATGGCATTGCGCAGGATTATTCAGGTGGGCGGATTGAACGGATCGATATCGACACCGGTGAGGTCGAGATACTTTATAAGTCCGGCGACCATGGTTGCAGCCTGCGTGGCCCGAACGATATCGTGTTTGATGCGCATGGCGGCTTCTGGTTCACCGACCACGGCAAGATTGATTACGCCAAACGCAGCCATGACGTTGTGGGCATCTTTTATGCAAAAGCAGACGGTAGCTATTTGGAAGAAGTGATCTTCCCATCCAACAATCCCAATGGCGTTGGCCTGTCCCCCGATGGTAAGACATTATATGCTGCAGAAACCTATACCTGCCGCCTGATGAAGTTCAACATCACTGCGCCTGGCAAGGTCGCCGGGGATGTGGGCCCTGGCGGCCCCGGTATTCCGTTATACCGCCCGGCTGGATATAAATTCTTCGACAGCCTCGGGGTGGAGGCCAGCGGCAATATTTGCGTCGCCACTATCGGCGAATGCGGTATTAGCGTTATTTCGTCCGATGGGGAGTTGGTCGAATTTGTCGCGACCGATGATATATTCACCACCAACATTGCGTGGGGCGGCGGTGATATGATGGACGCTTATATTTGCCTGTCGGGCAGCGGGCGTCTCGTGAAAACCCGTTGGGCGCGGCCGGGGCTTAAGCTGCAATATTAGAACTGGAAATCGGGGTATGCGACGGCACAAGGAAGCGCATCTCATTAACCGCATCGGCTGGCTGCGCGCGTCGGTTCTTGGCGCCAATGACGGCATAGTATCGACCGCAAGCCTGATTGTAGGTGTCGCCGCCGCGCAATCTGCGCCTGCAACAATCCTGCTTACGGGAATTGCGGGGCTGGTTGCTGGCGCAATGTCGATGGCGGCTGGCGAATATGTGTCGGTCAGCTCGCAGGCGGATTCCGAAAGCGCGGATCGTGCGCGCGAAGAGAATGAGCTGGCAACGATTCCAGACAAGGAACGTGAAGAGCTTATCGGCATTTACGAGCTACGGGGCCTCAACCGGGCGCTGGCGGAGCAGGTGGCCGACAAGTTAACGGAGCATGATGCGCTGGCCACGCATTTGCGTGACGAGCTTGGCATGGCAGCGCATACTGCCGCGCGGCCAGTGCAAGCCGCATTGGCCTCGGCCGCTGCGTTCACGATTGGTGCGTCTTTGCCGCTTGCGATGGTCCCGCTGTCTCCTGCCGCCTATCTCAGTTGGACTGTGTCGATCACTGCCCTTTTGTTTCTTGCCGTCCTTGGCGCAGTTGGCGCAAAAGCAGGCGGCGCCCCCATCGGTCGGGCCGTGCTGCGCGTAACCTTCTGGGGGGCGATTGCGATGGCGGCGACGGCTGCTATTGGGGCGTTGTTCGGCACAACGGTCGCCTAAGGAAAAACATGACCTTCAATACTGTAATCTTCGATTTTGGCGGGGTTATCACGTCTTCGCCATTTGAGGCCTTTAACCGCATGGAGGCGAAAAATGGCTTGCCCAAGGATCTCGTCCGCAGCGTAAATGCCCGCAACCCTGACGATAATGCCTGGGCGAAGTTCGAGCGGGCGGAGTGCAGCGCGGCTGAATTCGACACTTTGTTTGCCGCTGAAGCGCGCGCTTTGGGGCATGAACTTGACGGGGCTTCGGTTATCGCCTGCCTATCGGGGGACATCCGACCCGACATGGTGGCCGCGCTTGATATGCTTAAGTCCAAGGGTTTTGGGCTTGGCTGCATCACCAACAATGTGCCGTCCGGAAAAGGTGCTGGCATGGCGATGAGTGACGAGAAAGCCGCCGCAATCTCCGCCGTTATGGATAGGTTCGACCACATCATTGAATCGAGCAAGGCCGGCGTGCGCAAACCCGACCCGCGCATTTATGCCATGATGTGTGCGGCTTTGGAAGTTAAGCCATCACAATGCATCTACCTTGATGACCTTGGCATTAACTGCAAACCGGCTGCGGCGATGGGAATGGCAGCGATCAAAGTCACCAGCGGGGTTCAGGCTTTAAACGATTTGGGCGCGCTATTGGCGTTGACCTTCACGCCTTTAGGCGTCTAGGCCACAGGCACTCCGTCTCTCCCAGCATCTGGAGCGTTTCATGACTAAAAAACTCTTCCCCGACGCAAAATCGGCGCTCGACGGCATATTGAAAAACGACATTCTTATCGCGAGCGGCGGCTTTGGCCTTTGTGGCCTGCCAGAACGTTTGTTGGATGCTGTGCGCGACAGCGGGGTCACTGGCCTGACATTTGTTTCGAACAATGCCGGCATCGACAATGAAGGTATTGGCACGCTGCTTCGCACCAAGCAGGTCAAGAAAATGATCTCCTCTTATGTTGGCGAGAACAAAGAGTTTGAGCGGCAGTATCTTGCTGGTGAGCTTGAAGTTGAATTCTGCCCCCAAGGCACATTGGCTGAGCGTATGCGTGCAGGCGGTGCGGGCATCCCCGGCTTTTATACAAAGACCGGCGTTGGCACTTTGGTTGCCGAAGGCAAGGAAGTGAAAGAGTTTGGCGGCGAGGAATATATTCTCGAACGCGGGATATTTGCGGACCTTTCCATCATCAAGGCATGGAAGGCCGATGAAAGTGGGAACCTCGTCTTCCGCAAAACGGCGCGTAATTTCAATCTGCCGGCCGCGACCTGCGGCAAAATCTGCGTGGTCGAAGTGGAGGAGATTGTGCCCGTGGGAAGCCTTGACCCGGACTGCATCCATTTGCCGGGCGTTTATGTGCAGCGCATGATCGTCGGCGCGCCTTATGACAAAAAGATCGAGTTCAGGACCGTGCGTGAAAGGGAGGCTTCGCTATGAGCTGGACCCGTGACGACATGGCCGCGCGCGCCGCACAGGAACTGCGCGACGGATATTATGTAAACCTTGGCATTGGCATTCCGACCCTTGTGGCAAACCATATCCCGCCGGGCGTTGAAGTAACGCTACAGTCCGAAAACGGCATGTTGGGCATTGGGCCCTTCCCCTTTGCCGGCGAAGAAGATGCCGACCTTATCAATGCAGGCAAACAGACCATTAGCGAGTTGCCGCAGACGGCCTATTTCGACAGTGCCGCCAGCTTTGCGATGATCCGCGGCGGGCATATCGACCTGACCGTATTGGGCGCGATGGAAGTCGCGCAAAATGGCGACATCGCCAACTGGATGATCCCGGGCAAGATGATTAAGGGCATGGGTGGGGCCATGGACTTGGTGGCGGGCGTGAAGAAGATCATCGTGGTCATGGAGCATAATGCCAAGGATGGGTCGCCGAAATTCATTCCCGCCTGCACTTTGCCGTTAACAGGCAAGAATGTCGTTGATATGATTATCACAGATCTCGCCGTGTTTCAGCGGTCGGACACATCGGCGTTCAAGCTGATTGAAGTCGCACCGGGCGTTTCGGTCGATGACATTAAGGCAAAAACAACAGCGCATTTTGAGGTTGCAGTCTAATTACGAAAATGCAGCGGACTGTATCAGCCTTGATCGTGGCCGCATTGTTGGGGCTAACTGGCCTATATGCCACGCGCTCCGCGCCTGATGACAGTCAGGTCGTTGCTATATTGCGCAAATTCATAAAGACCAATGCCAACCAGCCCGACCAGCCCAATGAATGGCACGGACGGATCGATTACGCGAAGCTTGATCAGCAATTTGCCGCTATGGCGCAGCGGTCAGAAATGGCTGGTCTTGCCGTAGCTATCGTCGAGGATGGGGAGCTGCGTTTCGTCCGTGGCTATGGCGTGGTCGACCGGAATACCAATGTGCCGGTGACATTGGATACGGTGTTTCGGTGGGCATCGGTGTCAAAAACCGTGGCTGGTATGTTGGCCGCGACCTTGTCAAACGAAGGCTTGGTTGATCTGGAGCGGCCAGTCGCGCGATGGAACACCTCGCTGCGTTTGCCCGAAGGCGCAGAAGCACGGTTAAGTTTTGAACAATTGCTGTCGCAGCAAACTGGGCTCACCAAAAACGCCTTTGACGAGCGGCTTGAGGACGGAGGCGACCCCCGTGTGCTGCGGAGCGACCTGGTCAGCGCGCCGCTGCAGTGCGAGCCAGGGTCGTGTCATAGCTACCAAAACATCGCTTTTGATGCCGCCAGCGAAATTTTGGCGCAGGCGGCACAGCGATCATACCCGAATGCGGTAAGCGAACGTCTCTTTTTACCGCTAGGTATGAAAAGCGCCAATTATGGCATGTCCGGGTTGACGGGCGCGAAAGATTGGGCCCGCCCGCACAATGGCCGAACGGTCCGCTCATTGAACGACAGCTATTGGCGTGTGCCAGCGGCCGCAGGCGCGGAAAGCAATATCGTCGATTTCTCGCGCTGGCTTCTGGCGGCAATGGGCGAGCGTCCGGATGTCTTGCCTGAATCGGTGTTGCGTATTGCCCAATCGCCGCGCGTAAACACCGCGCCAATCTATGGCGGCGCATTGCGACAGGCGAATTCAAAAGCCAAATATGGCCTTGGCTGGCGCAGCTTCGATTATGATGGGCATCGGTTGTTCGGTCACTCAGGCGCCGTTGATGGCTATCGCGCGACATTGATCTTTGATCCCGCTACCCGCACGGGCGTCGTCGCGATGTGGAACAGCAATTGGGGCACACCGTTCCGTATTCCGTTTGCGGTGCTCGACAGTTATAATCAACGCACGGATTCCCGCTGGTTGGAACTGGACACAAAAACGCAGTGACTGGCCGGAGCCTGCGGCAGCATTAGAAAGGCTAAGGGATATGCAATACACACTCATCACCGCAAACCGCAATTATTCAAGCTGGAGCTTGCGGCCTTGGGTGCTGATGACAATGCTTGGCATTCCGTTCGAGG
>CAIJLW010000112.1 GCA_903821685.1 uncultured Sphingomonadales bacterium | reverse complement strand
GCGTGTCTCGGGATGCTTCGTACATGGCTATCGCAAGATGGATGTGGAACTGTCGCGTTATTGATAGGGAACCTTTTCGGCCTCTGCGGCATAGTTACAGGCAGAGCTTATCAAGGAACATGTCATGAAGCTGAGCAAACGTAGATTTCTGTCCCTCGCGAGCGTTGGCGCGGCTGCGTTTGTCTTCGGTTGTGGTAAGGACGCAACGGCGAAGGCACGCTTTGCTGTCACCTTCAGCGACACGGAGTGGAAGAAGCGCCTGTCTCCAGCTGCTTACCGCGTGTTGCGCCAAGAAGACACCGAGCGCCCATTTACTAGCCCGCTGAACAGCGAAAAGCGCAAGGGCAATTTTGTCTGCGCCGGATGCCAGACCCGGCTATTTTCATCCTCCACAAAGTTTGAAAGCGGAACTGGCTGGCCTAGCTTTTATGCGCCACTAGCTGGCGGGGTAGGCACACGGACAGACTATAAAATCGTTATCCCACGCACTGAAGTGCATTGCGCACGCTGCGGCGGACATCTTGGTCATGTGTTTGACGATGGCCCCAAACCCACAGGTAAGCGATATTGCATGAATGGCGTCGCGATGACGTTTGTACCGGGCTAATCACGCCAAGCCCAAGCTTCGCAAACCGGCTATTTTGGCGATGCGATGCCTGAAAAATCCAACTCAGTCGGTTTTGTCGTTGCCGCAGCATCGGCCTTGCCGTTACTTTCAATGATTGCGGCAATGGCCGAAGCACGCCCATCCTGCTTGGCATAATCACGTGCCGAATATCCTGCACGGCTGTCAGTTTTGTCTGGGTTTGCCCCTGCCTTTAACAATGCGCGGACGGCCTCTGAATTGCGCAGTTGCACCGCAAGGATAAGCGCAGTTTCGCCCGAACGGTTTGTTTGGTCGACCACTGCTTTTTTACGGACAAGCCAATCGATGCCATCCACATACCCCAATTGCGTAGCCAACATCAAAGGCGTGGTGCCCTTTTTATCCGCGAGATTGGGGTTTGCGCCTTTCTGCAACAGATAGCCAAGCCAAGTGGAATCGCGGCGCTGGATGACGATGTGCAGAGCTGTTTCGCCGGTGCTGCCGTCACGGGTGTTGATGATGACACTGCCAGGCTCGGAAAGAAACTTTTCCGCCTCCTCCCCCTTGCGATCTTTGACGGCTTTTAAGAAATTATAACTGTCCGAAAACTGCGCGTACGCGGCAGGCGCGACTACGCCAAAAGCAGCAGGCACGATAAGCCCAGCCGTAAGGCTGAGAAAAAAAGTCTTTTTCAACAGAATCTGCGCCATTTTCACATCCAATATGCTTGATAACTTGCCTTTAGCAGACCATGTCTGGCCCCGCTATGAACAAAACTCCACTTTTCGCGCTCTTGGCGCTCCTTTCTATGTCGGCTTGCGACCCTGCGCCGTCCCAACAACCACTCAGCGCGGCCCCGCTGGCAGGGGCGAAAATTGGTGGCGATTTTCTACTGACCGACCAGAATGGCAAAAAACGTAGCTTCAAGGAGTTTGATGGTTCGTATCGCATTGTCTATTTCGGCTACACCAATTGCCCGGACATCTGCACGCCCGATATGCAGAATCTAATGGTTGGCCTCAAAGCCTACGAGGAAAAGAACCCCGAACTTGGCGCAAAGATTCAGCCGATTTTCATCACCGTCGATCCTAGGCGCGACACGAGCGCGGTTCTGAAGCAATTTGTAAGTGCCTTTCATCCGCGTGCTATTGGCCTGACTGGCACCGGGGCGGAAATTGCCGAAGTTGCCAAGAAATTCGCCATTTACTCAGGCCGTGTTGAAGGCTCCTCGCCCGAAAATTACCTGATGAGCCATAGCCAGACGCCGTATCTGATGGGCCCTAAAGGTGAGCCATTGGCGCTGATGCCGGCCGATGTCCCGAACACTGATGTCAATGAAGGCGCACCGGATTTGGTGGAGGCGGAACTCGCCAAATGGGTCCGTTAGTGTGACCAACGCGCCTTTTTGGGAGGCCCCGATCGAAAGCCTGGATCGCGCGCAATGGGAGGCCTTGTGCGACGGATGTGGCAAATGCTGCCTGAACAAGGTGGAAGATGAGGACACTGGCCGCATTTATCCCACCAATGTCGCGTGCAAATTGCTTGACCTAAAGACCTGCCAATGTGCGGATTATCGTGGGCGCAAGGCGATTGTGCTGGATTGCCTCAGGCTCACGGCCAATAAGATTGACGATTATGTATGGCTGCCGTCTACCTGCGCCTATGTGCTGCGAGCGGCAGGCCAGCCATTGCCCGAATGGCATTATTTGATCAGCGGTAGCCGCGAGACAGTTCATGACGCTGGCATGTCAGTCAAAGGTAGGGCAATATCGGAATTGCATGCTGGACCGCTTGAAAACCATATTGTCGAACAGCCTCTCTGATCCCGAGGTAAATATCGAAGGCGAGCGCGTACCCGTGCGCATCCATCGCAACAACCGCGCCAAACGCATTTCCATGCGAGCCGACGCGGTCAAACGCGAAATTCGCATAACTATGCCGCCCTATACGCCCACCAATGTGGCACTCGATTTTGTTGCAAAAAAGCGCGAATGGATTGCCACCCGTCTCAACAGCGTTGCCGAGGCAGCGCCGATTGCCCCTGGCAGTGAAATTGCTTTTGAGGGCGAAGGCTATGTCATCGAATGGCGCGAAGAATGGCCTCGGAGCGTAAAGTGTGCGGAGGGAAGACTTCTTCTGGGCGGCCCCGAATCGTCGGTCGAAGCGCGGATCTTGCGCTGGCTAAGGGCCGAAGCCCGTAGGGTTTATACAGAGGAAATCGCATATTATTGCGCCAAGGCAAACGACCCTGTCCCGCGCTTGTCGCTTGGCGATCCACGCAGCCGCTGGGGCAGTTGTTCGAGTCGAGGCACAATTTCCCTAAGTTGGCGCTTAATCATGGCACCTGTTTCTGTGCGTCGTTCGGTCATTGCGCATGAGGTCGCGCATATTCGCCATATGAACCACAGTGCCCAATTCTACGCGTGGCTTGATACCCTGTATGACGGAAACCGGAAGGCTGCCGATCAATGGCTCAAAATGCACGGCACGGGCTTGCAGCGGGTCGGGCGATAAGGAGGCAAAGATGCGATGATCTGCAGCTATGAATGCACGTTTTGCGCATCCTGCTTCACTGGCTCGCTGAATGGACATTACGCCAATTGTTGCGGCGACCTTCAGCCGCGGCCAACACGCATCAAAAATAAATTGGCTTAGCCCTTCGCGCCCGTTCCCAGTGCGCCATATTTTTGCTCGAAACCGACAACATCGCCAGCCGCAAGTAATTGGGCTTGGTCGATCCAATTGTCCCGTGTGATCCGGCCGGCAAAGGCGCCCAGCTGGGCATCGATTTCAGACACGTCGGCGGCGGTCCAGCTGGCAACCTGCGCAAAGCTGGTTACGCCGAGACCCTTGAGTAGAGTATTGACCTTGGGGCCCAGGCCCTTGATCAGCTCAAGATTCTCAGGGATCGATGATACTGGAGCAGGCTTGGCCGCCTTTGCCTTGGGCGCGGGTTGCGCTTTTGCCTTTTCTGCTTTGGCCTTGGGTGCGCTCTCCGCCTTGGCTTTTTTTACCTTCTCGGCCTTTGCTTTAGGTGCTTTTTCGGCTTTTGCTTTTTCTACTTTAACCTTGGGCGCTTTTTCGGCTTTTGCCTTTTGAGCAACAGGCTTGGCCGCAGCTTTTGGCGCAGCGGCTTTGGGCGCGGCTGCTTTTTTCGTGGCTGCGGTCTTCACCGGAGCCTTGGCCGTCTTCGACGCTGGCACGTCGGCCTTAACTACAGCGGCAAGGGGCTGCGCAATGTCTTTAGGTGCGCTGTCCGTTGTCTTCTTCGCGCCGCCCAGCGGCAGTAGCCACCATAACAATATAGCAACGATCAGAACCGCACCGATGATGATGATTAAATTGTTGGACAATGTATTTCTCCCCGAAGGATCCCAAAATATAGCAGTTAACTAAGCAAATTCATGCTCGCGTGAAAGTGTTAATCCGTAACAGAAAAGTTTGCCGTTCATAGCGTGCCCAACACCGCCTCACGCGCGACCTCTCGCCAGCCAATATCTTTGCGGCAAAAGCCACCTGGAAAATCGATGCAGTCAACCGCGGCATAAGCCGCTGCTTGCGCTTCGGTTACATTGGCGCCTGTCGCGGTAACATTAAGCACGCGGCCTCCTATAGCCACCAGTTGACCATTGATTTCGGCGGTTCCCGCATGAAAGACCATGGCGCCTGAAACCTCCGCCAGCCCGACGGCGCCGCCTTTTTCTGGTGCCGCGGGATATCCATTGGCCGCCATAACAATGGTCAACGCGGCTTGGTGCGAAAACAGCGGGCGTTCTGCATGCGCCAGCGTTCCTGTGGCAACAGCGAGCATCAATGCAGCAAGATCTCCTTCAAAACGCGTCATCAAAACCTGGCATTCGGGGTCACCAAAGCGGGCATTATATTCAATGAGCTTGGGGCCTTCTTCGGTCAGCATAAGGCCCGCAAACAGCACACCGGAATAGGGCATATCGTGGGCAGCCATGTAGGCGACGGTCGGCCTGATGATGCGCTCCATCACCTGCGCCTGCAATGCCTCGGTAAGAACAACAGCGGGCGAATACGCCCCCATGCCACCCGTATTGGGCCCGGTGTCACCATCTCCCACGCGCTTGTGATCCTGCGCTGAACCAAAGGCAACAACATCGCGGCCGTCGGTCAAAGCAAAGAAGCTTGCTTCTTCACCCGTCATAAATTCTTCAATTACGACCGACGCGCCCGCATCCCCGAAACCGCCGCCGAACATATCATCAATGGCGGCCTCGGCCTCGGCACGCGTTTCGGCGATGATGACGCCTTTGCCCGCTGCCAAGCCGTCTGCCTTAATCACATAAGGCGCGTCAAATGCGTCCAGCCCCTTCAGCGCCGATGCCTTGCTATCATGGCGGGCGTAGCCAGCGGTCGGGATTCCGGCCGCCGCGCACATATCCTTGGTGAAGCCCTTCGACCCCTCCAGCTGCGCCGCCTTCTGATTGGGGCCAAACACGGGAATACCGGCGTCACCCAAGCTATCGCCCAGACCGCTGACCAAAGGTGCCTCAGGCCCGACTACGACCAAGCCGATAGCGTGCCCAGCGCAGAACGCGATGACAGCCGCGTGATCGGCGATGTTGAGATCTACCAGTTCAGCCTCTTGCGCGATGCCGGGATTGCCCGGCGCCGCAAAGAGTGTATCGCAATTTGGCGATTGCGCGAGCTTCCACGCCAGCGCATGTTCGCGACCGCCCGAACCAATGAGCAAGATATTCATGTCCGCAAATGACCCCTTTGAAACTGCCGACCCGCAAGTCGCTCGCCTGTTAGCCGAGGAGCGCCCCGGCGACAATGCCCAGGCGATGAGCGTGTCCGAACTATCGCTTGCACTCAAGCGCACCGTTGAGGACAGGTTCAGCCATGTCCGCGTGCGCGGCGAAATTTCAGGCTTTAAGCGCGCGGCTTCCGGACATATCTATTTTTGCCTAAAAGACGACAATGCGCGGCTCGACGCGGTGATGTGGAAAGGCGGCGCAGCACGCCTGCCGTTCGCACCCGAGGATGGGCTTGAAGTTGTCGCCATCGGCAAGCTTACCACCTATGCGGGGCGTTCAAATTATCAAATCGTCGTCGACAGCCTGGAGGTGGCCGGCGAAGGTGCGATGATGCTTTTATTTGAAAAGCTGAAAGCGCGTCTCGCGGCAGAAGGGCTATTTGCGCCGGAACGTAAGAAGAAGCTGCCGTCCTTGCCGCGCACCATCGGTGTCGTCACATCGCCCACTGGCGCAGTCATCCGCGACATTTTGCACAGGTTGGCGGATCGTTTCCCCACCCATGTTATTGTCTGGCCCGTATTGGTGCAGGGCGAAGGGTCGGCTGCCCAAATTGCGTGTGCCGTGCGCGGGTTTTCCGCAATGCCACAAGATGGCCCGGCGACCCGTCCCGATCTGGTGATCGTCGCGCGTGGAGGTGGCTCGATAGAGGATCTTTGGGCCTTCAATGACGAAGCGGTGGTGCGCGCGGTAGCCGATTGCACGATACCGATTATCTCGGCAGTCGGGCATGAAACCGATACAACCCTGTGCGACTTTGCAGCGGATTTGCGCGCGCCGACGCCAACAGCTGCAGCAGAAATCGCGGTTCCTGTCCGCAGCGACTTGCTACAGCGCGTTGGGCAGTTCGGGCTGCGCATGTCGAATACCGTCCGCAAGCGTGTGGACTTGGCCGCAGAACGGCTTGAGGCACAACGCCGGCTCATGCCAAAGCTGTCAGACCTTGCCGCTCCGCATCAACAACGCACCGACGATCTTGCCGAACGTTTGCGTCAATCGCTCCGCACCCGTGTCGGCAAAGCCGAGATTGCCTATTCAGCGCCAGCCATGATGCTTCACCCACGCTTATTGAACCGCCGTGTGGAGCAAGGGCAGCAAAGGTTAGATGCACTTACCAGGCTGGCGGGCAGCCTGCACCCCGAAGCGCCGCTAAAGCGCGGGTTCGCGCGGGTGACCGACGCAGACGGCAAAACCATCATGACGCGTGACGCCGCGTTGAAGGCAGGCGAAGTCACCTTGCGATTCGTCGATGGTGAAGTTGGCGGACTGGTCCATGGCGCCGCTGCCTCCCGCCCAGCGCCGCCGAAATCCGTTAAGCCGGCAATTAATCAGGGCAGTCTGTTCGACGGTTGAAGGCGCGCATTGCCCATTGCGCATCGATACGCCATAATAGGAACATGCTGATGTCACCTACAAACAAAGTCGCGCGCCTGCATTATATGGCTAATAGTTTTCGTATGCTCACCGCTGGTGACCATGTCGTGTGCGCTGTTACTGGCCAAGCCATTCCATTGGAGGAATTGCGCTATTGGAGCGTAGTCAAGCAGGAGCCTTATGTGAGCGCAGAGGCATCTGCCCGCGCCGCTTTGGCCAAGGGCTAAGCTTGGGACGCACGCGTTGCGCCTTGCTGGCATTGCTTGCAGCGGCGGGGTTTCTGACCACTGCGGCTGGCTTAACAGCCACACCACAATCACCCACTGCCGATTTCTGGATATCCGGCCCGCCGGTCCAAGGCGGTCTAGTCACTGCCCGCGCACCCAAAAACACACGCAATGTGTTTTTAGATGACGAGGCGCTCCAGCTCAGTTCGGATGGCGTCTTCCTCATGGGGTTCGACCGCGATGCTCCGGTGCAG
>CAIJLW010000111.1 GCA_903821685.1 uncultured Sphingomonadales bacterium | reverse complement strand
CGCATTGTGCCGGATTTTCAGCGCCGCTACACCCGTGGCATCGCGATAACGCGCCTCCAGCTGCGCAATGGCTTGCCGCCCGTCGCGACCCGCAACACGCAACACGTCCAACGCAGCATCATAGCCCTCGGCGATATAGCCACCTTGCGTGGTATCTGTAGGCGGTGACGTCACCAGAGCACGGACGAGGAGATCCACCATATGCCCATGGCCATCCAGTGCGGGCAAAAGATGATCCAGCAGCTCCGGCCGGTCTGCCATGCCCCCCAGCCGTTCGCGCAACACACGGGCCGCATCAAGGCCGTCGCGGATTTGTCCCAAGTCCCTTGGGCTTCCGCGCCCGGCAACCACACGCCCAAGCGCGCGGGCAATATCAGGCAATTGGCGCAAGGCTGCACGGACGGCATCGCGCGTAAGCGGCGCATCGTGAAACCATTGCACCAGCGATAGCCGCGCGTCGATCTTTGCCTTATCCATCAATGGCGCGGCAAGATCGGAAGCCAGCTGCCGCGCACCCGCGCCTGTAATTGTGCGATCAACCTCGGCCAATAAGGACCCCGCGCGACCGCCTTTACTTGCGCTGTTGATCTCAAGGCTGTCGCGCGTTGCTTGATCAATCAGAAGATGTTCGTGCACCTCGCGGCGGACTGGCAACTTTAAGAAAGGCATTTTGCCCTGTCCGGCATGCGCGAGATAGGAAATCAGTCCCCCCGCAGCCGCCTGCTCTGCGCGTGTCACGGGCCCAATGGAATCAAGCGTAGTCAGCGCGAAGTGCTGCCTCAGCAAATCGCCACCAAGGGTGCTTTCAAAATCTGCGCGTGGCCGGATGATGGCGTCCAGCGGCGATTGAGGAAGGCCTTCCGGAACAACCAGCTCGCTGGCAGAAAGGCGCGCCAACTCTGCCTCAAGCGATCCGCCCGTCACCGTTAATAGTTCGAAATAACCAGTTGAAATATCCGCCGCCGCAAGTCCGAAAAATTCCCCGACCTGCGCAACTGCAACAAGCATGTTCGACGCCCAGCTATCCAGCAGACTGTCCTCAGTCAGCGTGCCCGCGGTCACAAAACGCACAATGTCGCGGGTGACCAATGTCTTTCCACCCCGCGCCTTGGCTGCTTCCGGACTTTCGGTCTGCTCGGCAATCGCTACGCGATGCCCCGCTTTGATCAACCGCGCCAAATAGCCTTCGGCGGCATGCACGGGCACACCACACATCGGGATCGGCGTACCATCATGCTCGCCACGCGCGGTCAAGGCGATATCCAGCGTCGCTGCCGCTGCCCGTGCATCATCAAAGAACAGTTCGAAAAAATCACCCATGCGGTAAAACAGCAGGCAATCCCCCGCTTTGGCCTTCAAGGCCAAATATTGCACCATCATCGGTGTCGGTGTGTTTTCCTCCGCCATATGCTATGCGTTAGCGAAGCCCGACGAGCAGGGCAATGCTTGCCCTGCCGTTAGTAGCGCGTTAGGGGTTGATAAAGTTGAAAATTCGTTAGGGGTCCAGAATGAGAGAAACGAGCGATAGCGATGTCCAAATCACCCCCCAGGAAGCGTTAGATTTCCATTCGCAAGGTCGCCCCGGGAAAATCGAAATTGTGGCGACCAAGCCCATGGCAACGCAACGCGACTTGTCGCTTGCCTATTCGCCAGGCGTCGCGGTGCCCGTGCAGGCCATTTATGATAATCCGGCCGCAGCGTATGATTACACCGCCAAAGGCAATTTGGTTGCAGTAATCTCGAACGGAACCGCGATCCTTGGCATGGGTAATCTGGGGGCTTTGGCATCAAAGCCTGTCATGGAGGGTAAGGCAGTTCTTTTCAAACGCTTCGCGGATGTCGATTCTATCGACATCGAAGTAGACACCGAAGATGCGCAGCGCTTCATTGACGCGGTTGAATTGCTTGAGCCTACTTTTGGCGGCATCAATCTGGAAGATATTGCCGCGCCCGATTGCTTCATCATTGAACAGACTTTGAAAGAGCGGATGAACATCCCGGTCTTTCACGATGACCAACATGGCACCGCGATTATCGCAGCCGCTGGATTGATTAACGCATGCGCGCTCACCGGCAAGTCGCTCAAAGACATTAAAGTTGTATGCAATGGCGCTGGCGCTGCGGCCATTTCCTGTACCGAGCTCATCAAGAGCATGGGCGTGCCACACGACAATGTCATCATGTGCGACCGAAAAGGTGTCATCTATCAAGGCCGCATTGAGGGCATGGACCAATGGAAGTCCGCGCATGCCGCAAAGACCACTGCGCGTAGCTTGGCCGAAGCCATCGTCGGCGCTGACGTATTTTTGGGGCTTTCCGCTGCCAATTCCTTAAGCGCCGACATGTTGAAGACCATGGCGGATCAGCCGATCATCTTTGCCATGGCAAACCCCGACCCCGAAATCTCGCCGCCAGTTGCGCGCGCCGCACGGCCTGATGCGATTATCGCGACCGGCAGGTCGGATTTCCCCAATCAGGTCAACAATGTCCTGTGCTTTCCTTTCCTGTTCCGCGGCGCGTTGGATGTGCGGGCAACGACCATTAACGAGCCGATGAAGATTGCAGCATCGCATGCCTTGGCGCAATTGGCGCGCGAGACTGTGCCGGAAGAAGTGGCGGCGGCTTATGGCGGGCTGATGCACAAATTCGGCCGGGATTACATCATCCCATCACCATTCGATCCGCGTTTGATGGAAATTGTCGCCTCCGCAGTTGCTAAGGCTGCGATGGATTCGGGCGTGGCGCAAAAGCCTATCGCAGATATGGACGCCTATCGCGCTAGCCTGCGTGCACGGCAAAACCCGACCACGTCGGCGCTGACGCAGGTGTATCAAGCCGCGCGCGCAAAACCCAAGCGCGTGATTTTCGCTGAAGCTGAAGAAGATGTGGTATTGCGCGCTGCCGTCCAGTTCAAACAGGATGGCTATGGCGTTCCGGTATTGATTGGCCGTGACGCGCGCGTCACCGAAAAGCTGATCGGGCTCGGCGCGAATCCGGACGACTATGAAATCCATAACAGCGCCCAAAGTCCGCTGGTCGATAAAATGGTCGACCGATTGTACAACCGGCTTCAGCGCCGTGGTTATCTGCGACGCGATATTCAGCGGATGGTCAACCGCGACCGCAACATCTTTGGCGCGCTTCTGCTGCAAATGGATCAGGCTGATGCCATGATCACGGGCGTTACCCGCACCTTTGGCCAGACATTGCGCGAACTGCGCCGCGTGCTTGATCCGAAAAAGGATGCGGTGCCCTTTGGCATTCACGTCATGGTCGGCAAAACGCACACGGTGTTTATTGCCGATACAACAGTGAACGAACGCCCAAGTGCAGAAGAATTGGCGCACATCGCCGAAAAGACTGCAGCTGTCGCCCGCCGCATGGGCCATGTACCGCGCGTGGCGTTCTTATCATTCTCTACCTTTGGCAATCCTGCCGGAACATGGCTCAACAATATACGCGACGCCGTTGCATTGTTGGACGTGCGCCGACCCGATTTTGAATATGAAGGCGATATGCCGCCTGACGTTGCCTTAAACCCCGCAGTGATGAAGAATTATCCGTTCTGCCGATTATCCGGCCCGGCGAATGTTCTGGTCATGCCCGGGCTTCAGTCGGCAAATCTTTCGGCAAAGCTACTGCGCGAATTGGGCGGGGATCAGGTCATTGGCCCGATGCTGCTGGGTATGGAGCGCCAAGTGCAAGTCGCGACCATGGCATCCAGCACAAGCGACCTTGTGACGCTTGCAGTGTTGGCAGCAGCGGGGGTTACGGAGTAGCTCGCTAGCAAACCGAAGTTCCGCTACAGAAAACAAATGGCCTCAGAATGCCGATTTGATGTCGGTCAGGAATGTTTCTAATTCGGGCTATTGGGCGTTGCGCCTTGACCACCACCGGCGCCGACAGCTCCGATATTGCCGAAGATTTCTTCGAAGAAGCTCGTGTCGCGGCCAAGTGTTGGGGTCTTATCGCCCTCGGGGCTGATTTTGGAAATCAGTTCTTTGCCGGTTTGCGACACCGACGCAACATTGCCCGCTTGGTCGAAACGGACCTTGAGCACATATTGATTTTCCGCCACGGGCTGCGAAAATGCCAATTGCTTGGCGTCGCGTGAATAATAATACCAATCATTCTGGTCGAACTGGCCGACAAATGTCGGCCGGCCAAGTGATGCCTGAACCGATTCCTTATTGTCGACACCTGGCTGAACCGAGCTCAGCAACGTTTGGTCGCCAATATATCCTTGATGGGACTTTAAGCGGGTGCACCCCGAAGACAGGGATAAAGCAGCAATCACTGTTGCAAGAGTAACAATTTGCGACGCGCGCATAGACTTCTCCGTTTATCCACTAAACTTGGGCCTTTGCCATTGCATCCTTAAGGCGCAATATCAATATGCAATCCCAGATGAATGCCGGATGAGTAAGGATGAAAGCGCCGTTATGACATTTTTGAAAAGACTGTTCGGTAACGGGCAACCCGACCCCAAGTTGAAACTTGTCCCATTGTATAACCAGATCGTGGCTAAGGCCCGCGCACCGCATTGGTATGTTGAGGGGCAGGTGCCCGACAGCCTTGATGGCCGGTTCGACATGGTGGCAACGATATTGTCGCTTGTGCTGTTGCGGCTTGAGGAGAGCAAGGCCTATGCCTTGGACATGGCGCGGCTGACGGAGGTATTCGTGGATGACATGGACGGGCAGTTGCGAGAGGTGGGCATTGGGGACATGATTGTCGGAAAACATATTGGCCAGATCATGAGTGCGGTCGGCGGCAGACTTGGCGCACTGCGCAATGCTCTGGCAGACAATAATCTGCTTGATGATATCATTGTCCGCAACATTTACCGCAGCGTTGCGCCATCACCGGAGGCACTTGCCCACACACATCGGGGTCTGCTTGATGTCGAGCGGGCGCTTGGCGCACAATTGCCCGATATGATTGTCGAAGGCGACGCCAAATGGTGACGAGCAACGAGTTCAGCCATGTCATCAAGCTTTCGGAAGTTGGCAACCACAGTCGGAATATTCAGTTGTCCGCCGATGAAGATGCGCGTGCTGGTCTGATGGCGCGTTTTGACCTTGCTGCGCTGGATTCGCTGAAGGCGGAGATATCTTTAGCGCATGATGCCGAAGGGGTTGTGGCCACGGGCCGCTTCACCGCAGATCTCGCGCAATTCTGTATTGCTTCGCATGACCCTGTTCCAGCCCGACTGGATGAGCCAGTCCATATCCGTTTCGTTCCAGAGCCTATTGTAAATGGCGAGGTCGAGCTTGAGCTTGCGCCAGAGGATTGTGACACGATGTTTCATGATGGCCAGACCATTGATCTGGGCGAAGCCGTTGCCCAATCACTTGGCCTGTCACTCAACCCCTATCCGCGCAGCCCAGAGGCAGAGAAAATGCTCAAAGCCGCTGGGGTGAAAAGCGAGGAAGATGTTGTTCCGACAGGCGCTTTGGCAGGCCTTAAAGACTTATTGGCGAAAAAATGAGGGGCGCGCGCCATGTTTGATGTGGCGCTGCGCCGGTTGGTAGATCCGTTGCTCATCCGCGTTGCAGCATGGGCCGCAGGCGCACGCATTTCGGCGAACGCATTGACGATCAGCGGGGCGGGGTTTGGGCTTGGCGCTGCTGTTTGTATCACCCAATCGCATTTCGCAGCAGCATTGGTGTTCATCGTGCTGAACCGGATTTTCGACGGACTGGATGGCGCGATTGCGCGCATCAACGGGCCGACCGAATTGGGTGGCTATCTCGATATACTGTGCGATTATGTATTCTACCTCTCGGTGCCCGTGGCGTTCGCATGGATCGGCCCCGCAAACCAAATGCCAGCCTTAATTCTGGTCGCAAGCTTCACATTAACCGCCGTCAGCTTCCTGGCCTTCGCCGCCATTGCCGCGCGGCGACCCTCCGATGGCGGCACACATGGACCGAAGGCGTTTATCTATTCGACTGGATTGATGGAGGGCGGGGAGACTATCGCTTTCTTCCTCCTCTTCTGCCTATTCCCGACATTTTTTCCGACGCTGGCCACAGTCTTTGCGGCACTTTGCCTCTTAACCGCAGTGCAGCGCATGGTCCTTGCGGCAAAAAGCTTCCGCTAACCGCGCTGCCACCGGAACCAGCGTTCCGCCCATTTCAATAATGCCACAGGCTTACGCGCGAGGCCAAATTGTCCGGCGGCATATTTGTTCGCTTCGGCCCATGTGGGATAAGGATGAATGGTCTGGAGGATTTTGCGCAAGCCCATATTGTGCTTCATCGCAAAGGTGACTTCGGCGAGAATTTCGCCGGCATTCTGGCCGATGATGGTCGCGCCCAAGATCCGGTCACTGCCCTTTGCGGTCAGGATTTTGACAAAACCATGCGCCTCACTCTCCGCAATCGCGCGGTCGAGATCATCGAGGTCATAACGCGTGACATCAAAGGATGCGCCCTGCTCTCCCGCTTCAGCTTGGGTGAGGCCAACCGTTGCCAGTTCGGGCTCTGTATAGGTTACCCGCGGCAGGACGCGGTAATCGGTCCGGTATTTTTTAAATGGTCGGGCAAGTGCGTTGACGCTGGCATACCAGGCTTCATGACTGCCGCCATGGGTGAGCTGCTGACGCCCCGCAACATCGCCAGCGCACAGGATATGCGGCATGCTGGTGCGCAAAAACACGTCGTTTTCCAACCGACCGTCAATGGCCAGCCCCAGTTCTTCTAGGCCGAAACCAGAGACGCGCGGCTTGCGCCCGACCGCGATGATGATGTCATCATAAGCGAGTGCGGCCTCGCCCTCTGGCCCTGCAACGACCAGCGTCTTGCCCGTTTCAAACCGCAACGCGCGATGCTTGGTGCGGATAGAAACGCCCTCTGATTCCAGACGCGCCGTCACCAAGGCGGCGGCATCGGCATCTTCCTTCAACAGCAGGCGGTCCGCCATTTCGACGATGGTCACGTTCGATCCCAGCCGCTGGAATGCCTGCGCAAGCTCGCATCCAATTGGTCCGCCACCCAAGATGACCAGCCGGTCCGGCGCAGCTGCCCGCGTCGCCATTGCATCCCACAATGTTTCACTGGTGAGATAGCCGCTGTCTTCTACACCGGGTAGCGGCGGGATAAGCGGCGCTGCGCCTGTGGCGATGATAAAAGACTTGGCCGTCAACTGTCGTTCGCCGTCAATCTCCACCGTCCAAGGGTCAAGGAACCGCGCATAGCCCTTCACACAGTCGACCCCAAGGCCCGTGAAGCGTTCAACGCTGTCATGTGGTTCGATGGTTGTGATAACATCGCGCACGCGGCGCATGACTGCCGGAAAGTCGATACGGGGCGCGCCCACATCAATGCCAAAGCGCGCTGCGTCGGCAATCTGATGTGCGACCTTCGCGCTTTTAATGAGCGCCTTGGATGGAACGCATCCGGTATTCAGGCAATCGCCGCCCATTTCATGCGCTTCTATTAAAGTCACTTTGGCTTTCACCATTGCGGCGATATATGCGGAGACCAAGCCTGCCGAGCCAGCACCAATGACAATGAGGTTGCGGTCAAACCGCTTGGGCTTTTGCGCGCGTTCAGGCACGGCCACGCTTCAATAAGGCGACAATGCCCTTTGCCGCCCATGGGAAAAACGCAAGCGCGGCGAAGGATGCAATAAGGGCCGGGGACAATAAACCAGCGGGGCTTTCAATCCTGCTGATCTGCGTGCCCGCGTTCACAAACACGATTGTTGCCGGCAACATTCCCAATTGGCTGACCCAGAAAAACGTTGGCGTTTTAATGCGCGTTAAGCCCATCAACAGGTTGATGACAAAAAACGGGAACACAGGAATGAGGCGCAGTGTGAACACATAAAACGCGCCGTCCTTTTGTAGCCCGTCGTCGATCACGCGCAAACGCGTGCCAAATTTCCCCTGCACCCAATCACGCAAGACGAAGCGCGCACTTAGAAAGGCCAAAGTTGCGCCAATCGTAGAGGCAAAGGAAACAATGATCGTACCAACCACGACGCCAAACAGTGCACCGGCAACAAGGCTCATGATAGCCGCGCCAGGAATCGATAGCCCGGTCACCGCAACGTACAGGATGAAGAATCCTGTAATGTAGAGAATAGGGTTCGCGTCTTTGGCCGCGACAATGTCCGCTTGGCTTGCTTTAAAGTTTTCGAGGCTGAGAAACTGCCCGAGATCAAAAATGAAATAGGCTGCAATCGCGCTTAGCAGAACAAGGACCAATATCGCTTTTTTCATGTTGGTCCCTGCTCAATCTGCCGTCAATATTACCCCGTAATTAGCGATCAAAACGGTACGTCGTCGTCGAGATCATTGTCGAAATCACCGCCACCAAAGCCAGATGATCCACCAGCGCCGCCGGCACCGCCAGCACCCCAATTGTTACCGCCGCCCGAAGAGCCGCCACCTGATGATCCTCCGCCGGACCAGCTATCGCCGCCGCCTGATCCACCCTTGGGACCGTCGAGCATCACAAGCTTGCCATCAAAACCAGCAACCGAAACTTCGGTCGTATATCGGTCATTGCCCGAAGCATCCTGCCATTTGCGCGTGCGCAATTGGCCTTCGATATACACCTTGCTGCCTTTTTTTAAGAAGCGTTCGGCCACGCCGACAAGGCCATCTGAATTGAGCACGACAGAGTGCCATTCGGTACGCTCTTTTTTCTCGCCCGTTGTGCGGTCTTTCCAATCTTCGGAGGTCGCGATCCGCAAATTGCAGATACGTCCGCCATTCTGGAAGGATTTGACCTCAGGGTCCGCGCCCAAATTGCCGACGATGATGACTTTATTGACGCTTCCCGCCATGTTGCTGCCCTTACATGCAAAAGTTTTCGTTGACCCGCTATAAGCCGAAGGAGCGCGCTGTCCAATATGTTATCCCTGCTGCGGCATATGCCAATGCAAAAAGATACGTGACCATGAAGATGGGCCATTTCCAGCCATTGGTTTCGCGCCGTGTGACGGCAATTGTGGAGATGCACTGCGGCGCAAACACAAACCAGGCAAGAAAGGCAAGCGCGGTTGCAAGCGACCAGTCCGCCGCAAGCTTTGGACCAAGGCTTGTTGCCGCGGCGTCGTCATCGGCCGCATCAATAGCATAGACGGTTGCCAATGCCGAAACCGCAACCTCACGCGCTGCCATTGCCGGAATCAACGCCAACGCAATGTCGTGGTTGAAACCAATTGGCCGGACAATGGGTTCAAGGCCATCGGCAATACGCCCCGCAACAGAATATTCGACCTGCGATACGTTGCTGCCTTGGGGCGCTTTGGGAAAGCTTAGAAGCGCCCATAAAATGATTGTTGCGGCAAAAATAATCGTCCCTGCACGGCGCAGAAACACCCATGCGCGCTGCCACAGGTTAAGCGCAATATCGCTAACCCGTGGCCATTGATAACGCGGCATTTCAATCAGGAAACTGCTCGTCCGGCTTTGCGTGACAAAGCGTTGGATGACGGATGCCGCAAGCATCGCACCCAATATGCCCGCGATATAAAGTCCGAACAGGACAAGCCCTTGTAAGCCAATACCCGGACCAATATTGGTAGCCGGAATGAACGCGCCGATGATAACAGTGTAGACGGGCAGGCGCGCCGAACAGGTCATCAATGGCGCAATAAGAATAGTCGCCAGCCGTTCCTTTTGATCCATGATCGTCCGCGTCGCCATGATGCCAGGAATCGCGCACGCGAATGACGACAGCAAAGGAATAAAGCTATGTCCCGAAAGCCCGACCGCCGCCATCAACCGGTCCATGACAAAGGCCGCGCGCGTCATATAGCCCGATGCCTCAAGCAATAATATGAACAGAAAAAGTATCAGAATCTGCGGCAAGAAGACGATGACCGAACCAACGCCAGCGATGACCCCATCGGTGAGGAACGACCGCATAAGTCCGTCAGGCATAGCATTTTTTATGCCGTCACTCAGCAAGGCGAAGGCACTTTCGATCCAACCAATCGGCGCTTCGGACCAGCCATAGACCGCCTGAAACATCAGGAACAACAACGCGAGCAAGATGACCACGCCCCCGACCGGATGCAGCAGCACGGCATCGAGCCTGCGTGTCCATTGGCGACCAGCGGTTTCGCTGATGATGACCGCCCGTGCGATGTCGCGGGCGCGCTGATTCTGTGCGCCGATGGATGCAGCAACCGGCTCTATCACCGGACGGGGATTATGGAGCGCTTCCTCCAACTGCATCATCAAGGGCTCAAGCCCGCGGCGACGCACAGCAACCGTTTCAATGACGGGCACGCCAAGCGCGCGCGCCAGCTTTTGCGAATCCAGTTGAAGCCCGTCCCGCTCGGCCAAATCGATCATGTTCAATGCGACCACCGTCGGTAGGCCTTGCGCAATCAGTTCAAGCGCAAAGCGCAGATGATTGTCGAGATTGCCCGCGTCGAGCACGATGACCAGCGCATCGGGTCGGCGATGGCCTTGCAAATTGCCTAAGACCACGTCGCGCGTGACGGCTTCGTCGAGGCTGTCGGGACTCAAGCTATAGGCGCCGGGCAAATCGATCATCTCGACCGGACGCCCATCGGCAAAAGGGGCGCGCCCCGATTTACGCTCAACCGTTACGCCTGGATAATTGGCAATTTTCTGTCGCGCGCCGGTTAGCGCGTTAAACAATGCGCTTTTCCCCGCATTGGGATTACCGACCAAGGCCACCAGCGGCGGCATCTCGGTCATGCCGATAACTCGCAATCAATTGCGGCGGCCACGTTGGTGCGCAAGGCAACAGTCATCCGGCCGACACGCACCGCCAGTGGATCGCGCCACATCAATATGCCCTTGTGCAATGCCTCAATAGCTACGCCGGGTTCAAAGCCGAGTGAACGCAAACGATGCCCTTCCTGATCAGGCAAATCATCCCAATGGATGGTCCGAATGACCGCCATGCGGTTGAGTGGGAGGTGATCAAGTTGCACACGCGCTATTTGCAACCGATTCGCAATAACATCAATAGAGATTCATCTCACTTTGCAGGATAGCGCAACCGGCCAATAAATCGCGACAGGCTTGGCGTGAATTCCGTGCGCTGTTTGGCCTGATATTTCACCTTTTCAATCTGCATCACATTGTCGATCCGCCGGTCGAGAAACGCGCGGGTATCTGCAAAATTGTCGCTGTCATCATTCACAAAAACGCTCAATGTGCTGGCGTAGACCGCGGACAAGGTCATGCGCTTGGTATAATGGTTGAGGTCCGTTGCGGCATCCCCCGCCAAACGCCACATGCGATCCGCCGAACGCCAGCCCATTTTTGCGGACCTAGCTAAATTCTGGGGCATCGCCATGATTGCAAGGGCGCGGCGGAGCGATTCCCGATCGGGCGCCATGATCTCCAGCCGAGTCGCCAGCAAAGCAGTAATGCGGTCGCGAATTTTCATCGCCCCCAATTTGTCGGCTGGCAAGCGGCGGGCGAGCTCCAAGTCAACGCCTTCAATCCAGGCATCGATCATGTCGATCGCTTTGCCGTTGAAAGCCAGCATAGCGACGTCGCGGTCAATGCTCATATCATACGCCGCCGCATGAACGGCGGCATCGGACCAACCATCAAAACCGGCGTGACGGCCGATGACGGGGGCAAGGGCAGCGCGAACTTCGTCAAGCGTCGGGTCGGCAGGGAGAGCATGTTCTGGCATGTTGTCTATGTACGCGTTCGCTGCCCGCAAGAAAAGGGCTATTGCTTTCGCACCAGCACCAAGGCGAGCATAACAAGCGCGCTACCCGTAAAGTCCATCGCCGTAAGCGTCTCACCAAAGGCCAGCCATCCGGCAGCCGCCGACAAGGCCGGCTGAAGCAACAGGGCTAAGCCAATCACCAAAGGGCTAAAATGCGGCAGCGCATAGGTCAGGCAACCTTGGCCGAAAAATTGCGAGGTAAAGGCAAGCAAAACGACGGGCCACCATTCCGTAGGGATGATCTGCTCACCGGCGAAAAGGGCGCACGCAAGAAGCACAACGGCCGCAAAGGCGCTTGCCATTCCAAGTGCGCCCCAGCTTTCGGTGTTTTGGCGCACTTTGATCATCGATACCAAATAGACGGTGTAAGTAAGCCCCGCCCCAAGCGACAGGAGGTCGCCAGTGAAATGACGTGGCGACAATTCAAGGCTTTGCCCCATCAGCAACGCCGCGCCAAGAAACGCAAAAAGAATGGCAGCGCCTTCCCATCTGGACGGCATTTTGCGCGCGCCAATCACACCATAAACCACCAGCAACAGGCTGGCGCAATTGGCAAAAATTGTCGCATTGGCCATTTTCGTCTGAAAAATACCGATATGCCACAGGACAATGTCTACACCGAAAAACACACCCGCGACGATTATTAGCCATAATGTCGAACGACTAACCGTCGACATACGGAAACCGAATCGATAGCCGACAGCCAGTAAAAACGGCGTTGCGAGGGCCAATCGCCAGAACCCCGTTGCAATCGGCCCACTGTCGGCAAAGCGCACAAGTAGCGGCCCAAAGGCAATCGAGATATTGCCGGCAAGCAATGCAACAAAGGCAAGCAAACTTGGTTTTTGCTGTTGAAAAAACTTTTGCTGCATAAATCCCCGTTGCAATTTGCAACTTTCATCCACATCTTGGTGACTAAGAAACGCCTTAATGACAGGAAATCCCGTGACTGCAACTTTGTTCGACCCGATTCAACTCGGTGCCATCTCGGCGCCTAACCGAATACTCATGGCCCCGCTGACACGCGGACGCAGCGAAGGTGAGCATGTGCCTCTGACCGACCTTAAGGCCGAATATTACAGCCAGCGCAGCAGCGCCGGCCTCATTATCTCTGAAGCCACCGGCATCAGCCAAGAAGGGCTCGGCTGGCCATCAGCGCCCGGTATTTGGTCGGATGCGCAGGTCGAGGCTTGGAAGCCAGTGACGAAAGCCGTGCACGACGCGGGCGGTCGGATCATCCTGCAAATGTGGCACATGGGCCGCCTGGTGCACCCTGATTTCTTGGGCGGCGCGCAACCGGTGTCGTCTTCAGCCACCACTGCCCCGGGCCTGGCCCATACGCCACAAGGCAAAAAGGATTATACCGAGGCCCGCGCGCTTGATATCTCCGAATTCCCGCGCATTGTTGCGGATTATGTCCACGCTGCTAAAAACGCGATGGCAGCTGGGTTTGACGGTGTGCAAATTCACGCAGCCAATGGCTATCTGATTGACCAGTTCCTGCGCGACAACACCAATTTCCGTTCCGATAATTATGGCGGCGCAATCGAAAACCGCATCCGCCTGTTGCGCGAAGTAACGCAAGCTGTTGTCGATACCGTTGGTTCGGAACGGACATCTGTGCGTTTATCTCCCAATGGCGAAACGCAAGGCGCAGACGACAGCAATCCTGTTGCTTTGTTCACCGCCGCTGCTGCGGCATTGCAGGACATCGGCATTGCCTTCCTTGAGCTGCGCGACCTGAAGCCCCACGGCAGTTTCGGAAAAACCGACGTACCCCGCATCTCACCGGAAATCCGCAAAGTGTTTAAAGGGCCGTTGGTGCTCAACCAAGAATATACCAAGGAGATGGCAGATGCAGATCTCGCCTCAGGCCTTGCAGACGCTATCAGCTTTGGCCGTGCCTATATCAGCAACCCGGACCTTGTGGAGCGGTTGCGCGTTGGCGCGGAACTGACGCCGGATAACTTCAAAACTTGGTATACGCCCGACGGCGAAGGATATACCGACTATCCCTTCCTCGAAAAAACGGACGTATAACGCACATGATCACGGCGGGGTTTGGCATATATGCAATCGCCATCCCCGCCTTATTGCTTGTGCTGCTGGCGGGCGCCGAGATTGTCTGGCCGCGCCGTAAGTTGGTGCTCGGGCGCAGCCCAAGATGGCGGACACACGCGTTGTTCTTTGCCACCAATGCCGTTGTTGGACGACTGCTGTCGTTTTTGGTGGTCGTCGGCGTCGCGGCGCATTGGGCGAGCACGCATCATTTCGGCGTGTTGAATCTGGTAGCGCTGCCTTTTTGGGTTGAGGCAATAATTGCCTTTATCCTCCTTGATCTCGCGGTTTGGTTTCAGCATTTTGCCATGCACCGTTATTCATTTTTGTGGCGCATACATGCCGTCCACCACGCCGATCGCGATCTGGATGTGACGACCGCGCTGCGGTTTCATCCATTCGAACTGATTATGTCTACATTCTTTAAATCGGCAATTGTCGCGTTGCTTGGCGTGCCGTTGCTTGTGGCTTTGGCGTTTGAATTATGGCTAAACGCCAACGCGCTGTTTAATCACAGCAACGTTCGCTTGCCCCGCAAGCTTGACCGCATGTTGCGGGCATTTTTGGTGACGCCTGACATGCATTTGGTTCACCACAGCACTTTAGTTGATGACCAGAAGCATAATTTTGGTTTTGGCCTAACGGTTTGGGACCGCGTGTTCGGCACTTATCGCACAGAGTCGATATTGGGTGCCGAAAACCAGAAAATAGGCTTAGCCGAGATTGACGACAGCCGCCCTTCAGGCTTCATTTGGAGCATAAAGCAACCTATAACGTAGCGGAATTCAAGGCCGTCTTGACCAACGCGATTTTCCAGAGCATTTTTAATGCAGGGAGAGTTAAAAATGGCTGGAATACGCAAGATAATATTGAGCACAGTTGCGGTAGTCGCGGTTGGGGCAGGTCTAACCTACGGGTGGCAGCAATATCATGAAAAACGCGTCATGGACGATTCGCGCGTGGCGCAGATATCCTCCGACAGCGAAGTCACTTCTGGCCCGGCGAGCACGCTGCTTTGGGGCGACACCCATCTCCACACCTCCAATTCCATCGATGCCTTTGGCTTTGGCGTAAAGCTTGGCCCTGAAGAGGCGCTGCGTTTTGCGCGCGGTGAAGAAGTCACGTCGACGGGCGGGCTGAAAGCCAAGCTTGAGCGGCCACTCGATTTTCTAGTGATTGCGGATCACTCTGGCGGCCTTGGCGCGACCAAAGCTCTGTACGATTCCCCCGGATTTTTAATCCGCGACCCAACGCTGAAGCGTTGGCACACCGAAATGCACAAGGGGCCAGAGGGCATGCAGCTGGTGACCGGCGAGCTCATTGACCGTGCTGGCCGCAATACCCTTCCCGCTGCGCTGACGAACCCGGAAAGACAACGCAAAACTTCAACCAATATTTGGACAGGTCATAGCGCGCTAGTGGAACGCTATAATGAGCCCGGCAAATTCACGGCGTTCATGGGCTTTGAATATACGCTGATGCCCGGTGGTAACAATTTGCACCGCGTTGTCATGTTCCGTGACGGCAAAAGCCGCACCGACAAAGTGCTCCCCTATGATCCCGGCCAAGGCGATACGCCTGTGAGCCAATTGTGGGACTATATGGACAATTATGAAAAGGTCACGGGCGGCAAAGTGCTCGCGATCCCGCATAACAGCAACCTGTCCAATGGCCTGATGTTTGAACTGGTCGGTCCGGACGGCGGCCCGATGACTGCGCAATATGCGCGGCGGCGTGCGGCGCGCGAGCCCGTGGCTGAAATCACGCAGATTAAGGGCGATAGTGAATCGCACCCGTTTTTGTCGCCTAACGACGAGTTCTCCGGTTTCGGCACCGCTGGCTGGGACCTTGGCAATTTGACCATGCAGGCCGCGAAGAAGCCACAGGATTATGCGGGTGAGTATATT
>CAIJLW010000110.1 GCA_903821685.1 uncultured Sphingomonadales bacterium | reverse complement strand
TCGCATTCTAATGAAGAATACTGGATTGCAAAGGACCCGCATCTTGGGCCGCAAGCAGCATTACTCATTAGTCTCCTTGAGGCTGGGGTCAGCAATGATATTGGCGATGCAAGATAGGTTATAAACGCCTAAAAAGAACCGGCAAGGCGCCCAAGCCATGCTAGTGCCGACTGCGGCGGCTCGGTCCGGCACCCGGTCAGCGGAGAGCGGGACCGGCAAATAGAGAGCGAAAGGCATTTGTCTTTTATTGGGCACTTCTTATTTGGCCGTTAATGTTGACAAGTGGGCGCAAAGCTGGCGTGGCCGTTTTCGTTTTTTTATCAGCGTTCTGATTGGAACACCCGCCCAAAAATGATGGAAATCCAGTATTTAAGTCGGCCTTGGATGGGGCATGGCCGGTTTATGTGATTGGCACTGCATCCATGTGCAGTTGAAACATCCAATAACTAACGTTCATTCTACCACCCGCCAAAACGCTCCCATTCATTTGTGACGATATCAGACTTGCCGTGAACGACGTGGTAGCTGCGATGCTGAGCCCCTGTTGCACAGGCGTGATTGGGCAAGATGCGAACGCGGTCGCCAATGGCAAGGTCCGGAAGCACACTCCTTGACCCCGGACGAAGCGTGACAATGCCGTGTTCTTGATTAGCGTCCGCCAGAATAAGATCATGAAAAGGCTCGCCGGAGCTGTCGCAGACAACGCCATAGCCTTGGTTGATATCCTGCTTTGAAGTGCCACGATCCTGAGACATGGCCATCCAGCCGGCATCAATCAAAATCCAGCCCTTTTCGCGTTGATGCCCAATAACCGCCGCAAGCACAGAAACCGCGATATCATCGATCTCACAAATACCAATGCCGGCCATGACGAGATCAAAAAAAACGAAGACGCCTGCGCGGACCTCAGTGACGCCCTTAAGATCAGCGGCGTGGTGGGCAGTAGGCGTAGACCCAACGCTGACGACAGGACATGGTAACCCAGTTTTCCGAAGGGCCTCGGCAGCGCCGACAACACTCAGGCGCTCTGCTTCAGCCGCTTGCCGCAAGGCATCAGCCCCTCGCGCGGTATAACTTCCGCCTGCATGGGTCAGAACTCCCCTTAGCTCCCCACCCTGCACAAGCGCCCGGCCTATAGATACGAGGCGCTCTATATCCTGCGGGGGCACACCCGAACGATGGCCATCGCAATCTATCTCAATCAATGCCGGGATAGCTTCACCACTGGTGCGCGACGCTAACGCCACCGCTTCTGCTTGTTCAACGGTATCGAGAATAACCGCAAGGTCGACACCACTTCGGCGCAGCTCAATCACTTTTGTAAGTTTACACGGGGTGATGCCAACTGCATAAATTATGTCGCGAACCCCAGTGGTGGCAAAAAATTCGGCCTCCTTAAGTGTTGATACTGTCGCCGGGCCTTGCGGCGAAGGCATCGCTCGAACCGCAACTTCAATCGACTTTGCTGTCTTGAGATGTGGACGCAGCGGTACGCCCATGGCCGCGAGCCTATCTTGCAAGCGCGCAATGTTGCGGTCCATACGTTCGGCATCAATTATCAGGCACGGTGTCTCCAGCGTTCCGATGCGTGACTGGGCAATAACGGGTTGCGCCGTTTCGGGCGATAGTGCTTCACTCATGCGCTGTGTTTCGTCCTGCATGTGCGTTTCGATCCTGATGTCTCATTCTTTGAGGCGCAGTTAACGGGTGAGCTAATGCTTTGCCACTCGAATTACCGTTGCCGGGTCAATTTAATCACTTTTGAACTTTGTTGGCGCTCCTTCGATCGAAGGCGGCTCGAAGCGGTCTACTAAGGCCACGCTGGTCTGTATCGTCGGTATTGGGCTGGGAGCGGACTGATCGCTTTGATAATTGCATGCCAAAATCGAAAGATTCACACTGCCCAACATTACACCCAACTCGCCAGGATCAAACTACGGCGGCTTCGGACACAGCATTGCACAAAAACCGCTCTGAGCAAATTGCGTTGCAAATGTTCGGATCGTGTTCGGATTTTCTAGAGGTCGAATAAAAAGCTGATTTAAAAACAAAATTTCATAGAGCCGAATCTTGCCAAGGTTGGGGTCGAGGGTTCGAATCCCTTCGCCCGCTCCAGTTTTCTTAGGAAAATCAAGGACTTACAAAATAGTCCTTTTCGAGTTTCCCCCAAAAAACCTATAAACGGATCATAAACGGATTTAGTCGTTTTTGAGGGACGTTGATGGATTCTGCTGGAACACCGCCAAAAAATGGGAATCGGGCGACGCCAACGGTTCGTCCGAATAAGATCTAAGACGCATCAAATCAGACCTGGTGAGACATTGAGTTCGCGAAGTGGCGCCGACCTAATCTAATCGCTATCCCAACGAGTAGAACTAGCACAGGAACCTCAACCAATGGTCCGATCACCGCTGCAAACGCAATAGGTGAGGCAAGACCAAATGCGGAGATTGCAACAGCAATCGCGAGTTCGAAATTGTTGGATGCTGCGGTGAATGCCAGCGAGACCGTCCTCGGATAATCCAAGTCAATTATCTTCCCCATGAAGAAACTGACAGTGAACATGATCAGGAAGTAGATCCCCAGCGGCACCGCGATGCGAAGTGCATCCAATGGCAATGCGAGCACGTCGCTACCCTTTAGACTGAACATGGCGACGATCGTGAATAACAAGGCAATAAGCGTAATCGGACCTATTTTCGGCAGGAAATTTGTCACGAACCAGTCCTCGCCACGCTGACGAATGAGAATTGCTCGCGTTAAAAATCCAGCAGCAAAGGGAATGCCAAGGTACGTCAGAACTGCCTGAGCAATGGTCCAGAAACTTACGTCAACAACCTGCGCTTCCAGTCCAAATGCGGACGGCAGGAACGTAAGATAGAACCACGCAAAAGGGGCAAAGAATAGAATTTGGAAGACTGAGTTGAAGGCGACGAGACCTGCCACATACTGACTGCTACCGCCAGCAAGTTGGTTCCAGACGAGCACCATTGCGATGCACCGAGCAAGTCCAATCAGTATCACGCCAGTCATATATTCTGGTTGATCGCGGAGGAAGATCACCGCGAGGGCAAACATCAATGCAGGTCCGATCAACCAGTTTTGAACCAACGAAAGCGCGAGAACACGCTTATCCTGGAACACTTCCCCCAGACGCTCATATTTTACTTTCGCGAGAGGGGGGTACATCATCAGGATTAGACCTACCGCAATGGGTAGGTTGGTCCCATCAACCGACAGCGCATCCAGCGATTGCGGAAGCGCAGGAAATGCAGCGCCAAGTGCAACTCCCAGCGCCATTGCCGCAAAAATCCAGAAGGTCAGATATCGATCAAGGAACGACAGACGAGGTGTGGTTTTGCTCATGCTTTTTGCTCCGATGGATATTCGCGTGTCCCGATTTCATTAAGTTGGTTCTTAAGACTCATTGCGTCGAGTGAAGCAAAAGGAAGACTGGCGAAAAGGGAAATCCGATTACGCATCATACGATAGGCAGACTGAAATGCAGCGTGTTGCTCTGCTTTGCTATCCTCGACCGCAGCAGGGTCGGCAATACCCCAGTGCGCTGTCATCGGATGACCTATCCAGACAGGGCACGTCTCCTTCGATGCGTTGTCGCAAACGGTGAAGATGAAATCGAGTTGGGGAGCGTCAGAACCTGAAAACTCATCCCAACTCTTTGATCGGAAATAAGACGTGTCGTGACCGAGCGAGTTCAGCACGGCGACGGCAACGGGGTGGACCTCTCCCTTGGGATAACTTCCAGCGCTGTATCCCTTAAATCGATCGCCAAACTCATGGTTGAGGATGGATTCAGCAAGAATTGAACGGGCAGAATTGCCCGTACACAGGAACAACACGTTATAAATTCGTTCGGACATGAGATTCCCCAGTTCAGCAGCAAGCGAGTTCGGCGACGAGTGGAGCGCAAAGAGTTTCGTGACCGCCACAGCAGTCTTTTGCGAGAAACAGCATGAGTTCTCGCAAGGTCGAAATTTGCGTACGATAGATAATAGAGCGACCCCGTCTTTCGGAAACCACTAGGTTCGCGTTTTGCAGGATACTTAAGTGCGTCGAAACTGTGTTCTGAGGCGCGACTAGCAATCTGGCAATTTCTCCTGCCGGTAGACCATCAGGTTCGTTTTGAACCAACAGGCGAAAAGCATCCAAGCGACTGGATTGAGCGAGTGCAGATAAAGCAGCGATTGCTTGATTTGATTCCATGTATCCAGATTTACAGATATATGAGAAATGAGCAATCCCCAAATCGCGTAAGCGTAACCTCAAAAGCGGGTCCCCTTTTTACACCTCTTAAAACGGGGTTTAGTAGGGACTTGCTTTCATTAAGATCGCCAAGGAAACTCTGAAAAGTTTCCAACCAAAATCAGGCAAAAATTCTGCGCCGCAAAATCGGGTTCTGTTAGGGTCGCAATGCTAGTTTTTGTAAACGTAACATAAACGGATTTGCACAAGTCCATAATTGTTGTTGTATATCAATATATTGCTGTAGACCGGTCACTTGCCAAGGTTGGGGTCGAGGGTTCGAATCCCTTCGCCCGCTCCAGTTTTTCTAGGAAAATCAACGGTTTAGAAAATAGCCGTTTTCCAAAATCCAATTTTAGACCATCTTCGGATCATGTTCGGATTCGTAGAGGGATGTTCGGATTTTGGTAAAAACGAGTCTCAAGGGTTCTGCTTCGACAGCTAAGCCTGTTGATTGTCGTTGAGAAGTGACCCGTTAGGGGCATAAGTTTTCACTGAGATTTGACCCATGTTTGAACCACACCCTGACCGACCGGTTGGGGGGATGAGGAGTGATCAACATGGATTTATTGAGTGTGATACGTCGCTGGCGTTTTCGGCAAGGGATGCCGATCCGTGAGATTGTACGGCGGACAGGATTGTCGCGGAACACGATCCGCAAGTATTTACGTGCAGACACGTTAGAACCGGTATTCAGGGTCTCTGTTCGGCCGAGCAAGCTTGATCCGTTTGCAGAGAAGCTGTCGGGGTGGCTGCGGATTGAGGTTGGCAAGTCGCGAAAGCAGAAGCGCACAGCTAAGCAGATGCACGCTGATCTTGTGGTATTAGGCTATGACGGTTCCTACGAGCGGGTTGCAGCCTTTGTGCGCGCTTGGAAGGCTGAACGCCAACGCGAGCAGCAGACCAGCGGACGCGGCACTTTTGTGCCCTTGGTGTTTGCGGCGGGTGAAGCCTTCCAGTTCGACTGGAGCGAAGACTGGGCCATTATAGGTGGCAGGCAGACCAAGTTGCAGGTAGCGCATACCAAGCTGTCACACAGCCGGGCGTTCATTGTTCGGGCATATCCACTTCAGACCCACGAGATGCTGTTCGACGCCCTTGCTGAGGCGTTCAGGGTGCTGGGCGGTGTTCCCCAGCGGGGTATTTTTGATAATATGAGGACGGCGGTCGATCGCATTGGCCAGGGCAAAGTCAGACAGGTCAATGCGCGCTTTGCCGCTATGGCAAGCCATTACCTGTTTGAAGCAGACTTCTGTAACCCGGCCTCGGGGTGGGAGAAAGGACAGGTCGAGAAGAACGTGCAGGATGCGCGGCGGCGGCTGTGGCAGCCCCTTAGTATCTCTGGGCCCAGCTTCCCCGATATCGATGCCCTGAACGCCTGGCTGGAGGAACATTGCATTGCGCAATGGGGGCGTATCAAGCACGGTAGCCTGCCTGGTGCCGTGGCTGATGTGCATGCCGAGGAAGTCGCCAGCTTGATGCCGCAGGGCCGTATCTTCGACGGCTTTGTCGAACACAGCAAGCGGGTATCCCCGACCTGCCTCGTGAACTTTGACCGTAACCGTTATAGCGTGCCGGCATCGTTTGCGAACCAGCGGGTGAGCCTGCGGATATACCCGAACCGGGTCGTTGTTGTTGCCGAAGGGCAGATCGTGTGCGAGCATGTTCGGATTATTGAGCGCTCGCACCATATGCCAGGCCAAACGGTGTATGACTGGCGCCACTATCTGGCAGTAATCCAACGCAAGCCCGGTGCCTTGCGTAACGGGGCACCATTCACCGAGCTGCCGCAAGCGTTCCGGCAGTTGCAGGGGCTGATCCTCAAGCGGCCTGGCGGCGACAGGGAGATGGCCGAGATACTGGCGCTTGTGCTGCATCATGATGAGCAGGCAGTGCTATGCGCGGTCGAACTTGCCCTTGATGCCGGGGTGGCGACCAAGACCCATGTTCTCAATATCCTGCATCGTTTGACCGATGGCAAAGCGATCCCGCCAACCCCTATAGATGCACCACAGGCTTTGCGCCTTGCCCGCGAGCCTCTAGCCAATGTCGGGCGCTACGATGCCCTCCGGAACAAGGAGGCGCGTCATGCGTCATGATCCCGCCAGCGCCGCGATCGTGGTCATGCTACGCGGCCTCAAGATGTACGGCATGGCTGGCGCCGTCAGCGACCTGATCGAACAGGGTGCCCCTGCGTT
Source organism: uncultured Sphingomonadales bacterium (assembly GCA_903821685.1). Classification (GTDB taxonomy): domain Bacteria; phylum Pseudomonadota; class Alphaproteobacteria; order Sphingomonadales; family Sphingomonadaceae; genus Sphingorhabdus_B; species Sphingorhabdus_B communis. The sequence continues at coordinate 896 of CAIJLW010000110.1, read as the reverse complement.
CGAAGCGGCTGTGCCGATCCTCTCGCAGCTGCTCAAGGCGGAGATGACCGAACGCGAGGTCAGATCCATCGCTTACCACATCAAGGCAGCCCGGTTCCCGGCCTACAAGGATCTGGCCGGGTTCGACTTTGCAGCCAGCGAGGTGAATGAAGCCCTCATCCGTCAACTCCATCGTGGAGATTTTATAGACGGTGCCGACAATATCGTACTGATCGGCGGTCCCGGGACGGGCAAAAGCCACATGGCTACAGCGCTTGGCGTGCAGGCTGTTGAGCATCACCGCAAAAAGGTCCGCTTCTTCTCCACGGTTGATCTGGTCAATGCGCTGGAACAGGAAAAGGCTATGAATAAAGCTGGCCAGGTTGCCGAGCGCCTGCTGCGCCTTGATCTCGTCATTCTCGACGAGTTAGGCTATCTGCCGTTCAGTCCATCAGGCGGCGCGCTGCTGTTCCATCTGCTCTCCAAGCTTTATGAGCAGACCAGCGTCATCATCACCACCAATCTATCGTTCAGCGAATGGGGCGGTGTGTTCGGTGATGCCAAAATGACCACAGCCCTCCTCGATCGACTTACGCACCACTGCCACATCCTTGAGACCGGGAATGACAGCTTCCGCTTCCGCGCCAGTGCCGCAGCGCCCAAAAACAGAAAGGAAAAACCAACCTCTTGACCCAAAACCCGCAACGCGGGATATGACAACCACCCGGGTCACTTCTCAGTGAAAATAACGGGTCACTTCTCAACGACAATCAACACCCTTGACTATGCAGTCCAAGCCGACACTCCCGTGGGGGTAAAATCAAAACAGGCTATTGCCCGCGCGCAGGCGGTGCTGGATGCAGTTACCTTGGCCATTTCGAACGCCATTTTTGGGGCATCATTTTTGGAAGAGAGCG
>CAIJLW010000109.1 GCA_903821685.1 uncultured Sphingomonadales bacterium | reverse complement strand
TGACATTGGCGCGCTATCAGGAAAGCCGCATACGCCATTACCACGAAACGCTGGATGCATATATGGCGCGGTAGCGCATTTGAATACACAGGCATGTTCCGCTAGTGGCTGCACCTTGGGGGAGCATTCATGCCATTAGCATTCACCATTTACGACTGGGGCATATTGTTGGCCTATGTCGCATTGCTGGCTTTTGCCGGCTATCAAGCGACACGGCGGACCAAAACAGCGGATGACTATTTTCTCGCCGGCCATCATGCGCCGGTCTGGCTGGTGGCGGTGTCCGTCCTGTCGACGATGCAGTCAGCGGCAACATTTCTCGGCGCCCCCGATAACAGCTATCGCGGCGATTACAGCTATCTCACAAGCAACTTCGCCGCGATCATCGCTGCCTTTATCGTCGCACGTTTCCTGATCCCGCGATTCTACGCAATCGGTGCAACCACGGTATATGAATTGTTGGAAACACGTTTCGACGCGACTGCAAGACGCGCAGCGGCGGGGATGTATCTCGTCGGTCGAATCTTGGCGAGCGGTGCGCGGCTGTATCTTGCCGCTATTGCGGTTTCGATGATCATCTTCTTGGATGTCGAGCCCCAGCATATCATTATCGCGTCGGCGGTGCTCGTCGTTTTCGGGGTTGCCTTCACACTGTTCGGCGGGCTGAATGCCGTTATCTGGAGCGACCTTGTGCAGGTCGTGCTCTATCTCGGCGGGGCGGTGCTGGTTCTCATCTTTTTGCTGGTGAAAATTCCTGCACCCGCTCCGGAAATCTGGGAAGCGCTTCAATATGGACCGGGTGGAATGGACAAACTCCGTTTGTTTGACTGGTCGTTCGACTTTACCAAGCCGTTTACCGTTTGGGCGATCCTGACCGGTTTGGTGTTGCTCAATATCGGCAATGCTGGGCTCGATCAGGACACGACGCAGCGCTTCCTTGCATGCGAAAACGCACAATCAGGCAAACGCGCGCTTTATGCGAGCATGTGGGCGGCAATCCCTGTGGTGGCTTTATTCATGGCGATAGGATCGCTGCTCCACATCTTCTACAACCGCCCCGACCTGATGGGCGTTAGCGTCGGCGCAACCAACGCGTTCGCAGGAGAAAAAATCACGGTCTTCATGTCTTTCATCCTGTCCGAAATCCCGCCCGGCTTGCGCGGGCTGGTAACCGTAGGCGTCATCGCAGCGGCGGCCATCAATTCCGGACTCATCTCGATGTCGGCGGTGGTCGTGAATGATTTTTACCGGCCTTGGCTGGAACGGCGTGGCGCAGCGTCAAGCGAGCAGCATTATATCAACGCTGGACGTATAGCGATGCTATTGCTCGCGTTTGCGCTGTTCGCGATGTCGATACTGTGCTTCTACTGGCAGCATTACAGCGACACGCCATTGCTCGAATTTGTGCTCGGCGTCATGGTCTTTGCATATTCGGGCTTGCTGGGAGTCTATGGCACTGTGGTGTTTACCAAGCGCGGGGCGACATGGTCGGTGATTGCCGCTCTGCTGGCTGGCTTTGTCACAATCCTAGTGCAGCAGCATTATGTCGTGGATAGTCTTGGTCTGCCAACGGCGTGGAAGGCTTTGGCCTTCCCATGGCAATTATGCATCGGAACGGCGGTCGCCTTTGGTGTGTGCTGCGCAGGTCGCAGTATCAATGATACATCAGATACCGCGCCCGTACCTGCATAAAAGCGTTAAGTCCGTCTTGCCATTGACGTTCGATATCGCTGACTGATTTTCCGTCCAAAATGCCTTTACGGACACTGTCGGTTCCTGCCAGCTGGTCGAAAAAGCTCGGAGCGCCGGGGCGGAATTCAAACTTGTCTGGGTACATGTCGTGGACAGTCTTCACCAAAGCGATGCCGGTGCGAAATGGCTGGAATGTCTTACTGTTGGTGGGGATGACCCATACGCCATGACAGTGCTGTCCGGCATATTTGGAAAAATCCGGTGTAAAGGAAACCGGCTTGAAATCGACACCGGGCAACCCCATCGCATTCAATCGTTCCGCCAGTGCTGCGCCATCGATGAAAGGCCCGCCGATATATTCGAAAGGTTTTTCACTGCCCCGTCCTTCGGAGATGTTGGTGCCCTCGAACAACGCCGTGCCGGGATATACTGCTGCTGTTCGGGGTGACAGCATATTGGGCGAGGGCGGCACCCAAGGCAAATCCCAAGCTAGATATGGCGTTAAGTCGCGTGACCAGCCGCGCATGGCAATAACGCGCAGGCGCGTGCGCAGTCTATCCTCGCCGACGAACATCTGGGCTAGCTCGCCGAATGTCATGCCGTGACGTACCGGCACGGCATAGCTTCCGACGAAAGAGGCAAAGGCAGGTTCGAGCACCGGCCCCTCTATCATCATACCGCCTTGCGGATTGGGACGATCCAGCACGATCACCTCGGACCCCGATGTCTCTGCGGCGCGCAGCATGTATAGCAGCGTGGAGGCATATGTATAAAAACGGGTACCGACGTCCTGTAGATCGACCAGCACGATATCAATGCCTTGCATCATCTTGGCGGTTGGCATTTTGGTTTCACCGTAGAGACTGTGGACGGGCAAGCCGGATTTGGGATCGATGCCCGAAGCCACTTTCTCACCCGCCTGCGCCGCGCCGCTCACACCATGTTCGGGGCTAAAAAGCGCGACAAGGTTGATGGCGGGATGCGCGCGCAGCAGATCGACGTTGCTAACGCCTTTGCGGTCAACGCCGGTCTGGTTGGTCAACAGTGCGACTCGTTTTCCCTTGAGCGACTCCAGTCGGTCGGAGAGCAAAACTTCGACCCCGGGGGTGATATGCCTGATTGGAACTGCGATCGATTTGACAGCTTCTTCGGCTTTTGGCTGGACCGGATCAGCTGCAACGGCGGCTATTGGAAGCAGCGCCATAGTAAAGACGAAAGAAAATCGCATCACCAAAGGGTATTGGAAAACGGCATGCGCCGCAAAGAAAAAGGGCCGGAGGTTTCCCTCCAGCCCTTTATGTGTTCATTGCCGAAACGCCTTAAGCGCCAGGGACATCCGCCAGATCAATTTTAAGGCCTGGGCCCATTGACGAGCTAACCGCAACGCGGCGGACATATTTGCCCTTGGAACCGCTTGGTTTGTTCTTGATGACGGCATCAACCAATGCGTCGAAATTCTTGCGCAGGTCGGAATCAGAGAAGCTCTTCTTGCCGATGCCGCTGTGGATGATCCCCTGCTTTTCAACGCGGAATTCAACCTGACCGGCCTTTGCCGCCTTAACGGCTTCAGCGACGTCCATGGTGACTGTGCCCAACTTAGGGTTTGGCATCAGGCCCTTTGGACCCAAGGTCTTACCCAAGCGGCCAACGATGCCCATCATGTCCGGCGTTGCAATAACGCGGTCATAATCGAGATTGCCAGCCAGCATGTCTTCCATCAGGTCTTCAGCGCCGACCTTATCGGCACCAGCGGCCGTTGCCGCAGTTGCCTTGTCGCCACGTGCGAACACAGCGACTTTCATGTCTTTACCGGTGCCGGCTGGAAGCGAAACCATGCCACGGACCATCTGGTCAGCATGACGTGGGTCAACGCCCAGATTCAACGCGACTTCAATGGTCTCGTCGAATTTGGCAGTCGCCATTTCCTTGATTGCCTTCAACGCTTCATCAACGCCGTACAATTTGTCCGCATCGAGATGCGCGAGCGATTTTGCTTTTTTGGTCAGCTTGGCCATCGGATCAGCCCTCCACTACTTCGAGGCCCATGGCGGTCGCCGAGCCTGCGATGATTTTAACTGCTGCGTCCATATCGTTCGCGTTGAGGTCGGCCATCTTGATGGTTGCGACTTCTTCAAGCTGCGCACGTGTGATTTTTCCAGCGGTGATCTTGCCTGGCTCTTTCGAACCGGACTTCAGGCCCAAAACCTTCTTGATCAGATAGGTCGCAGGCGGTGACTTCATGGCGAAGGTAAAGCTTTTGTCAGAAAAAACTGTGATCTTCGTTGGAATTGGCGTGCCTTTTTCCAAGTCGGCGGTCGCCGCATTGAATTGCTTGCAGAATTCCATGATATTCACGCCGCGCTGACCCAATGCTGGGCCGATTGGCGGGGATGGTGTGGCTGAACCTGCAGGTACTTGCAGGCCGATATAGCCGTCAATTTTCTTGGCCATCTGTGGCCTCCTTTCATTCTTTCTCCGCCGAAGCCCGCAAGGGCAAAGGCGGATCAAATTAAGCGGTCAAACAGTCGCGTCCAAATCTCTTTGGCGACAACCTCCCGCACGGGTTCCCTCGATTCTCATCGAAGGAGGGGCGCAAATAGGTGAAGTGAGCCGGAAAAGCAAGCCAAGCCTGTGGCTGGGCGGGTCGCCGGTTGCTGTATCCTTTCCCTCGCAGGGAAAGGGACATTACTTCATCAATTCGACTTCTTCAAAGTCCAGCTCGACTGGAGTTGCACGGCCAAAGATGCTGACCGATACCTTGACACGGTTCTTGTCGAAGTCGAGCTCTTCTACCAAGCCGTTGAAGCTTGCAAATGGCCCGCCAAGTACCTTGACCTGATCGCCAATTTCGTAGTCCACCGAAACGCGCTTCTTTGGCGCGGCATCGAGTTCCTGCTTGGTGTTCAGGATGCGTGCTGCTTCGGCTTCAGTGATCGGCTGCGGCTTATTGCCCGCGCCTAGAAAGCCAGTGACCTTTGCCGTGTTCTTGACCAAATGGTACACATCATCGTTCATGTTCAGCTTTGCCAGAACATAACCAGGGAAGAATTTGCGCTCCGCCTTAATCTTCTTGCCGCGGCGCACTTCCGTGATCTGTTCGGTTGGAACCTCGACAGCCTCTACCAATTGCGAGAGGCCAATGCGCTCTGCTTCAGAGAGAATCTGGTCGCGGACCTTGTTTTCAAAGCCCGAATAAGCGTGAATGATGTACCAGCGTGCCATAATATCTATTCTTTTCCCCAAAACTCTCTGTAGGGTCTGCGCTTAGCCTTCGGCGAGCGCGAGCAATCCCTTTACGATTGCGGCAAATACCGCGTCGACACCCAAAAAGAAAACGGCAAGGATGATGGTCATGATCAACACCATGATTGCGGTCTGCACGGTTTCCTGCCTTGTCGGCCATACCACCTTACCGATTTCAGTCCGCACTTGACGGATGAATTCACCGGGGCTTGTCTTTGCCATATCGTTTCTTCCTGTTCGATCCCGAGGATAGCCGCCAGCGCTCCGACCGGCGGGTCGAGAGCGATATAGGTTCCCAATTCGGAAAGACTAGGTCTGTAGCGATGGATTCGCCGCAACGCAAGATACCAAACAAACGCAGGCAAGGGAGTGTGGGAAGGCGCATTGGCCACATAAGCAATATGGAACAGCCTTGAATTATCGCAGGTTTTGGTTATCCCCTTACGCTTACCCTTGCCAAGGAACCCCCCAAATGCCCTCCGGTCTTGCTGCTTTACTCGATGATATCGCCACCATTGCCAAAGTTGCGGCGGCGTCCGTTGATGATGTCGCCGCCGCAGCGGGTAAAGCGGGGAGCAAGGCGGCGGGGGTTGTTATCGACGATACCGCGGTGACGCCGCAATATGTCACCGGCTTTACCCCTGACCGCGAATTGCCGATCATCTGGCGCATTGCCAAGGGGTCGTTTTTCAACAAGCTGGTGATCATATTGCCCGTGGCGTTGCTGTTGAGCTTGTTCCTGCCTTGGGCGATTACCCCGATATTGATGCTGGGGGGGGCATATTTATGCTTCGAAGGCGCAGAGAAAGTATGGGAAAAAATCGCCCCACATGAAGAGGTGAGCTTAGCCGAGGAACTTGCAGAGCTGACCAGCAGCGAACATGAAACCGCCATGGTCAAGGGCGCGGTGCGCACCGATTTCATCCTGTCCGCCGAAATCATGGCGATTGCCCTTAATGAAGTGAAAGGCCTTGCCGAAACATCGATATGGCTGGAGGCCGGGACATTGGCCTTTGTCGCCATCATTGTCACCATCGGGGTCTATGGCGTTGTTGGCCTGATCGTGAAAATGGACGATATCGGATTGAAGTTAGCGGGACGCGAAGACGCCGGGTCGCAAGCCATTGGCCGCGCCCTTGTAAAGGGCATGCCCAAATTGCTCGCCGCCCTGTCGACCATTGGCACCGCCGCAATGCTGTGGGTAGGCGGGCAGATCATCGTCCACGGCTTTGGCATCCATCCAGCAGAGTTTCTCGGCCTATATGAAGGCGCGTTGGCCTGGGTCGCCGATGCGGCGATGAGCGGAGTCGTCGGCCTTGCCATCGGCGCGGTGATTGTGTTGGTTTACCATCAGGTGACGAAGCGCAAGGCGCATTGAGTTTAGTTAAGCCGATCAGGCAGGTGATGGGCCATAAATACCTGTAAAGATAAAAGAAAATGGCAGGAGTTGGGGGACTCGAACCCACGGCCCTCGGTTTTGGAGACCGATGCTCTACCAACTGAGCTAAACTCCTGCACTTCGCATTTCTACGAAGAGAGGTGCCTTTAACGCCGATATGCGAACTGGGCAAGTCTGCTTTCGATACTAATCGCTTAGAAGCTCATTTCGTCGTAGACGCGCGATACATCACCGCCCCATTCGCCATGAAATTTGTCGAGCAGCTGTTCAGCGACGGTTTTGCCGCTGGCGATGATTTCGCGCAATGGATCGAGATATCCGGTTTCATTGTCGCCGCTGCTGTTCAGGCAGTTGCGGGCAGCCAAGCCAGAAGATGAGATCTCCAATATGCGGCCAGCCAGATCCAGCAGCTTGCCACCGCCAGGAATTGCTGCGTTCAATCCTTGCGCTGGAACTGCACTGCGCAGCGTTTCGCGCTCTTCCATGGTCCAATGCTTTACCTCGTCCCATGCAGCGTCAAGGGCAGCTTGATCATATAACAGCCCGACCCAGAAAGCAGGCAGCGCGCAAATGCGATTCCATGGGCCACCATCGGCGCCGCGCATTTCCAAGAAGCTTTTCAGGCGCACTTCGGGAAAAGCGGTCGACATATGGTCTTCCCAGTCGCTCACCGTGGGTTTTTCCCCCGGCAGAACCGAAAGCTCGCCCTTTAAGAAGTCGCGGAAATCAAGGCCCGCCGCGTCAATATATTTGCCGTCGCGGTAAACGAAATACATCGGCACCTTCAGCATATAATCGACATATTGTTCATAGCCGAAATTGGCGTCGAACACGAACGGCAACATGCCCGTACGCTGTGGGTCCGTGTCGGACCAGATGTGGCTGCGGTAGGACAGGAACCCGTTGGGCTTGCCTTCCAAGAAAGGCGAATTTGCAAACAAGGCAGTGGCCAAGGGTTGCAGCGCAAGCGACGTGCGGAACTTATGCGCCATGTCGGCTTCGCTGGAATAATCAAGATTGACCTGAATCGTACATGTGCGCAGCATCATATCAAGGCCCATGCTGCCAACGCGTGGCATATGGCGCAGCATGATGTCGTAACGGCCCTTGGGCATGACGGGCAGTTCGGCGCGTGTCTTGTCCGGCCAAAGTCCAAGGCCCAAAAAGCTGGTGTTGGTCTTGTCGCCGATGGCTTTCACCTGCCGCAAATGCCGCCCGGTCTCGGCGCAGGTTTGGTGCAGATTCTCAAGCGGCGCACCTGACAGTTCAAGCTGGCCCGCAGGCTCAAGACTTATCGCGCCGTCGCTGCCGCTCATCGCGATAACTTTGCCGTTTTCGTACACAGGCTCCCAACCGAACTCGGTCATCGCCATTAGCAGATCGCGAATACCGCCCGGTTCGTCATAAGACGGCGCGTGATGGTCACTGCGGTTATAGACAAATTTCTCATGCTCGGTGCCTATGCGCCAACGGTCCTTGGGCTTTTCCCCCTTGGCAATCGCGGCGATCAATTGATCGCGGGTTTCGATGACGGGATCTTTACGGTCCGAAGTTGTTTTTGTGCTCATGCCGGCCGTTTAGAAATGTCACCGCTATATTGCCAGCAGATTCATGGTTCATGTCATACAGTATTGAACGGGTAAGTCGCAGCATAAGCTACGCCGACCAATCGCCGTTCTTGGCCATCCAAACGGAAATAGCAGTGACCGCTGCGGTGTCGGCGCGCAATATGCGCGGGCCAAGCGATACCGGTCGTGCGTTGGGATGCGCACGGATGGCCGCATTTTCGCTGTCTGTGAAGCCACCTTCTGGCCCGATTAACACTGCGCCAGGTCCGGCCGTAATGGCGTCCAGAAACGGTTCGCCACCGCGTTCATCGCAGAAATAGAGCGTTCGTTCGGCTGGCCATTTTTGCAATAGCGCCTCAATCCGGGTGAGCGTTACAATCTGCGGTAACGCGGTGCGCTCGCATTGCTCGGCGGCTTCAATCATATGCATGCGCAGGCGATCATCCTTGACCTTATCCACTACGCAGCGCGCGGTCAGCACAGGCACAAAGCGCGATATGCCAAGCTCACACGCTTTTTCGGCGATCCAGTCAAACCGATCCTTTTTAACGAGCGCCTGACATATCCATAGGTCCGGGCTGAGTTCACGATCACGCAACTTGGCATCGACTGTGAGATCAAGGTCGCGTTTGCCCAGATGGGCTATCGTCGCAAGATATTCACCGGAAATATCGTCAAACAGTTTTACCGGCGCACCCTCTTTCAGGCGCATGACACCTGTGAGGTAATGCGCGCTGTTGCCAGCGATGTTCAGGGTCGCGCCCACGGCCAGCGGTTGTTCCACAAACAACCGGGGTGTCGATTTTGGGGGCCAGGCGGGTGTTGCGGGCATATCTCGCGTCTACCCGCAAATAGAGCTGCCGTCATCTCCCAACTGAACCCGCGCCAACTTCGCAGATGACGCGCAGGATAAATTTTGGCAGTGCCGATGCAATGACATCGAATCTTGTCCCCGACAGCGAGCATAGCGGCATCATTGGACTGCTGCCGGTGAAGCTGCGCGCGTTGGCCCTTTTGGCGCGATTGGACCGTCCCATTGGTTGGTGGCTGTTGTTTTGGCCCTGTATATTCGGGCTGGCGCTATCGGGTGGGCTTATCCAGCGCTGGGACCTTGCTTTGTGGATGCTGCTGGGCGCGATCGTGATGCGCGGGGCGGGGTGCGTGTATAATGATATCGTGGACCGCGATCTGGATGCGCAAGTCGCGCGCACGGCGTCACGGCCGTTGCCCAGCGGCGATATTGGCGTGCAGGCGGCATGGGCGTTTCTGCTTGGCTTATGCGCGATTAGCCTGCTGGTGCTCATTCAGCTCCGGTGGGAGGCGCAGATTGCCGCCTTGGGCAGCATCCTTCTGGTTGCGGCATATCCGTTTATGAAGCGCATAACCTGGTGGCCGCAGCTTTGGCTCGGACTGGTGTTTAGCTGGGGCGCATTGGTCGGCTGGATCGCCATTACCGGAGAGGCCAATGCTGCCATGTTCTGGCTTTATGCCGGCACGATATTCTGGGTCGTTGGCTATGACACCATCTATGCCATGCAGGACCGCGAAGACGATGCGTTGGTCGGGATTAAATCGAGCGCCTTGCGGCTTGGCGGCAACGTCCGAGCAGGTGTGGCGGCATTCTATATTTTGACACTGCTCGGCTGGGGCATGGCAATTTGGAGTGTCCGGCCCGAAAAGCAGGCCTTGGTCGCGCTCCTTCCCGTCGCCTTTCATTTGGGCATGCAAGTCGCATCGCTGAAATCTGATGGCAGCAATGCGCTTGGCCAGTTCCGTTCAAACCGCGTGGCTGGGCTGCTGGCCGCGCTTGCATTTTTGGTCGTTGGCGCGGCCGGACAATATTAGGGAGAGAATAATATGGAGCATCGTCGCATAGGCAAAAGCGCCATTTACGTTTCTGACATCTGCATGGGCACCATGACCTTCGGGTCGCAAACCGATGAAGCGGAGGCGCACCGCATCCTCGACCGATGCCTTGATGCCGGCATCAATTTTTTCGACACAGCCGAAGGCTATCCCGTCCCGCCGGATATTAAATGGGTTGGCCGGACAGAAGATATTGTTGGCCGCTGGATGAAGGGTAAAAACCGCGATGCCATCATCATGGCCACCAAGGTTTCGGGGCCCAGCCACACATGGTTCAAATCGCCTAAGCGCGGCGGCATGACCACACTTGACCGCCACAATATCATCACCGCGGTCGAAGAAAGCCTGCGCCGCTTACAGACCGATTATATCGACCTTTACCAGACGCATTGGCCCGACCATGGCCTTGCTTATGATGAGACGATGGAAGTGCTCGACGAACTGGTTCGGTCGGGCAAGGTGCGCGTATTGGGTTGTTCGAATGAGACAAGCTACGGCCTGATGAAGTCGTTGGCGACGTCGGAGCGCCTTGGCGTCGCGCGCTACGAGAGCATTCAGAATAATTTCTCGATCAACAACCGCCGGTTTGAGGACGAGTTAAAGCAAGTCTGCCGTCAGGAGGGTATTTCCCTTCTGCCTTATTCGCCCTTGGGTGGCGGCGTGTTGTCGGGCAAATATCTCGATGGCGCACGTCCCGAAGGCGCGCGTTTCTCGCGCTATCTCGAAATGGCCGGATCGCGCCAAGTCGAAATGGCGCAACGTTTTGCCGGGCCACGCGCACTTGAAAGTACGATGCGGATTGTCGCGATTGCACAAGAGGCGGGCATGTCACCAGTGACGCTAGCGACCGCTTGGTCGAAACAGCATGATTTTGTCGCATCGACCATGGTCGGCGTGAGCAAAGAAGAGCAATTGGACGACATCTTCGCCGCGATTGACCTGAAACTGAGCGATGAAGTGATGACTGCGGTGCACAAGGTGACGAAAGAAATACTGTACCCGATGGGATGAGCGCGTGATGGGGGGAGGGAAACTCTCCTCCCGCAACCCGCCTAACTTACGTTCAGCCCATAATCGCCGTCTGCGCATAGCCCAGCGCTTCGCCAAGCGCTTGCAAACGGCGCGAGACGCTGTTGGACTGTAGCCGCACGGCCGAGCCTTTGAGGTAGAGGCGAAGCGTCGCGCCATCGCCTTCGAGACGGCTGTCGCCAAGCGCGCCGCCGGTTCCGCCATCAAGGCGGTGGGCAACGCGAATGGCGAGGCCCCAAATTACCGCTTGGGCCAGCGCCTCTGGTTTGGCCAATGCCATCAGCGTTTCGGGAAGGGGGCGCTTTCCGGCGTGCACCGTCCATAAAGCCGCAGCGATGACGGCGCGGTCGCTGGCGCTGACGCCGGGCCAACTGCCGTCCAATGCAAGGTCAAGCGCATGGTCGGCGCGATATTCGGGGTTCACGTTCCACACGCTGTCGGACAGCAAACACGCCGCCTGGCACAATCGCGCCTCATGTGCACTTTGCCCCGCAAATACCGGCGCAATCCATTCGGCAAGGGCATCGCCATGAAAGGGAAAGCGCCCCAGCCGTTCGCCTTCAAAACGTGCGGCAGCAATTAATGGGTCTTGCTTGCGTTCGGCGGGCGTCAATTGTTCAAACAATAACCCCTCGCGCAGGCCATAGATGCTCGTTACGAGCTTGCTTGGCTTCAATAATCCGACAATGCCACCCAACAATGTGGTCGCCCCCGGCAGTTCGGAAATGCGGCCCGCTGCGACTACATTGGACCGCGTTAAGGCGTCTTTGTCTTGGGTAAGCGGGGCGAGCACGTCTGGAGCCTCTGGCGGCATTTCATAATTGGACAATATGGTCAGCGGATAACCGGTTTCATGCATGTGCAACCGCGCAAAACTGCGCCATGAACCGCCGATCATATAAAAGGGCAGGCCGGTTTCAATCGGGAAGGCGCGCTTGCCCATTGTCTTGGCAATATCATCGCGCAACATTGCTACGACCTGCTTGGCCGATTTGCCCGTTAGGATATCATGCCGCAATGTGCCCAGCGGCAGCGATACGCGCGCGCCCAATTTGCCATCGGCGATGCGGATAAGTTCAAGACTGCCGCCGCCAAGATCACCGACATAGCCATTGGCGAAGGGATTATCGCTTAACACGCCATAGCCGGCCGCTGTCGCCTCGGCATTGCCATCAAGAACATCAACGCGAATACCAAGCGCGGCTGCTTTTTCGACCAACTCATGCCCGTTTTTGGCTTCCCGCGTCGCGGCGGTTGCGACCACGCGCATGCTGTCGACCTGCATCGCGCGGGCAAGCGTTTCGAAGCGCGCGAGTGCGGCCAGCGCCTTTTTCATCGTCGCTTTGTCAATTTCACCATCGCCAGCAAGGCACGCCCCAAGCTTTACGCGGCTTTTTTCGTTGTAAATGGGCATGGGCGCACGTGGTAGCCCCGCGTATACAACGAGCCGAACGGTATTTGAGCCAATATCTATAACGGCCTGACGCACCGCCTTCATCTTTGTCGGACGAGGCTCAGCGTTGGAACCTTCTTGTCATCTGCGAGCGCGCCTCCGCGCCCTGAAAGCGACGCATTGGTCATAAAATAATGATGCAGATTAAATGGCATGCTTCCGGCTTTCACCCTCTCATAACGTCCATCCGAACGCAGCATCCAGCTTTGCTGGTTGTCGAGGAGGTTTGCAACCATAACCTGATCAAGGATTTGGTCATGCACGGTAGGGTTCTCAATCGGCAGCATATATTCGACGCGGCGGTCGAAATTGCGCGACATCCAATCTGCCGAAGAGATGAAGACTTTCGCATTCGGGTTCGGCAAATCTGCGCCATTGCCCATCGCCCAAATACGGCTGTGCTCAAGGAAGCGCCCGACGACGGACTTCACGCGGATCCGCGACGACATGCCCTTAACGCCCGGCCGCAAGCAGCAAATGCCGCGCACCACAAGGTCGATTTCGACGCCGGCCTCGCTCGCTTCATATAATTTGTCGATGACGGCCTTATCGACCAAAGAATTGAGCTTTGCCCAAACTGCACCGGGGCGTCCTGCGGCAACATGGGCAATTTCATCGTCAATCAACGACATGATTTTTTCGCGCAAGCCCAGCGGGCTCATGGTCAAGAGCTTCAATTCGGTTGGCGGGATATAACCTGTTATATAATTGAAAATCTGTCCGGCATCATGGCCCACGCGTGGGTCAGCGGTGAAGAAGCTGATGTCAGTGTACACTTTGGCAGTGATCGGGTGATAATTGCCAGTGCCCAAGTGGCAATAGGTCCGGAACCCATCTGCCTCGCGGCGGACCACCAGAGAGATTTTGGCATGTGTCTTCATATCGATGAAGCCGTACACGACTTGCACGCCAGAATTTTCCAACTGCGATGCCCAATGCAGGTTCTGCTCTTCGTCAAACCGCGCCTTGAGCTCGACAATCGCAGTCACCGATTTTCCGGCCTCGGCCGCTTCACACAAGGCGCGAATGACGGCGGATTGCTTGCCGGCACGATACAGCGTTTGTTTAATCGCCACGACGTCTGGATCCAGCGCCGCCTGCTGCAGAAACGCCAGCACAACGTCAAAGCTTTCATAAGGGTGGTGGATAACGATGTCTTTTTGGCTAATCGCCGAAAAACAATCGCCGTCATGTTCCAATATGCGTTCCGGGAAGCGCGGGGAGTATGACGGAAATTTCAGGGTAGGTCGGTCCTCGTCCACCAATTGCCCGAGGTCGCCAATGCCCAAGAAACCAACCGTTTCGACCACAATGGATGCGCCAGCGCCAAGTTCCGAACGGATTAATGTCGCCAGTTCGCTTGGCAGGCCCTTTTCCAGCTTTAGCCGAATAATCCGCCCGCGACGGCGCCGTTTGATGGCGCTGCGGAAGTAGCGGACAAGGTCTTCAGCTTCTTCCTCAACCTCAATATCGCTGTCACGGATGATGCGGAATGCGCCCGCTGCGACGAGCAAATAATCGGGAAACATTTGCCCGACGAAATGCTTGATCAGCGCCTCGATTGTGACGAAGCGTGTGCCGGGGCCGGGTAAGCGGACAAAGCGGGCGAGCGATTGCGGGATCAGCACTAATTGGCGCACGACTTCGCCATCATCCTTGCGGCGCATATCGAAAATAAGGCTAAGGCCTTGGTTGGGAATGAATGGAAATGGATGCGCAGGGTCCAATGCCTGCGGGGTGAGAACGGGTAGGACTTGTTCACGGAAATATTTGCCCACTTGCGTCTGCAGCGTCTTGCCCATTGCGGATGGTTGGACAATTTTAATGCCTGCGCTACCCAGTTCCTTCATCAGCTTGCGCCACAGCTTTTGCTGTTGAACCATCAGCCGGTCGGCGGCGGCAACGGTATCGGCAAGCTGTTCGGATGCGGTGCGGCCGTCAATCGACAGTTCCTCAATCCGGCGCTGCTGCTGCCCGCGCAGACCTGCCACGCGGACCATGAAAAATTCGTCAAGGTTGGTGCCCGAAATCGACAGAAAACGCAGCCGCTCAAGCAACGGGTGCGCCGGGTTCGACGCTTCTTCAAGTACGCGCTCGTTAAATTTTAACCAGGAAAGCTCGCGGTTGAAATAGCGCGCATCTGCTGGCGTCTTTTGGGCTTTCAGAATTCTTGTACCCGGCACGGACTTCACGAACATTGTTCCTTCTTATCGATTGCAGACGCGGTGCCATGGAAACATTGCATATTTACGGCAGCTTAAACTCAAACTGTAACGGCATTGCCACCAATTTGTCATGGTGGATATATGAAGATTTCACAATCCCTGCCTAACGGACAATCCGATAAATCGGTATATCAGGGGTGAAACACATGCAAACTCGGTCCATAAAATCGCACTTTTTTGTACGCAACGCCTTGCTGGGCAGCGCTGCGGCACTCGCAATTCTTCCATCTTCAGCCATGGCGCAATCCGCACCGGCGGCAGATGAAACGACGAATGAGGCAATCGTTGTGACAGGCTCTAGGCCAATCGCGGAATCAGAAGCGGCCGCTTTGCAAATTCAGAAAAATTCGGACTCGCTCGTATCGGTGGTTTCTTCGGACGCGGCCGGACGGCTGCCGGACCAGAATGTGGCGCAGGCGACTGGCCGCCTTCCAGGTGTTGCGGTTGAGCGCGACCAAGGGCAAGCACGCTATATCAGCATTCGCGGCGCGCCGAATTATTGGACCACCTTGTCGTTCGACGGCATTAACGTTGTTAGCCCAGAAGGCCGCGATGCTCGCTTTGATTCCATCCCTTCTGCAATTGCGGCGCAGATCATTGTTTCCAAAGCTGTTACCCCCGATATGCCGGGCGAGACAGTATCGGGTAACGTCAACGTCATAACGCGGTCGGCATTCGATTATGATGGGTTCCACTTCGCTGGCAAGGCTGGCTATGGCGTCGCCGAACTCGGCAACCGGCCACAATATGAAGGTTCAGCGGTCGTCTCTACACGCGTTCCTGCCGGCGAAGGTGAAATTGGCGTGCTTGTGTCGGGCAGCTATTATCAGCGCGACATGATCACTGACAATTTTGAGACCGATTATGAACGCGTAAGCCAAGACCAACGGCCCGGTGCCGTTAGCCGGTTTTGGGCGCATGAAACGGAAAACAAGCTGTATCGCTTAACACGTCGCAACTGGTCGATGTCAGGGCGTTTGGACTGGAAGCCTGATGCCGACAACACGATCTCGGTGCGTTCAATCTACACAACTTTTACTGATGACGAAATGCGTGACAATTTCCGCTTTGACCTTGATGACCGGCAAAGTGATCTCGTCGCCAATACCGCGGACTGTGGGACCGCAGTGAACCCGACGCCAACCACAACGGGCTATGCTGATGTCTGCATCGGCAACACCCCGTTTAAGGGCACCATCTATGGCATTGATATTCGCCAGCGGTCGACGTTGCGCGCCTTTGAACAATCGATTTTCACCAACACCGTCGAAGGCACACATGAATTTGGCGATGGCTGGAAATTGAACTGGCTTGGCAACTATACAGAATCGAAAGATGATCGTTCCGTGGTTGGCGAAACAACCTGGGACAGCCCAAGCACCCGCAATTTGCGCCCAACGGTTGCTTATGATTTCAGTGACCCCAATTTTGGCCGCTTAGCTTTGTTCAACACAGTCCAGCTGAGCAGCCCGACACGTTATCAGGCTGGTACGCAAGTTACGGCTATCGATAGCTTCACTAAGCCACTCACGTCGCTCAACGTGCTGGATGCCGTTGACACAACGAAAGCGTATACTGCAAAATTTGTTGTGTCCCGCGAAACAGAATTTTTGGGCGGTGATGCAGTCTTAAAAGCGGGCTTCCAGTTTGATCAGCGCGCCAAGACAGTTGATGAAAGCAACATCGTGCTGAACACGGCAGCACAATTTGCAACAATCGGTATCCCGACTACCTATAGTGATTTCAGTCTTGATACACCGTTCAAGGGCGAAATACCGATGGGGTATACTTTCCGTTATTTTGATGCCGATAAAATGCGTGCAGCCAGCGAATCCGCGGTCAAGAATTTCAGCTTCGCCCCCGTGACCGGAAACATCTATGACGTGCGTGAGCAAGTATATGCCGGATATGTGATGGCAAATGTCAAATATGACTGGGGTTCGCTTGTTGGTGGTGCGCGCGTTGAACATGTAAAAAATCGTGGTATCGCCGTAGCCACCATTGGTTCAGTCACAGCGCCAATCACTGCCGAATCTGATGGCACATTGGTATTCCCGAGCCTGCATCTTAACTTTGACGTACAAGATGACCAAAAGATCCGCATTGGCTTTACCAGCGGCGCGGCGCGTGCCGATTATGACCAGCTGCGCCCGAATGTTACTGTCGATGACAGCAATCAGCGGATTTCTGGTGGCAACCCGGCGGTAAAGCCGGAGCGTGCATATGGTCTGGACGCTTATTATGAATATTATGTCCAACCGCAGGGTTACTTCATGTTCGGTGCATTCTACAAAAAGGTAGAGGACGTACTGTATACATCGCGCCGAGTTTTTGGCTCGAACGCGCTAGACAGCAATAACATTGACCGTTCGGGTTATGCCTTTAGCGGAATCACAAATGGCGGTTCGGGTCGAGTGTTTGGTGTTGAAGTGGCTGCACAGATGCAGTTAGACCCCTATGTCTCCGACCTTGGCTTGCCCGACTGGATGGGCGGCTTTGGCATTACTGCAAATGCCACCTACAATGACAGTGAAGTTACTAAGCCCGCGATACTTGATGCCGCAGGCGCCGTTGTCTCGCCCGAGCGTAAGGTGCCGCTGCCTGGCACATCCGAGGTCGTTTACAATGTCGGTGCTTATTACGAGAAATATGGCTTGTCGCTGCGGTTGCAGTATCAGAACCGCACCAATTGGGCTGATGGATTTGCAGACAATCTAGACAGCGCCGGCGATACGTATTGGGCGAATGACGATGAACTGGACTTCTCGGCACGGTATGAAATCTCAAAGGGTATCGAAGTGTATTTCGACGCTGCAAACCTGCTGAACAATCCAGGCCGCCGTTTTTCCGATCCGTCTAACATCTTGACTGTGCAGGGCGTTCCGACGCCATTTTCAAGCCGCTACACGATTGAATGGGAACGCTTCGGCCGCCGCTATTCAGGTGGTATCCGCGTAAACTTCTAATGCGCAATCTGCCCCTTATTTTGCCATTGCTCCTTGCCGGTTGCGTTTCGACGCAGCCGGCGATGAGCCCACTGCCCACGGCTTCAGTAACAGCCAAATTGGAGACGCAGTCCGTTGCGACGATGGAGGATGCGGCGGATGATCCTGCGATATGGCGTAATGCCGCCAATCCGGCACACAGCCTAATCATAGGCACCGACAAGCGTGCGGGCGTTCATGTCTATGACCTGCAAGGGCGTCAGGTCGGCTTTACACCGTCGCCTAGGCTCAACAATGTTGATCTGCGCGATGTAGGCGGCAGCATCGGTGTCCTCGTCGCCGCCAGCGACCGTCAGGACCTTGCGCAGGCGCAAATGGCGTTGTTCCGGCTGGATACTTCCGCCAAGACATTAGTGCCTCTGGTGACGCTCCCTGTGGGGCCTGGCGAGGCCTATGGCATGTGCCTGTGGCAGCGCGCTAGCGACAAGGCATTGTTCGGCTTTGTTGTGTTGAAGGATGGTCGGATTGATCAGGTTGCGATTGACTTGAACACGGCGATACCCAGTGGCAAAGTCGTGCGCAGCGTGAAATTGGGCACCCAGTCCGAAGGCTGCGTCGTCGATGACCGCACTGGGATCTTATATGTGGCTGAGGAAGATGTCGGCCTTTGGAAATTTGACGCTGCGCCCGATGGTGCGAACGTCCCGACGGCGATTGCCAAGGCAGACGGCAAGCAAATCGTGATGGATGCCGAAGGCGTTGCCTTGGCACCAACCGGCACCGATGGCGGCTATGTGATTGTATCTAGCCAAGGCGACAATGCCTATGCCGTCTATAAACTGCCTGAGGCCAATTATGTTGGCCGTTTTCGCATCAATGATGGGGCAATTGACGGCGTTCAGGAAACAGATGGCATTGAATTGATGCTCGGCGATTTTGGACCCGATTTTCCAGGCGGGCTATTCGTAGTGCAGGACGGCGATAACATGCCCGAAACGCAGAATTTCAAGTTTGTCGATTGGGCCGAAATCAAACGCGCACTTGGTTTATAAAGCCAACTTGCCCTAGACAGTTTCTGTTGCTTCGCGCATGGAGATTATATGTCTATATGGTTTCACGAAAAGCTTGATCTTTCGGCGCTCAGCGCAAGCGGCGCAAATTGCATGCCCGGTTTTGTGGGTATCGAATTTATTGACTATGGTGACAATTGGATCAAGGCGCGCATGCCCGTCGATGAACGCACGAAGCAGCCTTATGGCCGGTTGCATGGCGGCGCATCGGTGGTCTTGGCCGAAACGGTGGGCTCCACGGCCGCCGCAATGACAGTCGATCCAAGCAAATTTGCGACCGTGGGTATGGAAATCAACGCCAACCACATCCGTCCTGTCAAAGATGGCTTTGTTTTTGCCACAGCGACATCGGAATCGATTGGGCGGACGACGCAAATCTGGTCCATTCGCATCGAGGATGAGGCGGGAAAACTCGTCTGCATTTCGCGTATTACGATGGCAGTCATTTCCACCGATCGCGCATAAAATATTGCGTGACGGGCGGTTGACGTCCACGGGTGATCGGGAAAATGACACCCTAAACAGAAATTGGAATTTGGGCGAATGTCGCTACGATATGTGAGAGAATTTAAGGGGTTTGCAGGCATCAGGCTTGAGGCCGACGATATTGGTTCTGCCGATGACCCGTCCATTGTTCTGCTGCATGGTTTTGGCCAAACGCGCAAAATGTGGGAGGATGTGGCCATTGCGCTTGAGCAGGCCGGACGCCATGTGATCAACGTCGATTTGCGCGGCCATGGCGGTAGCGAGTGGCCCTCCGATGGCCGGTATGACTTCAATGCCTATGTCGAAGATTTGCGCGCCGTTCTTGGCCAGATGCGCACGCGTCCTGTCGTTATCGCAGCTTCGCACAGCGCGTGGATTGCGACCATGGCGCTGGCGGAGGAAGCAGCGACCCTCGCATCGGGGCTGATTTTGGTGGATCCGCCTGCGGGCCATGCCCCAGGATCTGTGCGTGCGGCGGCAGATCATATGTCAGCAGCTTTGGGGCAGGGTTTGAACCAAGCGGATTATGACAATGCCATATTTTCCGCCTTTGATGCCCATGACATTGGCGACGCTTTGACGGAAGCCGCATCGCATATCGCGTTGCCCTCGCTTATCATTCGCGGTGCCTTGGGACGTATTGACCCCGAAACAGCACAGCCCGGTTTTGTCGAAGCTTTGCCAAATGCAGAAGCCATTGATGTTGATGGTGGTGGCCTGTTGATTGTGGCCGAACGCGCAGAAGCTTTTAACGGCCTGCTCATCGACTTTCTGGAACGCAAACAGCCGCGCTTCATTCCGGAATATCGTTCAGGATCAGATGCGCGCACGTTGCGCGATGCCATGGGCTGTTTTGCCACCGGTGTGACCATCATTACCGCGCATGCGCTTGACGGACTTCCGGTGGGCTTGACGGCCAATAGCTTCACGAGCGTTTCGCTTGATCCGCCTTTGTTGCTGGTCTGCATCGCCAACAATTCGGGCAGCGCCGAAACGCTGCGCGCAATTGACGCATTTGCCGTCAATGTCCTGCAAATCGGACAGCAGCCAGTATCCAACCTTTTTGCCGGAAAAAGTGAGGATCGCTTCTCAGGGACGCGATGGGAAGTGGGCGAATATGGTGCCCCCATATTGCCAAGCTCGCTGGGCATCTTCGAATGCAAACGGCACGCGCTTTATGAGGCTGGCGATCATTTTATCTTGGTTGGCCGTGTGGAAAAGGCGAGTTTTGAACCCCGCCGCGATCCGCTATTGTACTTCCGTGGCAAATATAGACGCCTCCATTTTACCTAAGCCATCGCCGCATTGACTTGAGCGACGTGATTGTCTAATTTGGTTGCAAATGTAACCAGTTTGACAGGAGCGTGATGATGGCCGACGTGTTTGATAACCCGTTGGGTCTTGATGGGTTCGAATTCATCGAATTTTCCGCGCCGGAAAAGGGCCTGCTGGAACCCGTATTCGAACGCATGGGTTTTAGCCGGATTGCGCGGCATCGGTCGAAGGACGTCGATCTGTGGCGGCAGGGTGAGATTAACCTGATCGCCAATTACGAACCGCAAAGCCCAGCTGCCTATTTCGCGGCAGAGCATGGCCCGTCGGCCTGCGGCATGGCGTTTCGGGTTAAGAATGCGGGCGTCGCGTATGACGAAGCGATTGCGCGTGGTGCCGAACCGGTTGAAACGCGCACGGGCCCAATGGAACTTCGGCTGCCCGCCATTCGCGGCATTGGTGGCGCGATGATCTATCTGGTGGACCGCTATGGTGATGCATTGTCGATCTACGATATCGACTTTGACTATCTGCCCGGTGTGGACCGCTATCCTGTGGGCGCGGGTTTCAAGATCATCGATCACCTAACGCATAATGTCTATGGCGGGCGGATGGCGCATTGGGGCAGTTTTTACGAACGCGTCTTCAACTTCCGCGAAATCCGCTATTTCGACATTAAGGGCGAATATACGGGCCTCACCAGCCGCGCGATGACCGCGCCGGACGGCAAGATCCGCATTCCGTTGAATGAAGAGGGTAAGGCTGGCGGCGGGCAGATTGAGGAATATCTGCGCGCCTACAATGGCGAAGGTATTCAACACATCGCCTTTTCCTGCGATGATTTGCTCGCCTGCTGGGACCGTCTGAAGGCGCTGGGCACGCCCTTCGCGCCACCACCGCCCAAAGCCTATTATGACATGTTGGAGGAACGCTTACCCGACCATGGTGAGCCAGTCGATACCCTCCAATCGCGCGGTATCATGCTCGATGGGTCCACAGAAGACGGCGACCCACGTCTGCTGCTGCAGATATTCTCGCAGACCATGATCGGACCAGTGTTTTTCGAGTTCATCCAGCGCAAGAAGGATGAAGGCTTTGGCGAAGGCAATTTCACTGCCTTGTTCAAAAGCATCGAGCGCGACCAAATTGAACGCGGCGCGCTGCAAGTTGTGGAGCCAGTCGCATGACTGCGCCCGTGAAACTCGAACGGATCCACCATGTTGCCTATCGCTGCAAGGACGCCAAGGCGACTGTGGACTGGTATGCGGACGTCTTGGGCATGGCGTTTACCACAGCCTTTTCCGAGGACCATGTGCCGTCCACGGGCGAATATGACCCTTATATGCACGTCTTTTTGGATTGCGGCGGGGGCAATGTCATCGCCTTCTTCGAACTGCCGAACCAGCCCGACATGGGCAAAGACCCCAATACGCCAGATTGGGTGCAGCATATTGCGTTTGAAGTTGCGGACCTTGACGCGCTGCTGGCCGCCAAAGATCATATCGAGGGGCAGGGCGTAGAGGTGATTGGCCCGACATGTCACGGCATATTTCAGTCCATTTATTTCTTTGACCCCAATGGCCACCGGCTTGAGCTTGCGTGCAACATCGGCACGCCTGACCAATATGCCGAAATGCAACGCACAGCGCCTATGATGCTTCGGGAATGGAGCGAGGCCAAAAAAGCGCCGCGGCATAAGGCATAAAGGCTAACAGATGAGTTCCAACGTGGTTACGTCTGGCCGGGGTTTCAGAGCGCCTCGAGAGAGCCGCAGAAACATTTAGAGCATTGAACGCGCAGCAGACACGCGAATATCGGCGCTTGCAACATTGCGCCCTCTCCGCCTAACGTCCATTCCAATGATATGACCAAATCTTCAATATTGTACGCAGCCATCAGCGCTCAATTTTCTATGATGGATGTCAATTCTAAATTCATTTCTGCGGTAGGAAAAAATGGCTGACAAGAAATTCGACATCATTGTTTATGGGGCTACAAGTTTCGTTGGCCAGATCATCACGCGCTATATGCATACGCAATTCGCCGATGGATCCATTGTTTGGGCGATCGCCGGGCGTTCGCGCACGAAGCTTCAACAGGTCAGCGATATGATAGGATTATCGGGGATCGAAATGATCGTTGCGGACTCTGCGGATGAAGGCTCATTGCGGCAGATGTGCGCACAGACAAAGGTTGTCATGTCAACCGTTGGTCCATATGCGCTTTATGGTGATATGCTGGTGCGGGTCTGCGCCACAACGGGCACCGACTATTGCGATCTGACTGGTGAGCCCCAGTGGATACGCAAGATGCAATTACGGCACGAGGCTGATGCCGTAAAAAGCGGCGCGAGGATTGTGCATTGTTGTGGTTTTGACTCTATCCCGTCCGATCTGGGCGTTCATTTTCTGCAACGCAATGCGGTGGAACAATTCGGCCAAACATGTGACCGGATCAATATGCGGGTCGCAAATATGAAGGGTGGGGCCTCAGGCGGCACGATCGCGAGCATGATTAACATGGTCAAAGAAGCAGTAAGCGATGCCGATTTGCGCCGCGAGCTTAAAGACCCTTATAGTCTGTGCCCACCAGACCACGGCTTTTTTGTTCCGCAGCCTGATGTGCAGATTGCCTATGACAATGCCTATGGTGGCTGGATTGCCCCCTTCGTCATGGCGGGTATCAACACACGGATAGTGCATCGATCGAACGCTCTGAGTCACAATAATTATGGTGGCGAATTCACCTATGAGGAAGCTGTGGCAACGGGTCAGGGCGCGAAGGGTAAGCGGATGGCTCGCGCGACGAGTTGGGGCGTGAATGCGCTTATGATTGGTCTGGCAGTGCCGCCAATCCGTTGGCTGCTTGAGAATTTTGTTCTTCCAAAGCCTGGCGAAGGACCGTCCGAAAAGGCGCAGTTGGAAGGCGGGTTTGACATCGTTTTCCTTGGGTCAACCGCGCAGGGCGAAACCATCCGGTGCCGCGTTACCGGGGACCGCGATCCTGGCTATGGATCAACCGCCAAGATGCTGTCGCAGGCTGCGGCATGCCTTGCCAAAGATGTGCCTGATACGGTCGCGGGGGGTTTTTGGACACCGGCGACGATTTTGGGCGACAGGCTAATCGATCGGCTAAAAGCGCATGCCGGACTTACGTTTGAGAAACTGTCTTAGGGTCAGGACCTACAAACGGGTTCTTACTGCTTGCTATCGGAATACACAGCCCGGCTCGCCGCAGGCGCGTCAAGTAGGACCCAAAGTGACACGGACGATGCCCCCAGCAGGGCGGCAACCGTTATCGCACGAGCTTTTCGAGCCGCCATGCCGGGCCAGATCGGCAATGCCGATAGAGCGGCCAACGCGAGGGGCAGGGCGACGGCGAAGGGAAGCGTCGGCCCCACCCCTTGCATCAACTGATGACCCAGCGACAACATATAGCCACCAACCAGCGCCATGAAAGCAATCTGCACAGCAGCATGCCGCGCCAAAAGCGCAAACGTGGTGAGTAACAGCGGTAAAACCAGAAAATAGGCAGCCGTCGGTGCCAGTGCTTGCGCGGCAAGACCGATGATGAACAATGGCAGCGCGGCACCTACGATACCAACGCGGCTTGGCCGCCAGGTTGCAAGCAGCACGAGAAACGCCGCCAGCGAGCCCAATGCGGCCATAGCCTCTAGCCGGGGGATCGCGGCCAAACGGTCATAATAATTGGCGGGCGCAAGCCCAAGCCCAAGCGATAAGCGGTTGAGCGCGAACAGTATCGCTGCGCTCCCCAATATCAGGGCCAGCATTCGCCCGGCACCGGCCGTCAGACCGCCTGTTCCGTCTTGCCGTACGACCCAAAGCATTCCGCCTGCCGTCATGATCATCATGACCCAGCCTAGCCAAACGGGATAGATCACAGTGAAGATACCGAATAGGTCAAAGAACACGGCATCGGCCGCCCTTTGGGGGAGTTTATCTGCCTTAAGGAGCGCATCGGTAAGGTCGAGAACCTGCCCACCCATGTCCTGTAAAGACCCTTGATCGAGGTTGTCCGGCGTCGCCATTGGTGAATGGTAGAGGCCGGATCGCCCGATAAAGGCGAAGTTATAGGCCGCGTAATCATGTTTGATGACAGGCGTCAGATCGGAGTCATTGGGCAGGACTGCGTAAATGAAAGCGGCAAGTGAAGAGGCGCCAGGGCGACGGACCGCATCGGCATAGACCTGCATTGCGGCACCGTTCTGGTGTGAGGTTTGAAACAAAGTGGTGCGTCCGCCGCCGCCGCGTGCTTCCATGTTGATCACGGCGCCGACGCTTTTGCGCAAAGGATGGTCCGCCCAAAATTGACGCGCGCCCTGTAAGCCAAGTTCTTCGCCATCGGTGACCAGCATGACCAGATCACGTTCCTGCTGCCCACGGGCGCGGATTGCGCGCACGACTTCCAGGCTTGCAGCAACGCCCGTTGTATCGTCGGCGGCACCGGGTGAGCCCCAAACCGTATCATGGTGCGACATCAGAACAACTGACGGCGCGCTGCGATTTTTTCCGGGGAGAATGCCGATTAAATTGACCAAACTGGCCGGTGGATCATTGCGTCCGCTCCAGCGATTGAGCCGTTTTGTGCCCTTGGCGTCGATGAGGCCTGTGCTGGTCGAAACCTCCATCCCGAGCGCTTCCATGCGGCGCATGATGTGCTCGCGCACGACTGCGTTCTCAGCTGAGCCGGTGGCGTGCGGGTACTTTGCTATGGTCTGCACATCCGCCATGGCCCGTATTGCGGAGAAGCTTTGCGCTGGGGCATTGGCGGGTATTGCTCTTGGCGGGGTCGTTGCAAAAAGCGTTAACAGCACAGCTATAACAAGCGCCATCAAAACCGGGCCAAATTTCTTCATGCGCTTCCCCCTCCATCGGGCCGTGTTACGCAACACGCCGCCTCTATGACGCTACCATGAACCTAAGGAACGCAGTTTGCTAGACAAACTGGTAGCGCGTTCGATCTTTAATATGCGCTGACATACCATAAGGCGACGCTCAGCTCGGGCATCAAAGTTCAGCTGCCGAGGGCGTTTTGAGGCACCGCAACCTGTTCGGTAATTGATGCGTGCGCGCAACATGGACTGTACTCAGCAACGTTTGTTATAAACACTGGCCATTTGTAAAAGCCAGTCCGCTCCCGGCCCAAATTAAGACTATTCCTGCGCGAATTCACTCGATGAATGGATGAATGTAAAAAATCAAAACGTCAAAGGAATGTCCACGGGATTGCTTATGCCTTTAGCGATAGCCGATAGTTTTTAAGGCTAGCAGTTGATGCTTGCGCCACGACCGGGTAGCGTCGATACCATTGTTTGGGGAGGGTATGATGGCAACTAAGATGGTATTTGCAGCGGCGTTGCTTGCGGCACTTGTTGCGCTACCTGGCGCTGCCGCACCAGCGCCCGTCACGGTGAGCGAGGCTCACGAACAGTCGCCCGCGCTGCCTCCGATACTCAACGCACGCGAGAGAGCGATTACCGAAAACCGAATTTTAGCCGAGCGGCTTGATACGATAATCCCTGCGATCATGCGCGAACAACGCATCGATTTATGGTTGCTGGTGGCCCGCGAATATTTTGAAGAGCCAGTGGTTGCATCGATGCTTGATGCCGAAAACATGCACGCACGCCGGCGTACAATTCTGATCTTTCACGATCCGGGTGACGGGAAACCGATTGAGCGACTTACCGTCAGCCGTTATGGGCTTGGCGGCTTGTTCGCGCCTGTTTGGGACCCCGGTAAACAGCCTGATCAGTGGCAGGCGGTCGCAGACATCATCACCAAGCGTAATCCTACAAAAATTGCGATCAACACCTCAGATCTTTATCAGTTCGCCGACGGTATGACGCTCAGTCAGTATGAGAAGTTCGTTGCCGCTTTGCCTGCTCCTTTGGGTTCGCGGATCGTCAGCGGCGAAGCGCTCGCAATCCGTTGGCTTGAAACGCGCACGCCTGCCGAAATGGAAATCTACCCCAAAATAGTGCGTACGGCCCATATGGTAATTGACGAAGCGTTTTCGCGGTCAGTTATCACCCCCGGCGTTACGACCGCGGAGCAGGTGCAGTGGTGGTATCGCGACCGGCTGCTTCAGCTCGGCCTTGATCCGTGGTTTCACCCGTCCGTCGCGATCCAGCGGGAGGGCGCAAAGGGTATGCTTGAAGGCGACGAAGTGATCCTGCCTGGTGATCTGTTATGGACAGATTTTGGCATTACTTACCTCCGGCTTAACACCGATACGCAGCATCTTGCTTATGTGTTGAAGCCGAGCGAGAGTAAGGCGCCTGAGGGCCTCAGGCAGGGGCTAGCGAACAGCAATCGTGTGCAGGATATGCTCACCCGCCATTTTGCGGTTGGGCGCAGCGGGAATGATGTGCTGGCGCTTACTCGGGCGGAAGCTGTGGCGGCTGGGCTTGATCCATCAGTTTACGCGCACCCGATTGGCTTGCATGGTCACGGTGCAGGTCCTTCCATAGGATTTTGGGACAATCAGAATGCTGATCCACGCGGCAGCGGGTTGATTGCCGCTAATACTGCTTGGTCAATTGAGCTGACAACTTACGCTGCCGTGCCCGAATGGAACGGTCAGCGTGTAGATTTTCGGACTGAAGAGAACGCATTCTTCAATGGAGCTAACGTGCGCTTTATTGACGGACGCCAAACAGAAATCACCCTAATTCCGTCAGAGTAATAAGTCTGCGTCATCGCTCCAGCGTTAGAGAATGCTGGCCGACGCAAGCCTTATCTCTGGGCACAACGCAAGAAAGACCTAAAAGGGCAATGTGCTTTATCAATTGCTATCGCGGTGGCAGGTGTGCGTTATATTTCTCGCATTACTATAATTGCAGCGTCTAAATTAAGTGCAGTCATGCCTAGAAGCGGACAGTCCGCTCGCGGCCCAATTCATGCCGTTCGCCATGGCTGCCTGAGGCGCGACGACCAGATCAAGCGCATTCAAATGACCGGATTCTAAGCGAATCTCTCAATTCCGCAGAAAAGAAAAATTCGGTCAAAACGTTAGACGGAATGTTAGACAGAGCGACTCTTATTTGTCTTTTATTCTCTAAGTCATTGAAAAATGGTAGACGCTGAGGGGTTCGAACCCACGACCCGCTGATTAAGAGTCAGCTGCTCTACCAACTGAGCTAAGCGTCCCCATTTCGGGATGGCCAGATGCGCAGTCCCGTTTGGAGCGCCGCCTTTGATGCTATTCGCGGCCTTTGTCAAGCACGCCTGCGGGATTTATTGGAATTGACCATGCTTTGAGCCAGGATGGCGTTCGATGGACATGATGATGCCCACGCATAACATCATCGTCAGCATCGACGATCCACCATGACTGACGAAGGGCAGAGGTATTCCAGCGACTGGGGCGAGGCCAACCACCATCAGTAAATTGATCATGATGTAGAAAAATATCGTGCAGGTCAGGCCCGCGGCGACCAATTTTCCGTATCGCGTCTTGCTCTGCACCGCAACGTTTAAGCCCCAGCGCATAAGCATGAAATAGAGGAACAGGATGAAAAAGCCGCCAACGATGCCCCATTCTTCCGCCATTGTCGCAAAGACAAAGTCTGTATGACCTTCGGGAAGATAATCGAGATGGCTTTGTGTGCCATTGCCAAAGCCCTTGCCAAAGATGCCACCTGATCCAATCGCGATTTTTGACTGGGTGATATGATAGCCGGTGCCAAGAGGGTCATTTTCAGGGTTGAGAAAAATCAGAACCCGGTCTTGCTGATACGCCTTCATACCAAAAAAATAGACCAATGGCGCAACAACCGCGAGGGCCGCGCCAGCGCCGATGAAGTAGATCAGCGGTAGGCCCGCCATGAAGCCCACAACGCCAAGCCCAAAGGCGTAAGCGATAGCGGCGTCAAAATCCGGCTGGATGATAACCATCGCGCTTGGCAGGATCAGGATTAAAACAAGCGGCCATATCGCTTCGATGCCGTATATCCGGTTTGGTGGAAGTCGGTCGAAAAACCATGCAGCGGCCAGCACCATCGTTGGCTTCATTAATTCGGAAGGCTGTAGCGTGATAAAGCCCAGGTTGATCCAACGCTGACTTCCGCCGCCGACAAAACCCATGAGTTCGACGACCACGAGCAAGAGCAAAAGCAGCAGGTACAATGGGAAAGTTATTGATTTCCAAAATCCCAGCGGCATCCGCGACATCGCGATCGCCAGGACGAGGAGCGCGATAAAGCGCAGGACATGTTTGCCTGCCCATGGTTCCAGATGACCACCAGCTGCCGAGTATAAGACGGTTGCGCCAAAGCCCACCAACGCCATCAGAATGAAGATTACGCGCCAGGGCAAGGCGGCGATGGGCGCAGGGACTATGCCGTTCATATTGTCGGATCCAGCGGCGGCGGCGCGGCGGGCTGCCCCTGGAACGTCGGGTATTTGGCCGCCATACGTTGTTCGATATTACCGCCCCAGCCTGCCTCTAGCGCTTCCAGCGAAGCCATGGCCTGCGCACGGTCATACAAGAAGGTCAGAACATCTTTTGCAATGGGTGCTGCTGCACGCGCGCCACCCATGCCATGTTCGATAACAACTGATGCGGCGTACCGCGGTGCGGCAACGGGAGCAAAACATACGAAAAGCCCGTGATCACGATATTTCCATGCCCCGGATTGTCCGCGTTGCGCCCCTGCGATGCGGCGCACTTGCGCGGTGCCGGTTTTGCCCGCCATCGTTATGTTTTCAAGCTGCAGTTTGCTGCGCACGGCTGTGCCGGCGCCATTGACAACCAAGTTCATGCCGTCTCGTACAACATCAAGATGTTCGGTTGGAAAGGAGAGGGGCTTGGGCGCGACCCGTTTTTTCAACAATATTTCGGGCTCCACATGCAAGCCAGAGGAAATGCGTGCAGCCATCACAGCCAATTGAAATGGGCTTGCGATGATATAGCCTTGTCCAATGACCGCGTTGAGCGTGTCTGATTCCGTCCATTTTTGGTCATATTTGCGCATTTTCCAAGCGCTGTCGGGCACGGTGCCATAGCGTTGCGAAGGGAAAGGCAGCGAAAATTCCTGACCAAGGCCTAACTCCCGCCCGACAGGGGCGATATTGTCATAACCGATCCGACGCCCCATCGCATAAAAATAGGTATTGCAGCTTTTCATGATAGCCGTGCGCATGTCCACTGCGCCATGGCGCCCGAGGCATTTGAACACGCGATTGCCAAGTCGATACCCGCCGTTGCAGACAACCGTTTCATCAGGGTCGATACCTTGGCGCAACATCGCAAGGCCAGCGACTGGTTTTAATGTAGAGCCAGGCGGATATAGTCCTTGAAGCGCCTTGTTCAGCATGGGGATATGGTCATCGCTGTTCAGCATTTTCCATTCGACTCGGCCAATGCCATCGGAAAAGCTATTGGGATCGTAGCAGGGCATTGATGCCATGGTTAGAATGTCGCCTGTGAGACAATCGAACACAACAACTGATCCTGATTCCAGACCAAGCCGGCGGGCAGCATAATTATGCAGATCAATGTCGATCGTGAGTTGGACCGGCTTTCCAGGAATGTCGGGTCGTGTG
This sequence comes from uncultured Sphingomonadales bacterium, assembly GCA_903821685.1. GTDB lineage: Bacteria > Pseudomonadota > Alphaproteobacteria > Sphingomonadales > Sphingomonadaceae > Sphingorhabdus_B > Sphingorhabdus_B communis. Next base: position 25,680 of record CAIJLW010000109.1, on the reverse strand, counting down.
GCGAGGTCACGGATAATTTTGCCACGCGCGGTAACCTCCGTGCGCTTTGCCCCCGGTTCGCCCTGCAAACGGTCTTCTAACGTCTTTTCAAGGCCGTCCTTGCCGACCTTAAACCCTGGCGTAATCAGCAACGGCTTTTTGCTCTTCTGATATTCCTCGGCCGATACGGTGCCAACATAGCCAATCAGATGACCGACGGCTGCGCCGCTTGGGTAAAAGCGCGAATAACCCTGACGCGGGCTTACACCGGGAAGGTCAGGCAAGCGGACGCTGACGGCGGCAAATCGTTCATAATCCAGGCCGGCGGCAACTTGCACAGGTTGAAACCCTTGCGCGTTCTTGAGCTCGCGGTGAATACGGTCAACATCATCGGTGGAAAGCGTCAGCAATTCCGCCAGCGTGCGGACTGTTTCATCTTTTCGCACCAGCCGATCGGGAATGATGTCGACCCGAAAGTCGGCGCGGTTGGTGGCAATTGGTTTGCCATATCGGTCCACGAACCAGCCCCTGCGCGGGGGAATGATAGTCAGATTAACGCGGTTGCTTTCGGCCAATAGCTCGTATTTTTCATTATCGGCGACTGCGATATAAGACATACGCGCAGCCACAGTCAGGCCAATAGCTGCCTGCACGCCGCCGACAAAAACGGCACGTCGTGAGAAGGTGAAATCAAGCTGCCCTGATGTGGCTTGCTTTTCGATTTTCATGTTGCCAATCGCCAGCTGTCGAGACGCGCACATATGCGCACGACGAGTGGATATAGCAATATCGACAATATAATCTGGGGTATTAACAAACTCGGTTCAGGTGCTGCGTGGGCAAGGCCAGCGATCCACAAGCCGCCAAGTAAAACGGCCGTTATGAGCAAGGATGCAATGAGCCAGTCCTGAAAAAAATCACGCCAGATGGCGCGTGAATCGATAATCTCGAGAGCCAGCATCGCAAGGGACCAAAGCAGGCCAGCGCTACCGAAGGGCTGACCACTGAAAAGATCGTCCATCAAACCAAAGGGAATGCCAGACCACAAGGGAAGCAAGCCAGGACGCATCAAGCGCCAACCGAACATCATCAAAAGGCCGAAGGGCGGCAACAACGGTTCCGCTGTAAATATGGACAAGGTCGTGACCATCGACGCCACAATGACCGAGGCAATCGGGATCGCCAACATTTTCAGTAACGATTGTTCGCGGTCAAAACGGCTTTCATATTCGCGTCCCGGCCGTGTCGGGAGGCGGATAGCGGTTACCGGAATTTTCACTCTTTAATCTCTTTGGTCTTGCCGTCAGGGGCGGCAGCTTGTTGGGCCGCTCGGGCTTCGCCCTGATATTGTTGCACGACGATTGCATAAGGCGTGTTGCCGGGGTCAGCAAAAGGGATGGCCAACGCACCATCGCTGGTTTTGCGAATGACGCGGGCAAAGGGAATGTTCGGGCGGTACAAGCCGCCATTGCCGGAGGTTACAATCACGTCACCCACCCTAAACGGGCTTTCGCCCAAGTTTAGCGGCTTGATGAGAACTGTTCCGTTGCCAAGCCCTGCTGAAAATGCAGGTAGGCCGTCACTCACGCGCATCACGGGCACCAGATTTTCGGCGTCCGTTACCAACAGAATTCGGGCAGTTGTTGGGCCGACTTCAATAACACGGCCTATGAGCCCCGCGGGGCCCCGCACTGGTTGCGCACGTTCCACACCATAATTGCGACCGACCGACAAGGTCGCGACCCGCCGCGTGCTGGATGCGGTAGAGCTAATGAGCCGGCCAACGGCGATTTTCTGCTCGCCTTCGTCGGTTAGTTTTAGCAACCCCCGCAGCCGCGCATTTTCAACGCGAAGCGCGCGCGCCTCGATCAATTTGCTCCGGTTGGCCCGTGCTTCTTTTTCGAGCGTCACATTTTTTGAGGCAGCATCTATATAGGCGGAAGCATTATGCGTAATACCTTGTGTGGACACTCGAAGCGCGCTGAAAATACGCGCGATCGGGGCGGTGGTTTCTGCGCCAAAGGTCCTAAGAGCCGCAAAGCCAGTTGGATCAACGACCGATATCGACAGAAGCAGCGCAGCCACTAATGTCCCTGCAGTCGCCGCCACATAGGTTACGAACAGGCTATATTGCGCCTTCCGGGAAAATCCGGGGCGCCGATGCGGTGGCGGCGCCATCCTAACCTCGCCTTAGGCGGTGAGCAGGACGCCGCGGAAGATCGGATCTTCCATGGCTCGGCCAGTGCCGATAGCAACGCACGTCAACGGGTCTTCGGCAACCGTAACGGGCAGGCCGGTTTCATCACGCAGAAATTCGTCAAGACCGGCCATCAAAGCGCCGCCACCTGTAAGAACAATTCCTTGATCTACGATGTCAGCTGCCAATTCTGGCGCAGTGTTTTCAAGCGCAACGCGCACACCTTCGAGGATGGTGCCGATCGGTTCCGATAAGGCTTCGGCAATCTGCCCCTGAGTAATCGAAATTTCCTTCGGCACGCCGTTTACAAGATCGCGGCCCTTGATGTGCAACGTCTCGCCAATGCCATCGGCTGGCGGACGAGCGGTTCCAAAATCCTTCTTGATCCGCTCGGCGGTTGCCTCCCCGATAAGCAGGTTATGGTGTCGTCGAACATAGGAAACAATCGCCTCGTCCATCTTATCACCACCGGTCCGAACGGAGGTTGTGTAAGCAAGGCCGCGCAAGGACAGGATAGCAACTTCAGTCGTACCACCGCCAATATCAACAACCATCGAACCAATGGGTTCAGTTACCGGCATATTTGCGCCAATGGCAGCCGCCATAGGTTCTTCGATAAGGAACACCTGAGACGCACCCGCATTTGAGGCCGCGTCGCGAATCGCGCGGCGTTCAACTGAGGTTGATCCCGATGGAACGCAAATGACGATTTCAGGATAGCTAAACATGTGGCGCTTGCCGTGTACCTTGTGGATGAAGTGCTTGATCATCTGCTCGGCAACATCAATGTCGGCAATCACGCCATCACGCAACGGGCGAATGGCTTCGATGCTGTCCGGGGTTTTACCCATCATCAGCTTCGCGTCGTCGCCAACCGCCTTCACGCGCTTGATACCATTCAGCGTTTCAATCGCCACAACCGAAGGTTCGTTAAGGACAATGCCTTGGCCACGGACATAAACCACCGTGTTGGCGGTGCCGAGATCAATTGCCATATCCTGCGATGCGAAACGGAAAAACTTGCCAAATACCATGTAATATCCACCCAGTCCGGTTTGGTGAGAGTCCTTTGGAGCACGCCCAAATAATCGCGCGATCCTAGCGGAATTTGCTGTTTTACAAAACAGATATTTGGCTGGATTGCGTACTATTAAGGAGTCGCTTGAGGAGTGCGCTTGGGCTAGGAACCTACAGATGTCAATAAGAAGGCTCCCCGAAAATCTCGTCAACCGGATTGCCGCCGGTGAAGTGGTTGAAAGACCAGCCAGCGCGTTGAAGGAACTGGTTGAAAACGCCATCGATTCGGGCGCGCGAAATATCATCGTGCGCTTGAGCGCAGGTGGCATTGATCTGGTTGAAGTCACTGACGATGGCTGTGGCATGTCGCCCTCGGACATGGCATTGGCGCTTGAACGGCATGCAACATCGAAATTGCCCGATGAAAATATTGAAATGGTCTCGACGCTGGGTTTTCGGGGTGAGGCTTTGCCCTCCATTGCCAGCGTGTCAAAAATGACCCTGGAAAGCAGGCCGGTAGGCGCCGAAGGCTGGACTCGAACGGTGGATCATGGCGTGGTGACGGGGGAGGGACCGGCCGCTTTACCGCATGGCACGCGGGTGCGGGTTGAAAACCTGTTCGGCAATGTGCCCGCACGGCGCAAATTCCTGCGCAGCGCGCGCGCCGAATATGCCGCTGCTCTGGACACTATGAAGCGGCTTGCGATGGCGCGGCCGGACATTGGTTTTGTGGTCGAACATGACGGGCGGCGTGTGTTGGCGGTGCAGCCTACCTCCGCGCGGCCTGAACGTGTGGCGGCTTTGACTAGCAGCGAACTTATCGACAACAGCGTTGCCTTGGATTTTGAGCGAGAGGGTGTGCGGCTTGGCGGGGTTGCCAGCCTGCCGACTTATAATCGCGGCGTTGCCGATCATCAGTTTCTGTTCGTCAATGGTCGTCCTGTAAAGGACAGGCTTCTCATCGGCGCGGTGCGCGGGGCTTATGCCGAAATGCTGGCGCGTGACCGGCATGCCGTGGTTGCCCTGTTTTTGGACCTGCCGCCAACTTTGGTAGATGTAAACGTCCACCCAGCCAAGACAGAGGTGCGCTTTCGTGACCCAGCGCTCATCCGCGGAATGATAGTATCGGGCCTGCGCCATGCGTTGGATCAATCGGGCTTTCGCGCCGTGCAAAGGCCCTCGGCTGACGCACTCTCCGCATGGCAGCAGGAACCGATTCAGACCGCGCAAGGCGACATATTTGCGCGCCCTGCCACTTTGGGCGCAACCGCCTATCAGGGGCAATATGGCCAACGGCACAGCTATCCGTCGGTCTATGAAAACCGCAGCAGCTTTGCCGATATAGGCGCGATCCCCGGCGAAGACCTCGCGCCCTTATGGGGCAGAGCCGCCGAGGCGCACGAACCCGTCCCCGACTGCGGGCGCAATCCGCTTGGCGTTGCGCGCGGACAAGTCGCCAACACCTATATCGTTGCCGAAGCCGAAGACGGCCTTGTCATCGTTGACCAACACGCCGCGCATGAACGGCTGGTGCTTGAACGCATGCGCAAGGCCATGGCCGCAGCGGGCGGCGCAGTGCCATCGCAGGCGCTGCTTCTGCCAGTGGTGGTGGAGTTGGAAGAACCCGGCTGTGACCGGCTTGAGGCGCGCGCTGAGGAACTATCCGCCTTCGGGTTGGATGTCGAACGCTTCGGACCCGGCGCAATGCTCGTGCGCGCAACGCCCGCCGTGCTCGGCGATGGCGATACCAAGGGGTTGCTTGAGGATCTCGCCGACGATCTTGCAGCTTATGACGACGCGCTATCGCTTAAGGAGCGTATTGACCATGTCGCCGCAACTATGGCCTGCCACGGCTCCGTCCGCGCAGGCCGTGTCTTGTCCGTCGCCGAAATGAACGCACTCTTGCGCGAAATGGAAGTCACCCCGCACAGTGGGCAGTGCAACCATGGCAGGCCGACTTGGGTGAAGTTGGCACTTGGGGATGTGGAGAAGCTGTTCGGGCGGAAGTGAAGCGCTGGGGTTGAAGTAAGACCCTGAAACAACTTCTGCTCTGCCAGCTTCTGGCCAAAGCTTTTTTATTTTAGCGGTCGCGACGCAAAGCCATGCACCTCAAACATTAAACCTAAACAACATGATATCGCCGTCTTTGACGAGATATTCCTTGCCTTCTGAACGCCATTTACCGGCTTCTTTCGCGCCAGCTTCGCCATTATATTGGACATAATCTTCATAGGCCATGGTTTCGGCGCGGATGAAGCCTTTTTCGAAATCGCTGTGGATCGCGCCGGCGGCATTTGGCCCGGTCGCGCCTTTGTGGACAGTCCATGCACGCGCTTCTTTGGGGCCAACGGTGAAGAAGGTGATGAGGTGGAGCAATTCATAGCCTGCGCGAATGACACGGGCGAGGCCGGTTTCGGTGAGGCCAAGGTCGTCTAAGAATACTTCGCGATCCTCAGGCGGCATTGTCGAAATTTCGGCTTCGATCGCGGCAGACACGACGACGGCTTCGGCGCCTTCTGCTTTTGCCTTTTCAAAGACGCGGGCGGACAGCGCATTGCCATTGGCCGCGCTCGCTTCTTCGACATTGCAGACATAGAGCACGGGTTTTGCGGTCAAAAGCTGCGCCATTTGGAAATGGCGTTCCTCTTCGGCATCGTCGCGCTTGGTCAGGCGCGCGGGCTTACCGTCGCGCAATAGGTCAAGCGCACGGCTAAGCACAAGCGCACTGATTTTGGCTTCCTTGTCGCCCTGCGTGCCTTTTTTGACGAGGTTGGGGACGCGTTTTTCAAGGCTCTCCAAATCGGACAGCATCAATTCGGTTTCCACCGTCTCGGCATCGGAAATTGGATCAATTTTGTTGTCGACATGCTGAATGTCGTCATCTTCGAAACAGCGCAAGACGTGAACAATCGCGTCCACCTCGCGAATGTTGCCCAAAAACTGGTTGCCAAGTCCTTCGCCCTTTGACGCCCCGCGGACGAGGCCAGCGATATCCACAAAGCCAAGCTGCGTTTCTATGATCTTCTGACTGCCGCCGATTTTAGCGATTGTTTCCAGCCGGGGATCGGGCACAGCGACATTGCCGATATTGGGCTCAATCGTGCAGAAGGGATAGTTGGCTGCTTGCGCCGCTGCTGTCTCGGTCAACGCATTGAACAGGGTGGACTTGCCCACATTGGGAAGGCCCACAATACCGCATTTGAAACCCATAAAATCCTCGTCAATAATGATATGCAGCGGCCCTAGGCGACGTTCGGCAGCAAGTCCATCCAATGCGATGACACAGTGGGCGTTAAACGGCCCTAATCCTGCTGCAACCGCATGGCGACGTCGTTCATGAAGCGGACGTCATCGCCCTTGGCCAGCCAATCGGCCTCTGCTGATACTGCGCCCAGCAAGTCGGCCAGATCGTCAATCTCGCTTTTGTGGAAATTGCCGAGCACATAGCCCGTCACGCGGTCTTTGTTGCCCGGATGGCCAATGCCTAGCCGCACGCGGCGGAAATCTGCACCGATATGGTCGGTGATAGAGCGGATGCCATTATGGCCAGCCGCGCCGCCGCCGATTTTAACTTTTACCTTAAACGGGGCAAGATCGAGCTCGTCATAAAAGACGGTGACATCCTTGGGCTCAAGCTTGTAGAAATCCATCGCTGCGCGCACGCTGCGGCCGCTTTCGTTCATGAACGTTGCGGGTTTTAGAAGAATGATTTTGTCGGAACCAAGCCGCAGTTCCTGAACCCAGCCCAAAAATTTCTTGGCAGGTATTGGAAGATCGTGAATTTCGGCCAGCGCATCAAGCGCCATGAAACCGATATTGTGCCGGTGCATCGCATAGGTGGCGCCTGGATTACCGAGACCTACCCATAATTGCATCGCGCGTATCCCTTGGGGGAATATCCGGGGCGGACCGAAACCCAGCCCCGGAGATAGATTTAAGCTTCGCCTTCGGCGGTTGTGTCACCCTCGGTCGACTTGAGCGCCGATGGTGCAACGATGGTCGCAATGGTGAAATCACGGTCGGTGATCTTGCTTTCCGAACCCTTAGGCAGCTTTACGTGGCTGATGTGGATCGAATCGCCAATGTCAAAGCCTGCAACATCGATTTGGATGTCATCAGGGATTTTGTCATTTTCGCAGATGAGTTCAAGTTCGTGACGCACGATGTTCAAAACACCACCGCGCTTCAAACCAGGTGAAGCGTCTTCGTTGATGAATACGACGGGCACTTCGATATCCACCTTCGCGCCCTTGACGATGCGCAGGAAATCAACATGTGTTGGACGATCGCTGACAGGATGAAATGCAACATCCTTTGGAATTGTGATCTGTTTTTTGCCGCCAAGTTCGATCTCGACAACGCTGTTCGAAAAATGGCCAGTCATCAACAATTTGATGAGCGCCTTTTCTTCGACATGGATGAGTTCGGGTTCTTGTTTGTTGCCGTAAATTACGGCGGGCACTCGGTTTTGACGACGCAATTCGCGGGAGGCTCCCTTGCCTGCCCGATCGCGCGTCTCTGCCGACAAAGTCAGCTGATCGCTCATGTTGTTTCTCCAAAAAAAGTTACCTTGCCGCCACGCCTCCAGGGATGACCATGCACGACAAGCGGGCGCCTATATGTGGGTTGCGTTGCAAATGCAAGCTTAGTGCGGAATTAGGCCAACGCTTTGTAGAGGCTGAACAGGCTGGTGGCTATGAGCACGGAACTTACCGCAAACAGCAGTTTGCGCGGTTGAATCCGCTTTGCGATCAATGCACCAAATGGCGCCGCCAACAATCCGCCGATAAGCAGCCCGCCGGTCACGACGGTGAATGCTTCCAATCCGATGGTCAGAATGAAGGTTAAGGAGACTGCGACAGTCAAAAAGAATTCTGCCGTGTTCACCGTGCCGATGGTTTTACGCGGGTCGGCGCCTTGAATCAGAAGGTTGGACGTGACCACAGGGCCCCAGCCCCCTCCGCCCGATGCATCAAGAAAACCGCCGATAAGGCCCAGCGGCATAGTTACTTTAGGGTCGCGTGGTTTTTGCTCATGCGTGAAGTTCCATGCCTTATACAGCAAGTAAAAGCCGATCAGCGTAAGATACCCCATAACAAAAGGCCGGGCGGCCTCCGTATGGATGTTCGCCAATAAATAGGCCCCTGTGCAGCCACCAATGACGCCGGGAATGGCGATGCGGCTAAACAATTTCCAATCGACATTTTTGTGTAGGACATGGCTGATACCCGACGCGCCGGTGGTGAACATCTCAACAAAATGCACACCCGCCGATGCGCGGGCAGGCGCAACGCCCATGACGCTGACCAGCAAGGTGCTGCAGATGACGCCAAAGGCCATACCAAGCGCTCCGTCGACCAATTGCGCCGCGAAGCCAACGGCGATGTAAGGCGCAACCGCAGACCAATCGACGTTGGTAACATATTCAAACATCTAAGCCTGGCCCTTTGCTCCGGAATGCGGATCCATAATCAGTAGCACTTACATTAGCCACAGCTTTGTATCCCGCTAATTTGTTTGCGCCGCCCAAGGAACTGTTTAGCCGCAGCGGCAGCAACGATGACCGATGGGTTACTCTGCTGCCTGCAGATAGATGTCCGCATCCACGACATCGGACAGGTTGATGCTATCAAGAAGATTGGCGGTTTTATCGCGCACCTGAAGCATTAAAGCGCGCGTGCGGCAATTGTCTTCTTCAACACAATTCTTGCAGGTTTCGTGGGCATAACGGCTTGCACATGGCACCAGCGCCAGTGACCCGCGCATGATACGGATGAGGTCGCCATAGCTTATGTCGATCGGCGGAACGCCCAACCAATAGCCGCCGTCCTTGCCACGTTGTGACGCAATCAGGCCAGAGCGTGACAGCTCAGACAATATGACGGTCAAGAATTTAGGTGGAATTTTTTGGGCCTCTGCAATGTCCGCAAGCTGGACAGGGCCTTTACCATAATGATCCGCAAGATGCTGCATGGCGCGAATGGCATAGCGGGTTTTCTGGGACAGCATATTCTGCTTTTGCCCGTTGCCGCCTTGATTTTCAACCCACCTAGTAGACAAAGCGTGAATTGATTTAAACTCTCTCCGGTTTCAATGGTGCACTGCATCTAAAGATAGTTGCTTTGCATTTTTGTTACGCATAGTTTGCAGGCATAAAACACAGTTTGAGTTATACAAATGAAAGAGGGGACATTTCATGAATTATTCTAAAACGGCGATATTGTTGTTAGCCACGTGCCTAACTGCACCAGCATTCGCGCAAGCGTCATCCTTGCCTGCCGCTTCCGAAACGGCTGCGGATGAAAGCGCGGCGATTATCGTTACCGGATCGCGTATCAAGCAGGATCCTGCGAAGAGCGCGTTACCTTTGCAGATTATCACAACCAACGATATCTCTCGTGAGGGCATTAACAGCCCTGAGCAACTGATTTCCTATCTTTCCACCAACGGAAATGGCGCTGATAACCTTGCCTCAAACGCGGATGTTACCTCTGGTGCGCAACGCGGAACGAACGGCCTCTCGGCAGCCAACTTGCGCGGTCAGGGTTCTGCTTCCACGCTGGTGCTGTTGAACGGTCGGCGCGTTGCAGCGCATGGTCTTACGGGATCAGCCGTCGACGTGAATCAAATTCCTATGGCTGCGCTTGAGCGGGTGGAAATCCTGAAAGATGGCGCGTCGGCCATCTATGGAACGGATGCCATCGGTGGCGTAATCAACTTTATCACGAAAACCAACTTTCAAGGCCTCGTCTTAAACCAATTTGCAGATGTGACCGAAGCGGGCGGCGGCAACATTTATCGGCTGTCGGCGACGGGTGGCTATGGCGACCTGGACGAAGATGGCTTCAACATCATGGCTACCGTGAGCAAAAGCTATAGTAAAGCTCTCAACGGTTCGGAGCGCAGTTTCGTCAACGGTAATCAGCCTAATCGCGGCCTGTCGGTGGATACGCGTGGAACGCCCATTGCTACAGCTTTCGCAACAGGTTCAAATGCGCTGTTTGCGCCAACCGGTTCGCTGTTAAGCGGTGTCAGTCTGCTTGAAACAGGCGCAACCGTCTCCGCCAATGGCGGCATCAACATTCTAGACCTTCCAGGCGGCGCGGGTTGCGCATCCATGGATGGTGGCATGGCATATGACGAACAATTGTGGGCCAACACCTCTGCGCGTTTTGCCTGCGCTTGGGATACGGGCCGTGCAGCTGTCCTTCAACAACCATTGAGCACGCTAACTTATTATGGGCGCGCAACTGCAAAGCTTGGTGGTCACCAATTTTATGCTGAAATCACGGGTTCGGACGCGGATTCATCCAAGCGCTTCTCGAATAACCAATATTCCGGCAACGCAACCACCTTGCCGCTATATTATCCCCTGAACGCCACGACAACGGCGACATATAATGATGTTTATAACAAGCTGGTCGGCGTTTTTCCGCAAATCGCTCCCAATTACGGTAAGCCAATTTCGTATCGCTGGCGTTGCACTGCGTGCGACGTGCGTGAATATGAAACAAACACCAAAACCCTGCGTGCTGGCTTAGGCGCCGAAGGTCCCTTGTGGGCCGGCTGGGACTATCGCGCGGGTGGATCTTACGCCCGCAGCCAAGCAACGTCGGTCTTGGGCAGCGGATACCATTATCGCGGAACCTTCGCTTCAGCCGCCGCCGCGACTGCGTCGGGTGTTGCCGGCGCCGTATCTGGCGGTATCGATCCACGTGCACCAACAGCCCCCGGCGCGGCGCGGCCTGGCATAGTTGGCCTGCTGAACAGCGGTATTCTCAACCCGTTCTCATTATCGCAATCGGCCGAAGCGCTTTCTGGATTGAAGGCAATTTCGGCAGAAGGCGTTACGCTTTATGGCGGTAAATATGAGGTCAAGCAACTTGATGCATCCGTGTCTGGGTCGTTGTTCGATTTGCCCGGTGGCACTGTTCAGGTCGCGCTTGGGCTAGACTATCGTCGCGAAACTTACAGCTTCAATGGTTCTCCTGCTGCTGTGACGGGCACGCCTGATATCTTCAACGTAGCCTTTGATAACAGCAACGCACTTACCCCGAAAAACCGGACAGTTAAGGCAGCTTATGCCGAAATATTGGTGCCAGTAATTGACACATTCGAGGTTACTGGAGCAGTGCGGCTTGACGACTATAGCGGTTTTGGCACAACAGTTAACCCGAAGATATCGGCGAAGTTCCAGCCACTCGATTGGTTGATGCTCCGTGGGTCGTTCAACACTGGTTTCCGCGTGCCCGCGTTCAACCAAATCTTCAACGGCGTGACGCAGTCGCCAAACCCAGGCAATACTTTGGTTGACCCGACAACATGTGCGTCGAAAGCCGTGAGTTCGCTGCCCGGTTGCGCGGCCATAACGCCCGAAACGCTCTCGGGTGGCAATTTGAATCTCGGGCCTGAAACATCAAAGCAGCATAGCCTTGGTGTGGTGCTACAACCGTCCAGTCGTTTCAGTGCGTCGGTTGATTATTGGTCGATCTCTGTTGATGACACTATCGGCGCGCTGACATTGCGCCAGTTGCTTGATAACATCAGTTCCTTCCCTGATCGCGTGACCCGGACCAACGGGACCATTTCGCTTATAGATCTGCGCGCCGACAATATCGGGTCGCGCAGGACTAAGGGGCTTGAAATTGCTTTGCGCGGTGGCTTGGACGCCTTGGGTGGCGTGGTAAGTGCTGGTTTGGACGGAACCTATCAGCTGAAAAAGCGCGAGAAGTTCCTGCCGTCGGCTCCATTTGGACCCAGCTTGATTGGTCAGTTCACTTTTGCTGGTGATTTGGGTCTCAAGTGGAAGCACAGCGCCTTTGTTTCATTCACAAAGGATGACTTCACCTTCAGCTTCTCGCAAATCTATCGCGACGGTTACAATAATCAGGCACTGCCTGGCATCGCCAATGGCACCGTGGTCCGGCCGGATTACAACCCCAAGGTGAAACCATATGTGATTTACAATACATCTATAAGCAAGGATGTGTTGGAGCGGTTGCGTTTGACCGCAGGCGTGCGCAACGTCTTCGACAAGGATCCGCCATTTGCCATCACCTATGACAGCAATACGGGAGCTGGCTCAAGCTGGGAACCACGCGTTGCCGACCCACGTGGACGGTCGTTCACGCTGTCGGTTGAAGCGAAGTTCTAAACTAAAGGGATTGCCGAGTATGGATATGAACACAACTCGGCGTCAGATTATGGCGGGGCTGGCAGCATTGCTGTCGGCCCCTTCGTTTTCGGCGGCAGCCGCTGCCGATGCAAAAGCGGCACGCAAGCCATCGCGGCTTCGTGTCGGTGATACTGTGGGCTTGATCGAGCCAGCGTCCGCCAGCGATGAGCCATTCCAGCTTCAATTGGTGGAAGAGGCCATATTGGCCATGGGCCTCAAGCCAAAGCGCGCAGCCCATTTGCTGGACCGTTATGGCTATCTTGCCGGGCAAGATAAAGACCGAGCATCCGACATTAATGCGATGTTCGCGGACAAGGATGTTAAAGCCATTTTCGCAGTGCGTGGCGGGTGGGGTAGTGCCCGGCTTTTGCCGTATCTCGATTGGAACATCATTCGCGCTAATCCCAAATTGTTGACGGGTTTCAGCGACATCACGGCGCTGCACATGGCGATTGCGGCAAAGGGCGGATTTGTAACTTTGCATGGCCCAAATGCCGGCAGTGCGTGGGGTAAAGCATCTTGGGATATATACCGCGAAATCGCGTTTGACGCGGGTACGCCGACATTTACCAATCCCATGGGTACCGAAGACCGAATGGCGCAGCGGCAATGGCGCACGCGGGTATTGGGCAGCGGCAATGGTAAAGCGCAGGGGAAGTTATTGGGCGGAAACCTTACGGTGCTCACGGCGCTGGCAGGAACACCTTATCTGCCGGATTTCGATGGTGCGATCCTGTTTCTTGAGGATGTCGACGAAGCCGAATACCGTATCGACCGCATGCTCACGCAATTGGGGCAGGCTGGCATATTGAAAAACCTCAAAGGCGTGGTGTTTGGTCAGTGCACCGACTGCGTCAACAAGGGCACAAGCTACGGCGCGTTCACGCTGAATGACGTGCTGACTCAGCATCTGGGCGGATTGGGCATCCCGGCCTATCAGGGTGCCTATTTTGGCCACATTACGGATCAGTTTACGCTGCCTGTGGGCGGTATTGCAGAAATCGATGCGGATGCGGGAACGCTCCGCCTGCTCGCGCCTGTGGTCGTTTAATTCAGGATTTGTAGAGCCAGCAACGCAAAGGCGTTGTTTGCCATGTGCAGGATGATGTTCGTACGCAGCGACCCTGTACGATGGTATAGATAGCCAAAAGCGAGGCTAAGCGACATCAAGCCCGGAATGGCATAAGGCTGCCCATGCACGAGGGCAAACAGGAATGACGACAGCAGTATCGCCCCCCATATAGGCAAATATTTCGCTAGTGCGTTTTGCAGCATTCCGCGAAACAACAGCTCCTCAACAACGGGCGCAGCAACCACGATCGCAAAGATCATGGCGGCAATGTTAAGTGGCGATCGCGCAATTGCGGCCAGGATTTTGGACATTTCGTCCTGCATGCCGATGCCTGGAATCAGGTAAGTCGCATAAACATAGTTGAAAGCCATGGCGGTGAGGATCCACAGGACGGCTATACGAATGGTTTTGAGCAGCGGCAGTTTGCCAAAGTCATATAGGCCCAAGGCCTCCATCCGACCATCTTTGCGTAAATAGAGCCACATCAGGAACAACTGAACAACGGCAGAAACAACAAGGCCCGTAATAATCGCAATCGGCGTTGCTGTGCTGGTCCAGTCATAAGTGGCCGCCATGATAAGGATCGTGCACAATATTTGCAGGGCAAAATACAGCGCAATGAAGCCAATAGCCGGCAGCAAACCGGGATAATTTTTCGGCGCAAGAGGCGGTGCTGTCGCAGGATCGCTATGCTGCATTTTTTCCATTTATGCCCTGCAAAAATAGGTGAAGGCCGAGCGACTGTCCGCCCGACCTTCTCCTGTTACACACGCAAAACTTAATAGGCCACCCGCGTTGCGTTCAGGCCATAAGCCGGAAGCAAAGCCTGAACGCTGGTCGGGCCGGCGAGATGGCCTGCGCCCACCGCAATGAATATCACCCCAGGCTTTGCCATCCGTGCGGAAATCCATTTCGCCCAATTGGCATTCCGCTTGGTCAACAACGCGTCGTATAAAGTGCGGCTGGTCATCTCCTCATTCATGAGTGCGCCCAGCTTTTCCGGGTCCGGTGCGGCCCATAGGTCTACCATCTTGTCCATAGTAGCCCCGGCGTCATCAATGTCTTTGGCCGTTTCGACGAGGAACTGGACTTGTTCAGTCTCAGCCAGGGTGTCAAACACACCAAGCTGAAACTCCATGGTTTCAAGGCCAGCTATCGGCTTTTTAGTGATATTTGCTGCCGCCGTCAGTTGCTTTTCAACGCCGCTATTTGGGTCAAATCCGCTTTTCTGCATGGCCAGCAGGGGCAGTGTCATCGCTGCAGCCCAAGGCTCAAACGGGTCAAACGCCGCAGCCGGAATGCCAAGCTTGCCCATCGCCGCTTCGTACACTGCCCGGTCCGCGTCATTCAGCTTGGATCGCAGTGCCTTGCCCTTTTGATCCATCGCAAGCTGGCCGAACATGGCCTGAACTTCCGCTGCGGGGGGCTCGACCAGTTCGAGAACCAATTGGTCCGACGCGTCAAACGCGGTCTTTACGCCATCGTCAAACCACCCCAAGCCCGGTTTCAGGATATGCACGCTGCCAAACAGATAAATGGTGGTGTCGGCATCTTTGACCACCCATAAGGCGGGGTCGACGTCCTTCACCATGACAGCGGGAGCCTTGACTGGGTCAAGTGCCTCGACGGAAGCAGGGGCTTCGGTAGGTGTGCTTTGCGCCGTGGCAGGAACCGCCCAGGCCAACGCACAGGTCGCGGTCGCGGTGAGTAACGTCTTCAAACAAATGCGCATCGATATTCTCCTTCAATTATAAGGTGAGAGTATAATTCGACGATATCGGACCGGTATTCAGCGGTACTTTTTCCAGAACCAGACGACAAGAGCAACAAACATTGTTATAAAATAGAGTGTTACACCATTTACCTCCGGCAATATGCCGCCGCGCCACAGAAGCCACCAGACTGGCGCGATGAACCAAAATGCGTAGATGGCGATGAGGGCACCAAATCGATAGGCGGCCTCCTCTTGCTCATCGACGGCATGCCTGTGCCAATAGAGGGTGATGGCTGGCAAAATAACGCCGATGGCGATTGAAAGGATGATCGCGAGTACTGGCGACATGGCTGCATTGGACATGAGACTGGTTTCGTGTGCGTCAAAACTGCCCGTCAGCGCGAGGGCGAGCCCGGTGGCGCCGCCAAATAAAAAGCTGCCAACTAAGAAACGATTGTAGACTTTTTCACGGCGGGGCACCTTTTCGCCGCTTTGCTTCCCTTGCTGGAACAATTTCCAGATGACGAAAGCCAAAATAAGGATCGCCGCCGCAACTGCGCCTAAAACCGCAACCCCAGCCAAATCTAACGTACCGCCACCTTGGGCATTATGCTGTGACAGAAACCCAGTGATCACGCCCAGCAGCATGATGATGCCCACCCCGGACAACATCATCCATAGATTGCGTGCGATATTGCCGCCCATTTTTTGATCTGCGTCACCCATCGCGCTCTCCTGAGTATTCGTCATCGAAAATCTCCTCGATTGGCAAGTCAAACAGCCGTGAAATCTTGAACGCCAAAGGCAGGGACGGGTCATATTTGCCCGTCTCAATCGCGTTTACCGCCTGGCGCGATACATCGAGATGCTCGCCCAAATCGGCCTGGCTCCAATTGCGCATCGCGCGCAGCACTTTGAGCTGATTTTTCATGTCAGGTTAAAATGTCTTTGTGTCATGTAAACCTTACTAAAGCGATTCGCCTATAATGTCAACTACACCTTACATAATGCTATGCACCACTGACAAAAACCCGCCTCCGGATTCAGAAACTTGATTTAGCCGCCTATCTCCGCCAATGGCTGGCCATGTCCGACGTTGCGCCGCTTAGTTTTCAGGATCTGATCCTCACACTTCATGATTATTGGGGTAAGCAGGGCTGCGCGATATTGCAGCCTTACGATATGGAAATGGGTGCTGGCACATTCCACACCGCGACCACGTTGCGCGCGCTAGGGCCTGAGCCGTGGAACGCCGCCTTTGTGCAGCCGTCCCGCCGCCCGACCGATGGCCGCTATGGCGAAAACCCGAACCGGCTTGGCGCTTATTATCAATATCAGGTCATATTGAAACCAAGCCCACCTGATTTGCAGGAACTGTATTTGGGCTCGCTGCATGCGATCGGCATTGACCCGTTGCTGCACGACATCCGCTTTGTCGAAGATGACTGGGAAAGCCCGACGCTTGGCGCCTGGGGTCTTGGCTGGGAAGTGTGGTGCGACGGCATGGAAGTGACGCAGTTCACCTATTTCCAGCAAATGGGCGGCTTTGACTGTAAGCCGGTGTCAGGTGAGCTGACTTATGGTCTGGAGCGTCTGGCGATGTATATCCAAAACAAGGACAGCATTTTCGACCTCGTTTACAATAACGCGACCGCCGACCGCCCCGCCGTCACCTATGGCGACATATTCCTTGAAAACGAACGGCAAATGAGCAGCTATCATTTTGAGGTTGCCGATACCGACATGCTGTTTGATGCGTTTAAAAAGGCGACCGCAGAGTGCGAAAGCTGCCTGCAACATGCTTTACCCATTCCAGCCTATGAACAGGCGATCAAGGCAAGCCATATCTTCAACGTGCTGCAGGCGCGCGGCGTTATTTCTGTGCAAGAACGCGCCAGCTATATGGGCCGCGTCCGCGACCTTGCCAAAGGCAGCTGCCAGGCGTGGATGGAAAAGAACGGATGGGCAGCGTGACTGACTTCCTGCTGGAACTCCGCTCCGAAGAAATCCCCGCGCGGATGCAGGTTAAGGCCAAGGAAGACTTGGCGCGCCTGTTTAATGACGCGCTCGCCAAGGCCGGATTGGCGGCTGTGTCGGTTGAGACAATCGCCACGCCGCGCCGCCTTGCGCTGATTGCCACTGGGCTGCCGATGGCGACCGAAGCCGTGTCTGAAGAAACTAAAGGTCCAAAGCTTGGCGCGCCGCCACAAGCGATGGAAGGCTTCCTGCGCAAAACAGGGCTCACGCAAGACCAGTTGATTGAACGCGATGGCGTGTATTTCGCGGTCGTGGAAAAGGCAGGACGTCAGACCGCGGATGTTTTGGCCGAAGCGATCCCGGCGATTATTCGTGCATTTCCATGGCCGAAATCGCAACGCTGGGGCGCGGCGTCGGCTTCCACAGAAAGCCTGCGCTGGGTGCGGCCATTGCAGGACATCGTTGCGTTGCTTGGTGATGATGTTGTTCCATGCGAAATTGACGGCATCTACAGCGGTGCCGAGACGATGGGGCATCGCTTCCATCACAGCGGTACCATTCATATCGCCAACGCGGCTGACTATGCTGCAAAGTTGCGCGACGCCCATGTCCTCGTGCATTTCTCCGAACGCTGCCGCATCATTCGCGATGGCGCGAATGCGGCGGCGGAGGCTGCTGGCCTGAATTTGGTGGAAGATGAAGGTTTGGTCATCGAAAATGCGGGCTTGACCGAATGGCCCGTGCCGATGCTTGGCCGCTTTGACCCGGGGTTTTTGGCTGTGCCGCAAGAGGTTATTCAATTAACCGCGCGTGTGAACCAGAAATATTTTGTCTGCCACGACAAAGCTGGCAAGCTGGCCAATGCTTTTGTTTGCACGGCGAATATAGACGCGCATGACAATGGCGCCGCGATTGTTGCGGGTAATGAGAAGGTGTTGGCCGCGCGTTTGTCGGACGCGAAATTCTTCTGGGAACAGGACCTGAAAGTCGCGCTTGACGATCAGGCCAAGAAGCTGGCGCAGATTACCTTCCACGAAAAATTGGGCAGTGTCGCCGACAAGGTTGATCGCGTCGCAAATCTGGCGCGCTGGTTGGTGGAAGAAGGGATCGTCAAGGGCGCAAGCGCCGATGACGCTGAACGCGCTGCGCGTTTGTGCAAGGCCGACCTCGTTACAGGCATGGTCGGCGAATTCCCTGAACTGCAAGGCATCATGGGCGGCTATTACGCCCGCGCGCAAGGCGAGAGCGACGCTGTCGCTGATGCCATCCGCGACCATTATAAACCGGTCGGGCAGGGCGATGATGTGCCCACCGCGCCAGTGACCGTTGCGGTCAGTCTGGCGGATAAATTGGATACTTTGGCGCAATTTTTCGCCGCAGGCATGCCGCCGACGGGATCTAAGGATCCGTTCGCATTGCGCCGCGCGGCCATCGGTTTCTTGTCTTTGCTGCTTCAGAATGACCTGCGCTGTTCGCTCAAGGGCATGCTTGTTGCAACGGGTGCCGGTGCAAGCTTCGCGATATTGGAAGAGTTTTTGATCGACCGCCTCAAAGTGCAACAACGCGAAGCGGGTGTGCGGCACGATTTGATTGATGCGGTGTTTAGCCTTGGCGGTGAGGATGATCTTGTCCGGTTGCTGGCGCGGGTGAAGGCATTGCAGGCATATATCAGTACCGCCGAGGGCGCGAATTTGTTGGCGGCGTACAAGCGCGCGGCAAATATCCTGAAGGGTTCGGATCCGGTGTCGCCTGTCCTCGATACGGCGCGCGATGCGCTTATGGCGGATCCAGCGGACATTGCATTGTTAGGCGCGCTTGATATTGCCGAACCGCAAGCCAAGAAAGCGCTTGAGGCCGAACAATTTGAAGACGCCATGGCAGCACTTGCGACTTTACGTGCACCGATTGACCGTTTCTTCGAAGAAGTGATGGTGAATGATGAAGACGCTGCCAAGCGGGCCTTTCGCCTTGGGTTGCTGGCGCGGTTCCGTGATGCGGTATCGCAGGTCGCGGATTTTTCAAAGATTGAGGGGTAGGACCGCATTACAACCGTCGTCACCTTCAGGGTCTTGCTTCTTTTGACCCGCAAAGTTTGAAAATAAGATGCTGAAACACGTTCGGCATGACGATTGTAAAAGCCGTGTTTTTGCCGGCTTGATGTGAATCAAAGATCATGGGACCGAATGCGCGCTTGGATTGTTACCTCTCCAAAGGAACATCCACATGGCCGTCATGCACCGCATTCGCATTTTTCATACGTTTCTAGCGCTTACCGTTCTCGCGGCATATTTTTCTGCCGAAACAGGCCGCATTCATGCGTGGCTTGGTTATGGCGTTGCAGCCCTCATATTGTTTAGGCTTGTGTGGGCACTATCTGGAGCGCCACAATTGGGGCTTGAACGATTTTATCCCTCGTTCAAGGATTTGCGCCTGAAAGGCATCATGACGCATCCCGCCATTAGTCGGATTTTGCTGGCCGGAATCGCGATTTCGGCGATCGGCGCAACCGGGACCGGCATGTTGATGGACAATGGCCGCGCGCTGCAATTCAGTTCGCTGAGCTCCTTTTCCTTCTCGGACGATAATGAAAGCGATAGCGATGAGAATGAGTCCGGTGAAAAATATGAAGAAGCACATGAATTGATGGCCAATTTGGCAATCGCTTTGGTCGTGATGCACGTCCTGTATCTGTTATCGTTCAAATTTCCGCTGGCGCGCTTCATGCTTTTTGCCAACAAATCGGGAAAATAACCGCCTTCCATACTTGACTCCCGAGCACTGCACTGCACAACGGCGCGCAACGAAATGTGCCGAAAAAAGGAATGGCTGCGGAATGACTCAATATGTTTTTCGGTTCGGTGGCGGTGTTTCGGACGGTGATGAAACCGTTCGCGGCAACAAGAATATACTCGGCGGCAAGGGCGCGAACCTTGATGGCATGGCGTCTATTGGTCTGCCTGTGCCCCCCGGCTTCACGATCACAACCGAAATGTGCACGGCATATTACGCCAATGGCCAAAGTTTTCCTGACAGCGTCCGCGTTGAGGTTGCCAATGGCTTGGCGCATATTGAGCAGGTAACGGGCAAGTCCTTTGGCGATGCTGTCAATCCGTTGCTCGTATCGGTGCGCTCGGGCGCGCGGGTGTCGATGCCGGGGATGATGGATACTGTTTTGAATCTCGGGCTTAATGACCAGACGGTCGAAGGGCTTGCAAGGTCTTCGGGCGATGCGCGCTTTGCGTGGGATAGCTATCGCCGCTTCATTCAAATGTATGCCGATGTGGTTTTGGAGCTGGATCATGGTGCGTTTGAAGAAGCGCTTGAGATCGCCAAGGAAGACCAAGGCTATTATCTCGATACCGAATTGTCCGCCGACGACCTAAAGGCGTTGGTTACCGAGTATAAGCGCCTTGTCGCCGCCGAATGGGGCAAGCCATTCCCACAGGACGTACATGACCAATTATGGGGCGCGGTCGGCGCGGTGTTTGGCTCGTGGGAATCGGACCGGGCAAAGGTTTATCGCCGCCTGAACAATATCCCGGGTGACTGGGGCACTGCGGTCAATGTGCAGGCCATGGTCTTCGGCAATATGGGTGAAACATCGGCGACGGGCGTTGCCTTTACCCGTGACCCTGCCACTGGTGAAAACGCCTATTATGGCGAATATCTAATCAATGCGCAGGGCGAAGATGTGGTCGCCGGAATCCGCACGCCGCAATATCTGACCAAGGCCGCACGTGAGCGGGCGGGCGCAAAGCCGCTGTCGATGGAAGAGGCGATGCCGCAAGTATATGCCGAACTGGCGCGGGTATTCGACATTCTCGAAACGCATTATCGCGATATGCAAGATATTGAATTCACCGTTGAGCGTGAAAAACTGTGGATGCTGCAAACCCGTTCGGGCAAGCGGACGGCAAAGGCCGCCTTGAAAATAGCGGTCGATATGGCGCAAGCAGGCATGATCACAACCGATGAGGCTGTGCTGCGCGTGGACCCTATGGCGTTGGACCAGTTGCTGCACCCAACGCTTGATCCGCAAGCGGTACGCGACGTGCTGACCTCTGGCCTGCCGGCATCGCCGGGTGCAGCATCGGGTGAGATCGTGTTCGATGCCGACACCGCCGAGCGATTCAATGATATGGGCAAGGCCGTCATTCTCGTGCGTATCGAAACCAGCCCCGAAGATATTCACGGCATGCATGCCGCCAAGGGTATATTGACCGCGCGCGGCGGGATGACCAGCCATGCGGCCGTGGTCGCACGTGGCATGGGGCGTCCATGCGTATCGGGTGCAGGAAGCATTCAAATTGATGCTGCTGCCAAAGTGCTGCGCATTGCTGGCCGCACGTTGAACGAGGGCGATATCATCACATTGGATGGCTCCACCGGCGAAGTTATGTCGGGCGAAGTGCCGACGATCCAGCCCGAGCTGGTGGGTGATTTCGGGACGCTGATGGTCTGGGCCGATGCTGGCCGCCGGATGAAGGTGCGCGCCAACGCCGAAACGCCGTCCGATGCGCAAACCGCGCGTGATTTCGGCGCAGAAGGCATTGGCCTGTGCCGGACGGAGCATATGTTCTTTGACGCTGCGCGGATTACTGCCGTGCGCCAGATGATATTGGCTGACGATGAAAAGGGGCGCCGTGTCGCGCTCGACAAATTGCTGCCTGAGCAACGCAATGATTTTGCGGCAATTTTTGAAGTGATGGCTGGGCTGCCGGTTACGATCCGCTTGCTTGACCCGCCTTTGCACGAATTTTTGCCGCATCAGGAAAGTGAATTTGCCGAAGTTGCGGCTGCAGCTGGCGTTGGTATTGAGGTGCTGAAGCAACGTGCATCCGAATTGCATGAATTCAACCCTATGCTTGGCCATCGCGGTTGCCGTCTGGGCGTTACCTATCCTGAAATCTATGAAATGCAGGCGCGTGCAATATTTGAGGCAGCATGCAGCTTGGCGGTCGCGCCAGTTCCGGAAATCATGATCCCCCTGGTCGGCACCCGCCGCGAGCTAGAGCTGATGAAAGACGTGGTCGACAAGGCTGCTGAGGCGGTTTTTGCCGAACAGGGCAAGCGGATTGAATATTTGGTTGGCACCATGATCGAGCTGCCCCGCGCCGCGTTGATGGCTGATGAAATTGCTGAAGTCGGAAGCTTCTTTAGCTTTGGCACCAATGACCTGACGCAAACAACCTTGGGTGTCAGCCGCGACGATGCCGCCCGTTTCCTAACGCATTATGTCGACAAGGGCATTTACGCGCGTGACCCGTTCGTCAGCCTTGATGTCGAAGGCGTGGGACAGTTGATTGAGATCGCGGTCAATAAGGGCCGCGCAACGCGCCCCGAAATCAAATTGGGCATTTGCGGCGAACATGGCGGCGATCCGGCATCCATCGCCTTCTGCGAAAAGGTGGGGCTCGATTATGTCAGCGCCTCGCCCTATCGCGTGCCTATCGCACGGCTGGCGGCGGCACAGGCCGCACTTGCAAATAAGTAGGTTAACCGGCTAGCATTGGCTCTTGGGGAGAGAGATTATGAAGGCTTGGCATAGATACGCTATTACGATTGCGCTCGCGCTCGCCGGTGGCACCGCCTTTGCGGTAAACCAGGTGCGCGGCGGTTTAAACGATGGCCGCGTCTCCAACGGACCTTGGGAAACAGGCAAAAGCTTTGGCACGGTGGACGCCAGCGCGCTCACCCGCGCCAAGGTCGCCTTGTCCGGTCTCATGGCGTTGCCCGCCAAAGAGGCGATGTATTTCACAGCGACCCGCGATAGCGATGGCCGTGCGCTGGATGGGCGTTGCACTTATGATGTACGCGGCGGGAAACTGGATGGCCGCTGGTGGAGCGTCACCTTGTACGAAGGCGAAGGTTGGCTCGTCAAAAATGCGGCGAACCGCTGGTCGGTTCCGGCCAGTGCAGTTGTTGCAGACACGCAAGGAAAGTGGGCGTTCACGGTGTCGCCCGATGCGCAGGCAGGCAGCTGGCTGCCAACGGGGTCAGTAAAGACATTTGATCTAACCTTGCGGCTATATCATCCATCGACGGACGTGATCAAAAACCCTGAAAAGGGGTCGCTTCCTGTCATTGAACGCAAGGGGTGTGCATGATGCGGCGCTGGATATTTCCTATACTGGCAGGCGGCCTTGTTGCCCTTGGCGCTTATCAAGCGACCTTATTAGCAACGCCTTATGCTTTGATGTATGCGGCGCTTCAGAAAATCGGTGGCGCGGGAGAAGTGAACCGCTTTGCCTTTTCTCAAATGGCGACTGCTGATAATCAACCAATCGTCCGGCCGAGTCCTGATTTATCTTATTCGACCTGCGTGTTTGACCTGTCGAAGGGGCCGGTTCTGGTGGACGTAATGCCTGTTCCCGGGCGCTATTGGTCCGTCAGTATATTTGACGCGCGCACGGATGTTGCCGCTGTGCGGAGCGATCGCGACACACAAGGCGGGCCTGCGCGTCTCGCGCTGATGAGGCAGGGGCAAAAAGCACCTTCGGGCTATGAACCCGTCCTTTTGGGATATGACCGGGGCCTTGCGTTGATCCGCATATTGCTTGCCAATCCGTCGGAATTTCCGGTCGTGGACGCAATCCGCCGGAAATCGACCTGTAAGCAGCTTCCAACGTCAAATTAGGCCTTGCACAACTTTGCCGCCGTCCCTAATAGCGGCGCTCCAGTGCACCCGTAGCTCAGCTGGATAGAGCATCAGACTACGAATCTGAGGGCCGGGCGTTCGAATCGCTCCGGGTGCACCATTTACGTACCAAACCACTAACAGGGATTTTCCCCGTTAGTGTGGTACCAACGGCCTTCTCTAGGCTCGACTTTTCTCCGATAATGCCGATGTTTTTATCACCCACTTCGATGCGGGATATGACTGCGCGCAGGTAAGCTGTGCGCGCGTGGATATCGCCTGTGTTGAGCTTGTCGCGCATGAGGGTTGAGAACGCTGCCGATAGGCTTCGCGTTCACCGCAGCTACATCTATGAACTAATCAATACTGGCGTCCTGCCTCACCCAATAAAGTTGGAGCGTGCGGATCGCTTTAAGGCAAGTGACTTGGATAAAGCCATAGGTGCTCTTTCAAAAGAACACGCTCAATAACAAAACCGCGCTGGATTAGCAGCGTGGGTCGAACGGCTCGTCGCCGAAGTTCGGTTAACTTTCACAAGTGAACGCTTTTGTTGTCACACTATCTATTTTGCGATACCGTGTCATTCGATTGTGAGGCCGGTGTTTCGCTCTCACTAGCGATCGATGACCGAAGGATTATGTGTGCCTGATTTTCATCCCCCTTGGTTCGATCCTACCCCTCCTTCGGCTGAAGATTGCGTCTTTCCGAGGTTAATCAATCGCAATGCCGAGACGGCACCAAACGAAATATTTATCCGCTTTGAAACAGGCGAGTGCTGGAATTGGGCGGAGACGCACGAAAAGTCGGTGGCTACGGCAGCGGCATTGCAAGAACGAGGTGTGCTGCAAGGAGACATTGTGGCAGCTTGGGCTCCCAATTCGCCCGCATTGGTTCGCGCATGGTTTGGCGCCAATTATATCGGCGCCACACTGGCGCCGATAAATACCAGTTTTCGCGGCCGCCTTGTTGAACATGCGCTAGCCAAAACTGGAGCCAAAATTCTCATCATTCATCCGGATCTGGTTTCGCGGTTGGATGGACTTTCGCTTGGCGGGATCGAACGGATAATTCTTTCAGGCCCGACGGACGCGGATGTTGCGTCTATACTCCCGGTTCCTGTTGAAAATTTTGATGCCTTGATTGGCAATTCTGAAGCCGTCGAATTGGCTCATGTTGAACCATGGGATAGTCCGGTGATTATCTTCACATCAGGAACTACCGGCCCATCGAAGGCGGTGGAAACGTCCTATGTGCAGCAGTGGACGACGGCTCGGGTTACATACGGCTATATGACTGCATCTGATCGCATACTCGTCAACCTGCCACTGTTTCATGTGGGCGGCATCAGCGCAATAGTGGCCGCATTGGCATGTGGCGGTTCGGTTGCGTTATTCGAGGCATTTGACACCCGGCGCTTTTGGGACCTTGTTCGTGAAACCGGCTCCACCACCTGTTCCGGATTTGTCGGAGCGCTGACAAGTTTCTTACATAAAGAACCTGCTCAGCTCATCGACGCTGATAATCCGCTCCGAATTTGCATGCTCGGGCCGTTGAATGAGGAGGCGGTCGCAGTCGCCGAGCGATTTGACTTCGATTATGTCTCCGGTTTCAATATGACTGAGGTATCGACGCCTCTTGTCACCGAGATAAATGAAACTACCTTACAAAGTTGCGGTAGGCCTCGCACGGGCATAGAATGTAGGATCGTCGACGCCAATGACAGTCCTGTTCCGGTTGGGGATGTTGGCGAATTGATCATCCGCACGAATCAGCCATGGCAGTTTTTCAGCAGCTATCTTGGCGATCCGGAGGCCACTGCCAAGGCTTGGCGAAATGGTTGGTTTCACACCGGTGATTTGCTAACTTGCGACCATGACGGTCGATATTATTTCGTCGACAGGAAGAAAGATGC
>CAIJLW010000108.1 GCA_903821685.1 uncultured Sphingomonadales bacterium | reverse complement strand
TCACATCCGACATCCTGCCCTACAAGTTGCAGCCGGGTAATGTCAATTACGAGTTGTCTTATGGTTGTATCGGCATCAGCGATTATTTGGAATCGGTGGGTGCCGCCTTGGGCGCGAAGGGCGATATGCGCAGTCGCATGCAACATGCTTTTGATGCATTCGAACGCCATGAAGACGCGCTGGCCGAGCAGTTGCTGACCTATTTGCGCAGCAAAGCTGGGGTGCGCATTATTGGGCGCCCCCATGCAATGGACGGGTTGCGGGTGCCAACCGTCAGCTTTGTCGTGCGCGGCGCAATGAGCGAAGCAATCGTTTTGCAGACTGACCGCTTTGGCATTGGCATCCGCTTTGGCGACTTTTATGCCAAGCGCCTGATTGAAGCACTCGAACTGCAAAAGCGTGGTGGTGTGGTTCGGGTGTCGATTGCACACTACAACACGCATGCGGAAATCGAGCGCCTGATCACGCACCTGGACGCGGCCATTGACGCGGCCATCGATACCGACCCCGCACTCGGCTAAGGTCGGGAGATACACCGTGAGCGATCCCACACCAACTCTGATACGCAACGGTCGGGTGATTACCGCCAGTGACGACTACGTGGCCGATGTGCTGCTGCAAGACGGCATCGTCCACACCATTGGCCAGGCGATAGAAGTCGGTCCTGATGTGCGCGTGGTGGATGCCACCGGCTTGTATGTGCTGCCCGGCGGCGTGGATACCCACGTCCACCTGGAAAACGTGATTGGCCCTACGATAACTGCGGATACCTTTGCCAGTGGCACCAAAGCAGCAGCCTTTGGCGGCACCACCACGATCGTGGACTTTGCACTGCAAACTCAACTCGACTCACCCTTGGGTGCCATCGCACGGGCGCAAAGAAGTGCCGAGTCGCAGGTCAATGTGGACTACAGCCTGCATGTCATCGTCACCCGCGTGGACGAGCAAGTCTTAAAGGATGTGCGCTACGCCATGCACCACGAAGGTGTGAGCAGCTTCAAGATGTTTATGGCCTATCCTGGGGTGATGATGGCCGACGACGCTTCAATTTTTCGTATGCTTCGCCAAGTGGGAGCAGACGGAGGCATGGTCGCGCTGCATGCCGAAAACGGCACGGTCATCGACCTGCTGATTAAGGAGGCGCTGGAAGCCGGCCACACTTCGCCGCGCTACCACGCGCTCACCCGTCCCTCTCTCATGGAGGGTGAGGCCACGCACCGCGGCATCCGACTGGCTGAACTTGCGAACGCCCCTATTTACTTTGTGCATGTCTCGAGTAATGACGCGCTCAAGCATATCGTGAGCGCGCGCGCAGAAGGCATTCCAGTGTTTGCCGAAACCTGCCCGCACTACCTGCTGTTTGACGACTCGGTCTACGACAACGATGACTTTGAGACTGCCAAATACGTCATGACACCCCCACTGCGCAAACCAGACGACCAAAAGCACCTGTGGCGCGCCCTGCGCTATGACGATTTGCAGGTCATCGCTACCGACCACTGCCCGTTTTGCATGAAGGCCGACCACCTGGGCCTGCGCAGCTCCAAGCTGCGAGGCACTAAAAATTTTGCAGAAATTCCCAACGGCGCTCCCGGTATCGAGACCCGACTGGTCAGCTTGTTTGACATTGGCGTGATGCAGGGCAAGCTTTCGCTCAATCGTTTTGTAGAACTCACTGCTACGACGCCCGCGAAGCTGTTTGGCCTATTTCCCAAAAAAGGAACGATTGCCGTGGGCAGCGACGCCGATGTGGTGGTATTTAATCCAGCGGTGACCCAAACCATCCATGCCAAACATCTGCATGGCAACTGCGATCACACACTGCTCGAAGGCCGCACTTTGCAGGGCCGAGTGGAAAAAGTGTTCTTGCGCGGTAACCTGATCGTGGACGGCAACGACTGGCACGGGCGTGAGGGCATGGGCCGCTTTGTGCCACGCGGCCAAGTGCGGGCGTTTTAAGAATGGCCTTGGATAAACCTAAAAACTCCACTAAGCCCAATACGCTCGAAGCCCTGCGCACCCTGGTCGCGCTACAAAATACGCAACTTACGCCACGTATGCGCGACGCTGCGCATTACGCGCTGGAGCACCCCAAAGACGTTGCTTTATGTCCTTTGGCTGACCTAGCGCAGCAGTCGAAGCTCTCACCCGTGGCGTTTATCCGCATGGCGCAGGCCTTAGGCTTTGCAGGTTTCTCAGACCTCAAACGCTTGTTTCGTGCGCCCTTGCAGCAAGCGGCCAATCCCACATACAGCGAGCGCATCCGCCATTACGGCGGAGAACTCACGCTCAGCCGTCCGCAAGATCCGGTCGCAGTCTTGAGGGCATTTAGCCAAGCAAATATCGTCTCGCTACAACACTTGCAAGCAGATGCCGAGGTCATGCCGCTAAAGCAAGCTATCGCCATGCTGCAACGCGCACGGCTGGTTCATGTGATCGGCCTGCGCCGCTCGTATGCGGTGGCCTCCTATCTGTCCTATGCCCTGAACCGCACAGGACGTGCCGCAGTGCAGATCAACGGCCAGGGTGGTATGGTGCTAGAGCAGGCTGAAGTGGCCGGTCCGCAAGACTTGCTGGTAGCCATCAGTTTTCCCCCCTATGCGTCAGACACGCTCAGGGTCTGCGAACAGGCCAAAGTCCGTGGCACCAAAATACTGGCCATCACCAATGGCGCGCTCAGCCCGCTGGGGCGTATCGCCGATTTGTTGATTGACGTGAATGACGCAGAGTTAAAGGGATTTCGCTCATTGACTTCAGCGTTGTGCGTGGTGCAAACTTTGGTGATGGGTCTTACTTTTGGAAACCGCCATCGCAGCCGTAAAGGCAGACCTAGCCAGTCCGGCCCAGACTTAAAAGACATTGATTGCTAAACTCCATGGCGCATATTCCGATTACGCTAAGTGTTGAGCCACTGACAGCCGACCGGTTTCTTCCGTTTGGCGAGGTGATTGAGGCGCGCGACACAGTGCGCCAATTGCCCATCAACCAAGGCTATGCCACACGATTTCACGATCTGGCCCGCGTTGACGTGGGTCAGAGTACGGTGCTGATCAACATTTTTCGGGCACTGCCGCGTAATCTGCCCATGCAACTGCAGGTGATGGAGCGCCATCCCCTGGGCAGTCAGGCTTTTGTCGCCATGGCGGAACTGCCGTTTTTGGTCGTGGTAGCGCCGCCAACGCAGACTTTGGCAGTGGCCGATATCCGCTGTTTTCGAGCTGAGGTGGGTCAAGGCGTGAACTACGCTAAAGGCGTTTGGCACCATCCTTTGATAGCTATCGGGCGTAACTGCGACTTTCTCGTTATAGATAGATGCGACTCGCCAGCAGACAACAATCTGGAAGAGATAGATATTTCATCGAGGCAGATTTGGATCGGCGATTGATGCTTGTTTGCTTGTTCTGTAAAGTTAGCTTTGTTAAAAGTTACTCTAAGTTTAAAGCTGCGTAAAAACTCAATGCAAACCCGCAAACGCCCGCATATGAAATGCAGTATGCGCAGCTTCATACGCATAGTCCGTACCCACGGGGCAGGCGCGGCGCGCCAAGCAGCCCGCTTGCATACAGTCTTGCCCCTGCGGGCTGTGCAAGTGGGTGGCGCAGGTATCGAGCTGGTAGCCCTTGATGTCAAAGGCCTGAACTGGACAGGCTTGTAAACAAGGCTGTCCAGAACAGTTCAGGCACACATCTGCGCCAGCTACCGTAACGCCAGAACTGGCAGTTAAAAAGGGCGCATCGCCTGGAGCGACCGCGGGCAAGGCGAGCGCGAAACGGTAGGCGTGCCAGAGCCCATAGGTGGGATGCAGGCGCAGCATCAAGGGGCTGGTGTGCAAGGTTTCAGCGCGGGCAGCCCATTGCTGAAAAGGCCAATAGGGCGGGCCCTGAAAAGGAAAAAGCGCCATGCCGTCCCAACGCTGTGCCAGTTCTTCAGCAATCGCTCGGCTCCAGCGGTCCAAAGGGTCTGGCAAACCATCGGCGTAAAAAGACGAGGCGGAAAACGCAGGCCACAGGCGAGAGCCCACGCCGCCGACCATCCACACCACGGCCGCGGTTTTGCCATTGGCAAGCGCGGGCAAGGCATCCGCTGCCTGCGGCTCCCACGCGCCGCGCAAGTGCAAACCATGGGCGCCTAGAACTTCCGCGATCTGGGCACGAGATGGCGCGCTCATGGGGCCGTCCATTTACAGCGCCTTGGTGCGCGGTGGGCCAAAGGCGGTTGCGGTGACGACGGCTTCAAAGAACACATT
>CAIJLW010000107.1 GCA_903821685.1 uncultured Sphingomonadales bacterium | reverse complement strand
ACATGCCACGCTTCAACGGGATCATCCTGCGTCGCGTCAATCAAGTGAATGAGAATGCGGCAGCGTTCAATATGCCCCAAAAAACGGTCGCCAATACCGACACCTTCCGCGGCGCCGGCAATAAGCCCGGGAATATCGGCAAGCACGAACTCACGCGATTTATGATCTACGACACCCAATTGCGGACGCGTGGTCGTGAACGGATAATCGCCGACCTTTGCTTTGGTATTCGACACTTGGTTGATGAATGTCGATTTGCCCGCGTTCGGCATACCGACAAGACCAGCATCGGCCAGCAGCTTCAGCCGCAACCAAACATACATTTCTTCGCCGGGCCAGCCTGGGCCATGTTCCCGCGGAGCCCGGTTTGTCGAGCTTTTATAGGAAGCATTACCGCGACCGCCATCACCGCCGCGCAGGAACACAACGCGCTGCCCAACCGCGGTTAGGTCAAACAAAAGCGTGCGCTCCTCATCATCAGCAAGCACCTGCGTTCCAACTGGAACCTGAATGACGAGTTCGTCGCCATATGCGCCATGGCGGTCTCGGCCCATGCCTTGAATGCCGCGCATCGCTTTAAAATGCTGTGCATAGCGAAAGTCGATAAGCGTGTTCAGGCCCGCCACAGCTTCAAAAATGACATCGCCACCTTTGCCGCCATTGCCGCCATCAGGACCGCCATATTGGACATATTTCTCGCGCCGAAAGCTGACAGCCCCCGGGCCACCTGCGCCAGAACGGACAAAAATCTTAGCTTGGTCAAGAAAATGCATAATTGGCCTTTAGGGGAGAATGCCGGTTTTGGCTAGCGCAGTCGCTTTGATGCAAACGCACGGCCCGACCCTGATTTGAGATATTTTTCGAATGCGACGGCTTATTGTGGATCGTCGAACCAACAAAAGCCCTCCTACGCCTGCGGCTTCGGCGGACAACCTTCGCTAAAACATCGTCTGGCCTGCCAGCCGAAGCTTTAGCGAAGGTTGGTGGAGCCTAGGGGAGTCGAACCCCTGACCTCTACACTGCCAGTGTAGCGCTCTACCAGCTGAGCTAAGGCCCCATATAGCCGCCCAGAAGCGACCTTGGTGAGGAGCGCCACTAGCGGGCGCTCCTATATATATCAAGCGCGAAGATTAGATGTCGTCGGGTTCGCCTTCGGTGCCGGCAACGCCGAGATCTTCGTCACCACCCAAGTCAACGTCATTGTCTGGCGAAACGTCGCCGTCGACAGCATCGACGTCAATGTCGAGATCGTCATCGGCCAGGTCAGAGTCGTCCTTTTTCTTTTCGACTTCTTCAAACGGCATTGGCTGCTTCGATTTAAGAACTGGCTCTGGCGTCCACTGGTTGCCGCATTCGATGCATTCAACCGGCTCATCCTTGGTCAGGTCGTAAAAACGAACGCCACATTTCGGGCAAGTGCGCTTGGTTCCCCATTCAGCCTTGATCATGGCGGGCTTAAATCCTTTTTAAACTGGCTTGGAAAGGCGATCCACATCTGTGAATCACCGTCAATTGGCGCGGCCTTTGCCACAGCGACGCGCCGCTGTCAAAAATTACTGTGGTCGTTGACTTGATCGCGCATCATCCGCAAAGCAAAAAACATCATGCACAGCGCGCAATCTCGATCCGGCAGTTTCCAGCCCAGCGGCCCGTTACGCGGCACGCTTAAGGTTCCAGGCGACAAATCCATCTCACATCGCGCGCTTATGTTGAGCGCACTTGCGGTGGGGACAAGCAATATCTCAGGCTTGCTTGCGGGCGAAGACGTTTTGGCCACCGCCGCCGCCATGCGGGCAATGGGCGCGCATATTGAACGGAACGGCGAAGGCATTTGGACCGTGCACGGCGTTGGCGTCGGTGGTCTCATGCAGCCTTCTGGTGCGCTCGACATGGGTAACAGCGGCACCTCCACGCGGTTATTGATGGGGCTGGTCGCCAGCCACCGATTGACCGCGACTTTCATTGGCGATGCAAGCCTGTCCAAACGCCCGATGGGCCGTGTGATCGATCCGCTTAGCCAAATGGGCGCCGAGTTTACGGCGAGCCCCGGCGGGATGCTGCCGTTGATGGTGCGTGGACTGGTGCCTGCCATACCGATTAGCTACCGCCTGCCGGTGGCCTCTGCGCAAGTTAAAAGCGCCGTCTTACTGGCGGGGTTGAACATTGCGGGCATCACCGAAGTCATCGAACCAGTGCCCACCCGCGACCATAGCGAACGGATGTTGCGCGGTTTTGGCGCAGATTTAACCGTCGATGTTGATACAGACGGCGTGCGCCATATCCGGTTGATGGGTGAAGCAGAGTTACAGCCGCAGCAGATTGAGGTTCCCGGCGATCCTTCGTCAGCAGCGTTCTTCGTGGTCGCGGCATTGATTACACCAGGCAGCGAAGTCACCGTTACCCATGTCGGCATGAACCCGACGCGTACCGGCATTTATAAAATGCTACAGGCGATGGGCGCTGACCTGACCTATTCCAACGAACGCGAAGTCGGCGGCGAGCCAGTGGCCGACATCACCGCGCGCCATTCTGTCTTGCGCGGCATCGACGTGCCGCCCGAAGTCGCACCAAGCATGATTGACGAATTTCCGGTATTCTTCGTCGCCGCCAGCATGGCACAAGGCCGGACGACGACGAGCGGGCTGGACGAACTGCGTGTCAAAGAATCCGACCGCCTCGCGCTCATGGCGACTGGCCTGAAAGCCATCGGTGCGCAAGTTGAAGAACGCGAAGATGGCCTCATCATCAACGGCAGTGGCGGCGAACCCTTAGAGGGCGGCGCGACCGTGACAAGTGCACTCGACCACCGCATCGCGATGAGTTTCGCGGTGGCAGGGCAGAATTGCTATCACGCGGTAACGGTGGATGACGTATCGCCCATCGCGACGAGTTTTCCAACTTTTGAAGACATTCTAAAGAATCTGCAGGCGCAGCATTGACCGAATATCTATCGCCTTTCGCCGCTGACCTCATTGGGTTTGCAGGCAGCTTTTTCATCGTGGCGGCTTTTGCCTATAGCAACCTCACGACGCAGATGAACGCTTTGTGGTTCAATGCGTCGAACTTCCTTGGCGCGGCGTTGCTAACCATATCGTTGACGGTGAATTTCAATCTGCCAACGATGGTTTTGGAAGTCGTCTGGATGGCGATTGCTTTGTTTGGCATTGTTAAGGCACTGATGACGCGCCCTGCTGACGCAGGCACAGCGAAATGATTATCGCCGTTGACGGGCCAACTGCCTCGGGCAAGGGCACTTTGGCAAAGGCATTGGCGGCGCATTTCGGGTTGCCGTTTTTGGACACGGGCCTGCTCTACCGCGCGGTAGGCCGGCACGTCCAATTGCATCAGGGTAACCCCGATGATCCGGCGGACGCTTTGGCGGGATGCGACTTTCCCGATAGCATTCTTGATGATCCGGTTTTGCGGAACGAGGAGATTGGCGGCCTTGCAAGCCGTGTGTCCATCCACCCCAACGTGCGTGCCGCGCTCAACAAGCGGCAGGTGGATTTCGCCAACCAGCCGGGCGGGGCATTGCTTGACGGGCGCGACATAGGAACGGTCATTGCGCCGCATGCCGAGGTAAAGCTGTTCGTTACCGCCCCTGCCGAGGTCCGCGCACGGCGACGCCATGATGAAATGCAACGGCAGGGAATCAATGTCCCGTTT
>CAIJLW010000106.1 GCA_903821685.1 uncultured Sphingomonadales bacterium | reverse complement strand
TCCTCATACGCCAGCAAAGATGCTGGATTATCTGATCGATGACGTTGATCTCATTCTGGTGATGAGCGTGAACCCCGGTTTTGGTGGGCAGAGCTTTATTTCCAGCCAGCTGCGCAAGATAGAGGCCATCCGCAAAATGATTGACAAGACTGGCCGCGACATCCGGCTTGAGGTCGACGGCGGTATTACCACCGACACTGCTCCACTTGCTATTTCGGCGGGCGCGGACACGTTGGTGGCGGGCACGGCAACGTTTAAGGGCGGTGCGGACCATTATGCGGCCAATATCCGGGCGCTGAGGGGTGAATGACCGGCGCGTTTGAGGACGGCACGGATCAACGGCAGACGGCCCTAATCGTCAGGCCCACAGGCGCGGGCCAAAATATTCTCGAACGCCTTTCTCTCCAATTCTACAAATTGACATGGCGTACGCCGCTGCACAGCGGGCGGTTAAGAGGCAAGGTGCCGCAGCGCTTGCTCGCAGTGCCGCAGGACCCGTTGGAGGGAAATCCTGCCCGCGGTCAGTCTTTGCGCATTGGCAAGTTCCACTATCAGGGCTTTGAGCAAGCATTTTGTGATCTGGATTATGACAAGCTCGATCTGCAGCCATCGCTGACCGATTATATTCACCGCTTTGATTGGTTGCGGGATCTGGCGGCTGTGACAAACAGGGGTGAAGGTGCGCCAGTTGCGGCACAGATTGCGGATGCTTGGTTGCTGGCCAATGGCATGAAGACGCGCGAGCCAGCATGGCGGGTCGACAATTGCGCTTGGCGGCTTTTGAACATGGCGGCTGGCTCGCCCTATTTGCTGAGTAGCAATGAACCCATTTATCGCGCACGCGTGATCAACCATTTCGCGCGTGTTGCGCGCCATTTGGACCAATCGGCCCCAAGGGCGCAAAGCCATTTTGCCAAAACAGTCGGTTGGGCAGGGGTTGTGGCTGCATCGCTGCTTTTGCCCGAAGGCAAAATCCGCCGCGCGGTGGGTGAGGACGGGCTAGCAGACTCGTTGCGGGCAACAATATTCCCCGATGGCGGTGTCGTGTCGCGTTCGCCCATCCAGTTGATGGAGCTCATCGGCCTGTTGAGCCTGCTAAAGAAATGCTATGTCGCGCAAGGCGAATTGGCCCCCGATTTTCTTTTAGACGCATTGGGACGCGCGGTGCCCGCCTTGCTTGGCCTGACGCACACCGACGGCGGTCTTGGCGCTTGGCAGGGGTCTGCACATATCGCGGCGGACCGCATCGAAGCGCTGGTTGCCGCCAGCGAAGTGCGGGCGCGGCCACATAGGCAAGCGCTTGATTGGGGATATCAGCGCGTGTTGGCGGGCAAATCTGTGCTGTTGCTGGACGCAGGGCCACCACCGCTCGCACGGCAGTCTGCGTCGGGTTGTGCCTCGACCCTCGCGTTCGAACTTTCGCATGGTGCGCAGCGGATCATTGTGAATTGCGGGGGCGCGGCTCTCGTCGGGGCGATGATACCCGCGGCGTTGGCGCGGGGGCTTCGGACGACTGCAGCGCATTCCACCTTATGCCTGAATGATACCAATTCGACCGCGATCTTGGCAGGCGGGCATCTTGGCAAGGGCGTTGCAGAGGTCGAGCTTGAGCGCCGCGACATTGAACAGGCGACGCGCATTCAGGCAAGCCATGACGGCTACGCCAAAAGCTTTGGATATAATCATTCGCGCGTGCTGACCCTGCGCTCCGATGGCATGGAACTGCGCGGTGAAGATACGCTGTTGCCGCAGGCGAAGCCTAAGGACAATGTCGCTGTAGCTGTTCGTTTTCACCTTGGACCTGATATTGAAATTGTGCCGTCGGATAAACCACAGACCGCTCTGCTGCGCATGGCCGATGGCAGTAACTGGGTGTTTCTCACCTCGGGCGGCATGCTGACCGTCGATGATAGCCTGTGGGTGGATCAAAACGGCCGCCCCCACCCCACCCGCCAACTTGTGATTGCTGCCGACACAGGTAAAGGCGGCCTCCATATAAGCTGGCAACTGCGCCATTTAGGATAGATATATGCAAGACGTCGTGATTAAACGGGCCCTATTGTCGGTGTCCGACAAGGCTGGGTTGGTTGAGCTTGGCCACGCGTTGGCTGCGCGTCATGTGGAATTGGTATCCACAGGTGGCACCGCCAAAACGCTGCGTGCGGCGGGTTTGACGGTCAAGGACATTAGCGAGCTAACAGGCTTTCCCGAAATGATGGACGGACGCGTGAAGACATTGCACCCGATGGTGCATGGCGGCCTGCTGGCGGTGCGCGATAATCCCGAACATGCCGCCGCGATGGCCGCGCATCATATCGGCGCAATCGATCTGGTCGTGGTCAATCTCTATCCTTTTGCGCAGACAGTGGCGAAAGGCGCATCGCGCGATGAAATCATCGAGAATATCGACATTGGCGGGCCATCGATGGTGCGCAGTGCTGCGAAAAACCACGCCTTTGTGACGATCCTGACCGATCCGGCAGATTATGACGACCTTATTGCCGAGCTTGAGGAAAGTGACGGCAAGACAAGCTATGCCTTCCGCCGCAATTGCGCGGCAAAGGCCTATTCTGCAACGGCTGCCTATGACAGTATGATCAGCCAATGGTTTGCTTTTGCGGACCAACAACAGGTGTTCCCGGATATGCTCGCCGTCAATGGCAATCGCGTGACGGAGTTGCGCTATGGCGAAAACCCCCATCAACGTGCGGCGCTTTATGTGCCCGTCGGGCCGCATATTGCGGGCATCGCGCAGGCCGAGCAAGTTCAGGGCAAAGAGCTATCGTATAACAATTATAACGACGCGGATGCTGCGCTTGAGCTGGTCGCCGAGTTTCGCGATGGCCCCCCCACTGTCGTTATCGTCAAGCATGCCAACCCTTGCGGTGTGGCCACGGGTGACACCTTAATCGACGCCTATCGTGCCGCGCTTGAATGCGACAGCGTCTCGGCCTTTGGCGGTATCGTTGCTGTCAATCGCCCGCTGGATGCGCCAACGGCAGAAGCGATTACCGAGATATTTACCGAGGTCGTAGCCGCCCCGTCCGCCGATGATGCGGCAAAGGCCGTTTTTGCCAAGAAGAAGAATTTGCGGCTGCTGCTGACGGGTGAATTGCCCGATCCAAAGCGCAGTGGTTTATCGATCAAGCCGATTACGGGCGGATTGATCGTGCAGTCACGGGACAATGGTCATGTTGCCGATGCTGCATTTACCGTCGTGACCAAGCGCGCCCCAAGCGCACAAGAATTGGCGGACTGTCGCTTTGCCTGGACGATCGCCAAGCATGTGAAGTCCAATGCGATTGTTTATGCCAAGGATGGTGCCACCGCGGGTATTGGTGCAGGCCAAATGAACCGGCGTGATAGCGCGCGCATTGCCGCGATAAAGGCGAAAGAAGCCGCGGAGACTTATGGATGGGCAGAGCCGCGCACGGTCGGTTCAGCCGTAGCTTCAGACGCTTTCTTCCCATTCGCCGACGGACTGCTTGCAGCAGCAGAAGCGGGGGCAACGGCGGTCATTCAGCCCGGCGGCTCCATGCGTGATGACGAAGTAATTGCCGCCGCTGATGAAGCTGGCCTCGCCATGGTCTTCACCGGCATGCGGCACTTCAGGCATTAATGTGCCAAAGGCCGTCATGTCGAACTTAGTTCAGCATGACGGCTTTTACTTAGGGTCAGGACCACTTAAATCCACCTTCGCGGCGTCAAAATGGCAAAGATATCGAAGTGAAATGTCTGCCGCGGGCAGTCATTCTGCCTGCAAGGGCATTTTTCTGTGAGATCGAAGCCATTTTGCCGTCCTTCGGATTTGACCCATACTGTCCATTGCCGCGTTGGCAAAGCTAGACTTAGAACCACTAAGCCTGCGCTTTGCCGCCTTGCACTGAACAAAATGGCCTCAAACCGCGAAGGTGGATTTAAGTGGTCCTGACCCTGATTCCGAATTTTACCCAGCGCGCTTTACCGTGCCCTTATAGTTGCCATTACCACCCTTTTTGGGGCCGTAATTGCGGGCAGGTGCGCCAGGATCGCGGCGGTTTTCGCTGCGTGCGGCAAAGGCGCGGTCGGCGGTTGGACGACGATCGCCAGCCGG
>CAIJLW010000105.1 GCA_903821685.1 uncultured Sphingomonadales bacterium | reverse complement strand
CATTGAAATATATGGTGAGCCCTGCTGGGTTCGAACCAGCGACCTACTGATTAAAAGTCAGTTGCTCTACCGACTGAGCTAAGGGCCCCCGACCTGAACCGAAAAGGGTTCAAAGGAGAGCGCTTCCCCTAGTGGCGGTGGGGTGACTGGTCAAGCGCCTTTGGTCGGTTAAATCGCGATTGCAGGTGACGAATGGTTAAACCTGTAATCGGGTCGCGCCAATCGGGGGCGACCATTGCGGCAGGCGTAAGGACAAAACCGCGCGAACGAAGGCCGGGATGCGGGATAGAGAGCGCTGGATTGCTATCGGCCCACATGCCGCCCGACCATAAAAGAATATCGAGATCCAGCACGCGTGCACGCCAGCTTTGGCCGCGCCGTACGCGCCCGAAATGGCTCTCTATTTCGTGGAGGCGGGCAAGCAGTGCAGGGGGATCAAGCTGCGTCGCGATCACGGCTGCCGCGTTGGCAAAGCGGCGCGATGAAGGGCCCATGGGGCTTGATTGGATAATGGCCGAATGTGCGAACACATCGATATCGTCCATCTCCAGCGCGGCAATCGCGTGCGGAATGATGTTATTTGGTGTGCCAATGACGGGATGTGGCTGATTTGAACCTATCCCAATGAGATACAGATGCGACAGATCAAATATCCTCGGCAAGGCGGGTGTATAACGCTGGCCTGCGGTCGCGGAAGAAGCCCATGCTGGCACGATGCGCGCGGGCTTGGTCTAGGTCAAAAGTCGAGACTAATATGCCGGTTTCGGCGTCATCAAGGTCGCATACCACATCCCCCCATTCATTGGCGATGAAGCTGGTGCCGTAGAATTTTTGCGCCGTTTGACCATGGTCGTCTTCGCTGCCGACCCTGTTGGCTGCAATGACCGGCATACAGTTTGATACCGCATGGCCAACCATTGCGCGTCGCCACATGTGCCGTGTGTCCAAGGTCGCATCCTGCGGCTCGGCACCGATGGCTGTGGGGTAGAAAAGAAGTTCAGCGCCCATCAAGGCCATTGCGCGCGCGCATTCGGGATACCATTGGTCCCAGCAGATGCCGACGCCAATAGTAATGCCGAACACGTTCCAGACCTTGAACCCGGTATTGCCGGGGCGAAAATAATATTTTTCCTGGTAGCCGGGGCCATCGGGAATATGGCTTTTACGATATACGCCCATGATGTCGCCTTTGGGGTCAATCATCGCAAGACTGTTGTAGAAATGCGCTCCATCGCGTTCAAAGAAGCTTGTGGGGATGGCAACATTAAGCCGCTTAGCAAGTTTTGCCATCGCCTTGACAGCGGGATGCTCCAAGACGGGGTGTGCCAGCGCAAAATGCTTTTCCTCCTGCGTTTTGCAGAAATAGGGGCCGGAAAATAGTTCGGGCGGCAGGATGATTTGCGCGCCCAGGTCAGACGCCTGCGACACAAGGTCACTGACGGCATCAATGTTTTCGGCTTCGCTTGCCGCTATGGGCAGTTGCAACGCGGCGACGGTGATATCTCTTGTCATGCCGCGTCTATAGCCGCACCCCGAAACGTGCCGCAATCACGATTGTCGCTAGATACAATATAATTGCGGGCGCATTTTCCTAGTAAAAGCATCAGTTGCGCTTTTTAAACAGCAAAGTCATGCGATCGGATTCACCAATCGCTTCATATTTCGCGCGATCGACATCCTTTAGGCGCAATGCAGGTGGCAGTGTCCACACCCCATCTCGCCAGTTTGCGCTGTCTTTCGGGTTGGCATTGATCTCGCTCTTGGCAACGAGTTCGAAGCCGTTTACCTCCATGAATTTGATGATATCCGCTTCGCGCATATAGCCTTTACTGCCGTCGGCGTAGCTATAGGGGGCATTGGCCTTGGCGCGGTGTTGTTCGATGCCGATAAGGCCGTCTGGCTTCAAAAGGTCACGCATGGCCTTTATCTCGGCATCGGCGATGTTCCAGTTCATGATGTTATGCATCATGCGCATGACCAATATGCGGTCGAACGTTCCCTTCGCACCTTCGGGAGTTTCGCTTAAGGAAAAGGCGTTGAAATCAGCGGCTGGCCGGCCGGATACGGCGGCAACGTCGGACGGAAATTTGCCAACAGCTGCGGCAAGGCCTTGCTTTTGCTGATCACTGAAAAAGGTTTTTGTTCCGAAATACAGGCCCGTATATTTGCCATTTTCATTGATGTAGCGGCCGAGGATGCGTGACACCCATTCGCCGCCCGGTGCATATTCGCCGACAACATGATCTGGGTGCACACGGAAGAATTCCAATGTTTCGGCAGGGTGACGATATATGTCGCGCTTTGCATCCTTGGCCCGAGCCGGGTCCGCAAGGATTTGCGCAAGCCGTGCCTGATGCGCCTTATGCATTTTGTCATGCTCGGCTGTATTGGACATATGGTGGTCGGCCAAAGCAGGCACGGCCAAGGTTGCTGCTGCGAGTGCGTATAAAATTGATTTCTTCATGGGATATCCTTTCCAATACAGCTAAACTGGTATTTGTTGGCTTGAACAGTGAAAGCTACCGCCGCCTGTCAAAACGGCGTCCGCCATCACGCCGACAACCCGTCGGTCAGGGAATAAGGCCGCTAATGCGGTAATCGCCGCATCGTCATTCTCTGCACCATAAATGGGCACAACGACATTGTGGTTGCCAATGTAAAAATTCATGTAGCTTGCAGGAACAGCTTCCCCATCTTGCATGAAACGCCCGACCGAGGGCATATTGCTCACTTGGCACCCAAATGCTTCGGCGCGTTTGCATGCATCGTTGAAAGCGGCGCTATTTGGATCATTGGCCCCTGCGCCTTGCGGAATGAGTATGTGGTTTACCCCAACAAAACGGGCGAGATTATCGATATGCCCGTCTGTGTGGTCATTACGCAGGCCATCGCCCAACCACAGCAAGCGGTCGATCCCAAGCTCGTCGCGCAGCCGCGCTTCAATCGCCGCCTTGTCGAGCGTGGGATTGCGGTTGGGGTTTAACAAGCAGTCAGCCGTCGTTGCCGCAAGCCCTTGGCCATCCACATCTATTGATCCACCTTCTAAAATCCAATCGGCCTTGCGGATCTCTAATCCAGCCGACGCTGCGAGTTCTGCACCAATGGTCCTGTCACCCGGGTAATCATAACGGCCACCCCAACCATTGAACCCAAAGTCGCGGGCGATGCGGCGGTCGGCGTCCTTGACAATGATACAGCCAGTATCGCGCAGCCACACATCGCCAATGTGGCGCTGTTCAACATGAATGCCGCTATCGACGAGCTCAGCGGCAATCGCGGCAGCTTCGGCGCTGCCTGCAATCACATGCACACGTTCACCCTGTCCGGACGCGTGAACGGCATTGGCAAAGGCAGCGATTTGCTGCTGTGCCCGTTGCAGCGGTGCTCCCCAAGCGTCGGCTGAGCTGGGAAAACCAATCCAGACGGCTTCATGCGGAGCCCATTCAGCGGGCATACGAAATGCCATCGCGTTACTTTCCGCTGCGGCTTTTGTCGCGGACGGCGCGGAATTCGTCGCCATCGTTCCAATTGGGCCACGCATCAGTCATCGCTAGCATCCGTCCGACGCGATAATAGAGCTTCAAGTCCGACATGACGCCGGACCAATCCCATTTTTCGTCAAACTCATCGCTAGGGGCGTGGTAGCGGTTTTTCTCATAATTTTCGGCGGCTGCTTTGGCAGCGGCCTTTCCGCCGGTCACCAAATCATCGCCACCCTCGAAATAGACCATTGGCACGCCAAGCTTGGCGAAGCTGAAATGGTCTGAACGATAATAAAAGCCCTTTTCCGGCGTTGGCTCCATCTCCGGCGTACGGCCTTCTGATTTCGCCGCTGCCTCCAGATAGATATCCAACTGCGACTTGCCTTTGCCGATTACGGTTAGGTTCTTTGCAGGCCCCGACATGGAAAACGCGTCCATATTTACGCCGCCAACGGTTTGCGACAGCGGAAAAACGGGATTTTCTGCGTAATATTTTGAACCAAGAAGGCCACTTTCTTCCGCAGTGACGGCAAGGAACACAACCGAACGCTCGGGCGCTCCGGCTTTGGCAAAGCCCTCCGCCAATGCAACAAGTCCCGCGGAGCCGGTCGCGTTGTCTACCGCGCCGTTGCAAATGTCATCGCCATCTGCCGCGGCCGTGCAGCGCCCCAGATGGTCCCAATGCGCGGTGTACAGGACATATTCTTCCGGTCGTTTCGTGCCCTTTATAACGCCAACAACGTTTTTGCTCGCCTTTCGCGCGATGTCATTTTCGAAGCTGAGCGATGCAGTGAGGTTTAAGGGCACGGCTTTGAAACCCTTTTGCTTTGCCGCAGCCATTTGTTTTTCAATGTCTTGGTCTGCTGCGGCAAATATTTCCTTGGCGACGGATTTTTGGATCCAGCCATTGGCTTGCGTTTGGCTTTTGCCGCCATCTTTGGATTGGGCCAAAAACTGTGTGCCTGTCCAACTGGAGTTGACGACGTTCCACCCATAAGCCGCAGGTGCGGTGTCGTGGATGACCAGAACGGCAGCAGCACCCTGACGCGCCGCTTCTTCATATTTATAGGTCCAGCGGCCATAATAGGTCATGGCCTTGCCGCCAAAGGGGCCTTCTAAGCCATCGTTTTCAAAGTCGGGGTCATTGACCATCACAACGACGGTCTTGCCCTTCACATCTACGCCTGCATAGTCGTTCCAGCCTTTTTCAGGCGCTACAATGCCATGGCCGACGAAAACCATGTCGCTTTGCTTAATCTGGGTTTTGGGCGCCTCGCGATAGCTGCCGATGACATATTCGCTGCCATAGGCAAAGGACATGGCCTTTCCGTTTCGGTCGGCAATGCGCAGTGCTGAGACATTCTTGGCGGTAATTTCGATCAGCGGCACGTCTTGGGTCCAGCTCCCGTTGTTACCGGGTGCAAGCCCTGCTGCCTTAAACTTCGATATCAAATATGCGACGGTCTTTGCTTCTCCTGCGGATCCTGGTGCGCGACCTTCATAGCTATCCAGCGATAGTTCGCGGGTAACGTCTTTCATCGTCTGCTCCGACAAAGCAGGGACATCGATTTGAGGTAATGCCGCCACCTCAATATCAGGCGATGCTGCTTTTTGACACGCAGACGTTAATGCAAGCGCGGAAACAAGGGCCAAAGAAAGCAGGCGCATGAAATTCTCCTAAGGGGAAATATTATTGCGCTCCTTGTGCCAGACCTGTCGATTGCGCTCAAACAAAAAAGGCGGCCACAAGGACCGCCTTTTTCGTAAATGTATTTTGAAGATTAACGCGAATAGAATTCGACGACCAAATTTGGTTCCATCTTCACTGGGTAAGGCACTTCGTCGAGCGTTGGGACGCGTGCGAAGGTGACCTTATCATTACCGTCAACGGCAACATATTCAGGAATGTCGCGCTCTGCGAGGCCCTGCGCTTCGATAACTAACGCCATTTCCTTGGCTTTCGCACCAAGGCTGATGACGTCACCAACGGCAACCTGACGGCTGGCGATATTGCACTTCACGCCATTGACGCGGATGTGACCATGGCTGACGATTTGACGTGCGGCAAAAATGGTTGGCGCAAACTTGGCGCGGTATACAACCATGTCCAAACGACGCTCAAGCAGACCGATAAGGTTCTGCGACGTATCGCCTTTCATGTTGCTGGCTTCCTGATAGGCGCGCTTGAACTGCTTTTCAGTCACGTCGCCATAATAGCCCTTGAGCTTCTGCTTGGCGCGCAGTTGGATGCCGTAGTCGGAGAGCTTGCCTTTGCGGCGCTGACCATGCTGGCCTGGGCCATATTCGCGTTTGTTTACAGGTGATTTTGGACGTCCCCAGATGTTTTCACCCATCCGGCGGTCAAGTTTGTACTTCGAGCTTTTGCGCATCGACATATTCAGTCTCCAATTGCTAACAACGTTGTTTCCGGTACCGCGCGACACATCTGCGATGTGCCGGACACCTGCTTCACCGGAATGCAGGGTCGATTGCGAAGCGGCGCCTATGGCCGCAGATGGCACTTATGTCAACATCTGGCTCGACTTTGCCGACGCTGAACCTTAAACGCGCTGGGATGAGCAGCACAGTCTATCCCGTTAAACCCGAAAATTGCGACACCATGACTGAAGTCCGAGCAGGCGTCGATGCCGTCGATGCCCAATTGGTCGAACTTCTCGCTGTTCGCTTCGCTTATATGGATGCTGCCGC
Source organism: uncultured Sphingomonadales bacterium (assembly GCA_903821685.1). Classification (GTDB taxonomy): domain Bacteria; phylum Pseudomonadota; class Alphaproteobacteria; order Sphingomonadales; family Sphingomonadaceae; genus Sphingorhabdus_B; species Sphingorhabdus_B communis. The sequence continues at coordinate 18,922 of CAIJLW010000105.1, read as the reverse complement.
GCGGATAAAAACAGAACGTTCAGCTGTCCGGGATGAAGCGCGTAAGCAACAGGTGCTGCGAAATGTTCAAAAAGCAGCACGCGAGGTGGGGGTATCCGCTGAGGTGGTTGCAGACATATGGGAACATTTGGTCGAGGCCTCAATCGCCTATGAACTCGAAAAATGGGACGCTAATCCCGCCTAACACTTGAACGAGGAGTCGTTTAAGCGGCTGAGGCTCAGGCTTCGGGTGGCTGGCGCCTATTCAAGGTTGTTAGTACACCGCGCAACGTCCGGACCTCAAGCGCATTCCATGCAGGCTTCGTGAGCAAATTGCGCAATGTGCGGCGCGTTACTGGCGCGCGGTCGATGGGTGTGAAATAGTTCAGCGGCTCAAGCATGGCATCCAATTGCGCGATGAGACCGTCAAGTTCAAACTGTGATGCGGGCGGTTCCAAATCCGTTTTGGGCGGGCTGGATAAACTTTGGGTCTTTGACCATTCATAGGCGCATAGGATGACCGCTTGCGCCAAGTTAAGCGAACCAAATTCGGGATTGATCGGTACGGTGATGATCGCGCGGGCAACATTAACCTCGTCGCTTTCAAGGCCAGATCGCTCGGCCCCGAACAATATCGCGCTTCGCCCGGTGTTACCAAGAACCTCTTGGGCCGCGACTTCTGGTGTAATGACTGGCTTTGTGACGCCGCGTTTGCGCACGGTTGTGGCATAAACATGGGAAATGTCGGCAGTTGCATCAGCAAGCGTGTCGTAAACTTGGGCGTTGGCCAACACGATGTCTGCCCCCGATGCTGCGGGACCAGCGGAAGGGTTCGGCCAACCATCGCGCGGCGCAACGAGGCGCATCTCGGTTAGGCCAAAGTTCAACATGGCGCGCGCGGCCTTGCCAATATTTTCGCCTAACTGCGGACGGCATAGAATAATGACCGGCGGCACAGTCATTTTTGTGCTGCTTCAACCACGCTTCCGGCGAAATCTTCAAAATCCTTAGCCTCGCTAAAATCTTTGTAGACTGACGCGAAACGAATATAGGCGACGCTGTCCAGTGCCTTGAGCCCATCCATCACGAATTCGCCAATCTGCTTGGATTCAATTTCACTTTCACCCAAGGTTTCAAGCTGCCGCTGGATCGCCGAAGCAAGCTTTTCAATCTGCATATTGTCGACTGGACGCTTTCGACATGCGACGGAGAGCGAACGTTCTAGTTTTTCTCGATCGAAGGGCTCGCGCTTCCCTTCAGTTTTGATCACTAATAGCTCGCGCAATTGGATGCGTTCAAAGGTTGTGAAACGTCCGCCGCAACCCTCGCACTGCCGCCGACGGCGGATCGCGCTATTGTCTTCGGTAGGACGGCTGTCCTTCACCTGGCTATCGTCATGTCCGCAAAATGGGCAGCGCAATTATTTTTCCTGATTCTTTTTCTTGTTTACATGGCGGTACGCAACAATGCCTGCACCAATCAGCGCGCCTGTGGCGAGCCCGATAGGAGCAATAATGCTAGCAGCCGCGCCAATGGCTGCACCACCGGCAACTTTTTTAACCGTATCTTGGTCTGCCAAATGTTTACCAGTGTGAAACGCATCCTTGGTCGCGCCCCAAAGCTCATCGGCTGCTTCACCAACATAATGACGTGTCTGATTTGGAATGCTTTCGGCCGCAAGCTGCTCGGGCGTTTTAGCGCCACAATTGGCGCAGAACTTCGCGCCGTTGGCATATTCAGCGTTACACTCGTTACAAAATCCCATGGTCATTTCCCTTCTGTGTATTAGATGGGTAAGTCACCTTTATAATTCAAGACGGGTAGATTGGGAAGCGGCTGCACAGTTCGCGCACACGAAGACGGACTTCGGCCTCGACGGCAGGATCGCCATGCTCGCCCTTTTGGCGCAGACCTTCAAGAACGTCTGAAATCATATGGCCAATCTCACGAAATTCAACTGCACCAAAGCCGCGGGTTGTGCCAGCAGGCGAACCGACGCGAATGCCGCTGGTCTTTACAGGGGGTAGCGGATCATTGGGGATGCCGTTTTTGTTGCACGTGATTGCGGCGCGCTCAAGCGCTTCGTCAGCATCACGCCCGCTAATCCCGAGTGGGGTGAGGTCGACCAAAGCCAAATGGGTATCTGTACCGCCTGAAACGAGGTTGGCGCCACGTTCATGCAGCGTTGCGGCAAGTACCTTGGCATTGGCAATTGTTGCTGCGGCATAGGTTTTAAAGTTCGGGCGAAGCGCTTCACCAAATGCTACGGCCTTGGCAGCGATGACATGCATCAATGGACCGCCTTGGAGTCCCGGGAAGACGGCAGAGTTGATCTTCTTGGCGATTGCCTCATCATTGGTCATGATCATGCCTCCACGGGGCCCACGGAGCGTTTTATGGGTTGTATTCGTGACCACATGCGCATGTTCAAGTGGGTTGGGATGCACGCCGCCCGCAACTAGGCCAGCAAAGTGCGCCATATCAACATGGAAAATCGCACCCACTTCGTCAGCAATGGCGCGGAAGCGGGCGAAATCGATGATACGCGGATAAGCGGAGCCACCGGCGATGATGATTTTCGGCCGATGTTCTTTTGCAAGACGCTCCACTTCGTCGAAATCGATCAGGTGCGTTTCAGGATTTACACCAAACTGCACAGCGTTGAACCATTTGCCGGACATCGCGGCCTTTGCCCCGTGCGTAAGGTGTCCGCCTGCATCAAGGCTCATACCCAAAATTGTGTCACCCGGTTTAACCAAAGCGAGCATGACGGCGCCATTGGCTTGCGCCCCGGAATGTGGCTGCACATTGGCAAAGCCAGCATTGAAAAGCTTCTTAGCCCGTTCAATCGCAAGCGTTTCAACTTCGTCAGAAGGTGCGCAACCTTGGTAATAACGCTTGCCCGGATAGCCTTCGGCATATTTGTTTGTGAACACCGAACCTTGCGCTTCAAGCACAGCTTTCGAAACAATGTTTTCTGACGCGATTAGCTCAATCTGGTTTTGTTCGCGGTCCAATTCATGCGCAAGACCCGCAAAGACTTCCGCATCGGTTTCAGCCAGGCCGCGCGTGAAGAATCCGTCAGGCTGGACATCGGAGAGATCATTTGCTGGACGCGTGCTCATGCTGGTTCCTTGGTAGTGATTGGGTTGGATAATTTGTCAACGCGGCGTTGGTGACGATCACCACCAAAGTCGGTTAAGAGAAATGCATCAATACAGGCTTTTGCCATTTCGATGCCAATCAGGCGAGCGCCCATGGCAATGACGTTGGCGTCATTATGTTCGCGGGCTAGCCGCGCCGAAAGCGGTTCAGACACCAAGGCGGCACGTGCGCCAGGGTTGCGGTTTACCGCAATGGAAATGCCAATGCCTGATCCGCAAAGGGCGATGCCGCGCTCGGCCGAACCATCGGCTATCGCTGCAGCCAAGCTATAACCGTAATCGGGATAGTCCACGGACGTTTCGTCATGCGGGCCAAGGTCAGCGACATTATGGCCCAAGCCGCGCAGATAGTCGGCCAGCGCTGACTTCAGCGCGAGTGCGGCATGATCTGAGGCAATAGCTATTCGCATGGCACATCCTGAAGCAACATGAGTCGGACTTCGCCTGCCCTATGGGAGCACGCTGCAAAAGGCCATGCTGAATTTCCCCGATTGCGCGGCTTATCCACCATCTTTATGTAGCGATAATGCTCAATGCCGTTTTGTCCATCGCCATGCTTTCCGCCATCCTGCTGCTGTTCGGCGCATGGAAACGATGGCGACGCGATGGGAGCAGCCAGCAAATGTGGCTTATGGTCGCAGCGGCATTGGTCATATTCGCCAATGTTGCGATCTGGGTTGTCCCCGACAGGCAAGGCAAAAGCCTTGTCACCGAGGCTGGCTAACTCACTTGATCGGCGAGTTAGGATCCAGCCTGAAGTCGAGATAATTATTCACCGATGCCATCAGCATATCCATTTCATTTTCGAAGAAATGGTTAGCGCGCGGAATTTCGTCGTGGTGAATGGTGATGTGCCGTTGCGTGCGGAGCTTATCGACTAGCTTTTGCACCGCATTCGGGTTCACGACTTCGTCGTTCACGCCTTGAATGATAATGCCCGATGAGGGGCAGGGCGCCAGAAAGCTGAAATCATACATGTTTGCCGGTGGCGCAACCGAAATGAAACCGCGAATTTCAGGGCGGCGCATCAATAATTGCATGCCAATCCACGCGCCAAAGCTGAACCCTGCGATCCACGTCGTTGATGCTTCGGGGTGAAAACTTTGTACCCAATCGAGCGCTGACGCTGCATCGGATAATTCGCCAATGCCATTGTCGAATTCGCCTTCGCTTCGACCGACCCCACGAAAGTTAAAGCGCAGCACGCCAAATCCGCGGGCCACAAAGGTTTTGTAAAGCTGTTGCGTGATGCGGTCGTTCATTGTTCCGCCCGCTTGCGGGTGCGGATGCAATATCATCGCAATCGGAGCACGTGGGCGCGGTGGCGGCGAAAAACGCGCTTCAAGGCGGCCTTCTGGACCAGGGATAGCAATTGCGGGCATATTATAGTTCGATTCTTAGAAATGTGTGCCGAGCGGTACCCGACGGTTCGGGCTTTGCAGGAAGTTGAAGCGCTATATAGAAGGAATGACGATTTTCGCAACTGTCATGGAAACTATGCCCAACCAACCACGTATCTATCTGGACCACGCTGCCACCACGCCGGTTATTCCAGCGGCGCGTGAGGCAATGGCAGACGCGATGCTGCGCTGGGCCAATCCATCATCTCCGCATCAAGAAGGCAGAGCTGCCCGCTTTGCGCTTGAGGACGCACGCCGACGGATAGCATCTGCGCTGAATTGGGACGGTGAGGTTATTCTCACGAGCGGGGCAAGCGAAGCGATTGCGCTTGGGCTGCGCGGCCATGACGCTGTTGCGAGTTCAGTCGAGCATGATGCGGTGCTTGCGGTGGCTGGCCCAACACGCGTGCCTGTTGTTAATAATGGATATGTCGACATCACGACAATTACCGGCAATGGTCGGTTTGCCGTCCAATCGGTGAACAATGAAACCGGCGTTGTACAACCCATGGCGGATATCTTAGCTGCTGTGCGAAAAGTTGGTGGCATATTCTTCGCTGACTGCTCGCAGAGTGCTGGGAAATTACCACTGCCCGATGCGGATTTAATCTCGATTTCCGCGCATAAATTGGGTGGCCCTCCGGGTATGGGGGCATTGCTTGTACGTAATCTTGGGCTGCTGTCGCCCACTGGCGGGCAGGAGCAAGGCTATCGGCGTGGAACTGAGAACTTGCCCGCAGCGATTGGATTTGCCGCAGCGCTTGAGGCGGGTTTTGCTTGGATGGAGACGGCGGTTCGTCTCCGCAAAATGTTGGAAGATGCGATTGTAGCCGCTGGCGGCGCGGTTGTGGCAGCGTCAAGCAACCGGCTGGCGACTATCGGCAGCTACCGGATGCCAGGCGTCGCAGCCTCAAGCCAGCTTATCAATTTCGATATGGCTGGCATTGCTGTATCGGCCGGCAGTGCGTGTTCTTCGGGAACATTAAAGGCCAGTCATGTGCTTGGCGCCATGGGCTGGGATAATAAATCTGCATCTGAAGTCATCCGGGTCAGCTTTGGTGCGGATACCAACGCCAGCGAGATTGAACGCTTTATCGACGTGTGGTCCAGCATTGCCGGGCGGTCAAAAATCGCATGATCTATCTCGATTATCAGGCAACTACGCCACTTGCCCCTGAGGCATTTGCAGCGATGGAACCTTGGCTGAAGACCGGCTTTGCCAACCCGCACAGCGCCCATGCAGCGGGCAGGGCGGCCGCCGCTGCGGTTGAGGTGGCCCGTGATCAGGTCGCCGCTTTGTTGCCAACGGGCGGGCGCGTGATCTTTACCTCAGGCGCGACAGAAGCGATCAATCTGGCGATTATGGGATGTGGTTTGCCGGTAAGCGCTGCTGCGACGGAGCATGCGGCGGTTTTGGATTGTGTGCATGCGCGGCATGGTGACGTTCTTCCGGTAAGTGTAACGGGTGCCCTCGTAAAACCTTTCGGGTCGGGGGATGCGAATGAAGAATGCAGACTGTTCGCCGTCATGCTCGTGAACAACGAAATTGGGACACTTCAACCCATTGCTGAAATTGCAGCAGCCTTGCACGGGCAAGGCGGGCTGTTGTTGTGCGACGCTGTGCAAGCATTCGGTCGGATGCACATCCCCAACGGCCCGGATATGATCGCAATCTCCGCGCATAAAATGCACGGACCAAAGGGCATCGGTGCTTTATGGGTGCGTGACGGGATTTTACTCACGCCACAAATGCTTGGCGGTGGGCAGGAACAGGGCATGCGCTCCGGCACGTTATCGCCCGCTTTATGCGCGGGATTTGGCGCAGCCGCCAAATTGGCGGCGGATCGGATGGAGGCTGACGCGGCACATGTGGCTACTTTGTGGGACCACGCCATGGCGGCGTTTTCTGATTGGGCGATGAACGGCTCGGCTACGGCACGCTATAAAGGTAACCTTAACATCCGCCGTGACGGAGTGGACGCTGCGCGGCTGATTTCCGAATGCAGAAACATCGCCTTTTCCGCGGGCAGTGCTTGCGCAAGTGGTTCGGGGCGACCAAGCCATGTGCTGCGGGCAATTGGCCTGACGGACGCACAGGCAAAATCTTCCATCCGCTTGGGCTTTGGCCGCTATACGACAGTCAAAGAGATTGATATTGCAGCCCATGCAATTAACCGTGCAGCAGAGGCGATGTTATGATCAAAGTCACGTTCATCAGCGCTGATGGCGATGTTCAGGAAATTAATGGTGTCGAGGGGCAAAGCCTCCTCGACATTGCACAAGCTGCCGGACAGCCGCTTGAAGGGACGTGCGAAAGCCAGATGGCTTGTTCGACGTGTCATGTAATCATCGATAAGGATTGGTTCGATAAGCTCCCCCGGTCTGTTGAAGATGAAGAGGATATGCTTGACCTCGCCAGCGGTGCACGGCGCACAAGCCGTTTGTCTTGCCAAATTGTCCTGACCCCCGATCTCGATGGGTTAGTTGTCCATATTCCGGCAGAAAGCCGAAATATGCAGGGGCTGTAACGCCCTTCACTTCCCATTCACGAAAAAGCGCCTATATAGGGCGTTGCCGGGTTCGCCCGGCTATGGTGATAAATTGCGATGTGCAATAGATGCAGCGGACCCGGGGGCGGTACCCGGCAGCTCCACCAAAATCTCTGTTCATCAGAGGTCTTGGAGGGGCTGAACTAGGATCGACGTGCGTTGAAAAGCATTGTTTTTGCCCGGCATGAATAAGCCGTGAAATGGTTCATAACCAATAGGTGCAAACGATAACTCAGCACTTGCTCTCGCAGCGTAATTTTGGGCCTCACGGTCTAAACTTACACTAAAAGAACGCGGCCGAACCGGCCGGGCAACAGAAAGGTTACAGCGGCTGGGGGGGTGCCGGGCAACAGAAACCCCCTACCTTTCTAGAAATGTAAGGGCAGCGAAGCTCTAGGTTCAATGGTCCAAGCCCCATCGCGTCGTTGAAAATTTTGGCTGTCAGGCGAGCGAAACGAGATCGGTGGCCTCCAATAACGCCAACCGCGCCAACCGGACTTTATCTAGCAAATCGGCGTTACCAACTTGGTCCGGCGCAATGGTTTCGGGCCAATACGTGTTAACAACTTCCGCTATGGCGTCCAACTTTGCCTCGTCGGCGATAAAGCGAGGGTCCACCGTCGCGGGATCGGCAACCACACGCAGGCGCAGGCAAGCTGGGCCACCACCATTTGCCATGGATTGGCGCACGTCCAATGGCACAAGCTTGCGGATGGGACCATTGCTAGCGGCCATCTCGGTCAGCCAGCCCCAAACGCGGACATTTTCTTGCGCCTCACTTGGTAAAATAAGCGCCATGCCGCCGTCGGGCAGCGTTACCAATTGGGCATTGAACAGATAGCTTTGGATGGCGTCGGCAAGGGTGACGCGATCCGCCGGGACGATGATGATATCAGCCTGAGGCATTAGCCGCTTTACGTCGGCATACGTCTTATCGGGGCTTTCGAACGCCTGTTCGTGGGTGAAAAGTACATGTGCGTTCGCTACTGCCACAACGTCATTGTGGAATGCGCCGGCGGCAATCGCCATTTCGGACTGCTGAACGAACAAGGTTCTGGCCGGATCAAGTCTGTGCGCGCGGGCGATGGCCTTTGATGCTTCAATATGCTGCCGCGCCGGGAACGGTCCGCCTGTTTTGCCATAAACAAATATTTCGACACCCGCATCACTGTGCGAGGTGCATAACCGCATGAAATTGGCAGCACCTTCGTCGCCAAACGGCGCGGGCACGGGGCCATGCACAACGAAATGCTGTTCATTAGCGAACGCCAGCTTCAACTGCGCAAGCGTTCCGGGCCACTCATGGCTTCTGTGCGGCATGGTGATCAGGTTGGCTGCGGACAGATGGCATTTGCCATCTGCTGTGTCTGGGGCAGGGGACACGGTGGCTGCATTGGCGGCCCACATGGCAGATGCGGAAAAGGCGGCTGCGCCGATATGTGGCTCCGCCGACTGCATGTCGGTGGAAAGCCCGGCGAGCCAGTTCTGGTTCGGGCGGTCGAGTGGCACGAAGAATCCTTGCGCCAGCCCAAGGCGAAGATTGGTTCGCATCTTTTCGATGCCCTGTAATGCGGCCGCTTTGGGATAAGATGGCGCACCGGCATTATATGAAGATGCCAGATTACCATGGCTTAAGCCGGCATAATTATGACTTGGCCCGATGATCCCGTCGAAATTGATTTCGACCAATGCCATCTTATGATCGCTCTACATAAGTCACGATGTCGCCCACCGAAATTCCAAGCATTTGGGCGCAATCGGTGTCGATACTAACTTTGTCGCCTTGGTCATCAATCCAGCCATAAGCAGCCTTAAACGCTTGCAGGCGGCCAAGCGTAATCAACTTTTTCTCGCCAGATTTATGTGCACCAACGGTCTCGCTAACGTGCGTTATCGTCACATCTTTAGCCTCACGAATGCTACGAATTTGGTCGGTGCGTGCGGTCATGGTTGGGCCACCGTCAAAAATGTCGATATAGTTTTCCCAGTCAAATCCCTCATTCTCCAGCATCCGCATTGCCGCACGACCCGATGGGTGCGGCACGCCAATGACAGTTTTTGCGCTTTCCTGAAGCATCGCTATATATACGGGATGCTTGGGCATGAGGTCGGCAATAAACTGGTTGCCGAACTTCGCATTGAACTCGTCGGCTTCCTGAAAGCTCATGCCAAAAAAGCGCCCAGCCACGCCGTCCCAGAACGGAGATCCGCCTGCTTCATCAATAACGCCGCGTAATTCTGCGATAGTCCTATCTGCGAACCTTTTGCGGTGGTTACGGATGAAAAGATAGCGGCTACGCGCGATAAGCATTCCAAGTCCGCCAGCGCGTTCTCCGGGGTGTAGGAATAGACCGCCAACTTCAGTCGTGCCCTCCAGATCCGTAGACAGGTTTAATATGTCCGCGCGGAAGGTGCGTTCGAGCTCCACACTATGCTGCGTAAGCGCGCCAATGCGGTAGCTGTAGAATGGCCATCTCTGCCCGACTTGACCAAAAATCTGGCACGTGCCGCGCACTTCGCCGGTTTGGCTGTTTTGCAGAACAAATAGATATAGGTCATCGGCGACTGCATCATCCGCACGGTCAAAACCGGCGGCGGACCGTTCCAGCTTTTCCGATAACGCTCTTTTATCAGGGGGCAGATTAGTGAACCCGCCACCCGTACGTTTTGCCATTTCATAAATCGGTTGGAGATCGTTTATATTGGCCGGACGAATGAGGAAGGTCATAGAGCCCCTTTTGCTGCTAAACGCATGATGGTCAAAGCGGACAACTGCGCGCGTTCAACCAGACTTTCGACGATGAGGAATTCGTCTTTGCTGTGAATATTGCCGCCGCGTACACCCATTGTGTCAACAACAGGGACGCCACAAGCTGCAATGTTGTTACCATCGCATACCCCACCGCTTGAGCGCCAAGCGATGGACAGACCAAGATCAGCGCCGCATTGTTTGACTAGGCCAAATAGTTTTTCGGCCTCAGAATCGATCGGCTTCGGCGGACGGCCAAAGCTGCCATGCAGATGGGCGCGTACATCATGTTCGCGTTCTATATCGGCGATGATGCGGCACAAATCGTCGCCGGTCTGGGTTACGACCTCCGGTGTGCGGGGCCGAAAGTTTACGCGTAATATCGCATGATCAGGCACTATATTGTTAGGGCCGCCACCCTCAATTTTTGCTGGGTTTACGGAAAGCCCCTCATGCGACAGACGTTTGAGCCGAAGGGCTAGGTCCGCCGCAGCTAGAACGGCGTTACGGCCATCATCGGGGTTGCGGCCAGCATGTGCGGCTAGGCCCGAAAAAACAACTGAGAAATTGCCACTTCCGCCGCGCGCGCCGGCAAGCGTTCCATCGGGCAATGCAGGTTCGTAGGTTAAAGCTGCCAGCTTGTTCTGCGCAAGTTCGGCAATCAGCTTTGTTGACGAAGGCGAGCCGACCTCCTCGTCACTGTTGATCAGAATTTGGTATCCAGTGCGCGCAAGGCTTCCGGAGAGCTCTGCCGCGCGTATCGCGGCGAGCATCACCGATATGCCGCCCTTCATGTCTGCAACGCCGGGCCCGTTGAGCGTTCCGTCCTCTAACCAACGCAGTTGTTGAAATGCGTGATCAGCAGGAAAAACCGTGTCCATATGCCCAGTGAACAGCAATTGCGTCGGCGAATCAGGACGAACGGTGACCAAAAGATGCTCCCCATGCGCTACGGTCTTAATCGATCCGTCGGGGAGCACGCGGTCTACGGGTTCAGGGGCAACCAAGGCAACATCGCCGGGCAGGACGGCAAACGCATCAGCCAACATCTTGGCGGTCGCGGCCAACCCGGCCAAATTGCTTGATCCGCTGTTGACTGCTGCCCAAGTCAGAACTTGGTCTAGCATCTGATGCTGTTCGATTGTTTGAAGAACCTGTCGTTCGCTTGAGGTTAGCGTATGCATGGTCTATTCTTAGCTTTGGTTGCCCAAAAGGGCCACCCCCAGCGTGCAGTCTATCCGACTTCCTTCGCGAGCGCGCACCATTCGGCGATGTTGACCGTCTCGGGGCGGCGGTCCTCAGCTATACCGGTTTTATGGAGCGCCTCTAGCGCGCCGGGAACGCCTTTGAGGCTTTGACGCAGCATCTTGCGTCGTTGCCCGAAAGCCGCGCCGGTCAGATTTTCCAAGACGGACATTTTAACGCCGCTTGCCGCTTCCTTGGGGGTGATATGCACCACCGCTGACATGACCTTAGGCGGCGGCGTGAAGGCGGAGCGATGGACCGGCATGGCAATTGAAGCGTTCGACCGCCATTGCGCCAATATGGCAAGGCGTCCAAATGCGCCAGTGCCCGGTGCGGATACAATCCTATCCGCAACCTCCCGCTGGAACATGAGGGTCAGGCTTTTCCAAGTCGGCGGCCATGCGTTGCCGCCGAGCCAGCCCACGGCAAGTGCAGTGCCGACATTATACGGCAGGTTGGAAACAATATGAAAAGGCGCGCCAATTTCTGCAAAGGGGTCGATTTTCAGCGCATCCCCCGCAATCACGCGCAGTTTTCCTGGAAAGGCCTCTGCGAGTTCGGCGAGTGCAGGCAAGCAGCGGTGATCTCGCTCAACAGCAACGACGTGAGCGCCAGCGCGCAATAAAGCGCGCGTGAGGCCGCCAGGACCAGGGCCGACTTCGTAGACATGCTCCCCTGCCAAAGGACCGGGTATCGCAGCAATTCGGTCCAGCAATTTCTCATCGAAAAGGAAGTTTTGGCCAAGCGCCTTGCTTGCCGACAGGCCATGACGGGCAATCACTTCCCGAAGCGGAGGTAGTAATACGGACATCAGCCTAAATCGGCGGCAGCGAGGCGATGCAATGCTGCGGACTCAGCCATCTTAATAGCTGCTATCATGGAATGCGGCAGCGCCTTGTTCTGGCCAGCTATACCGAAGGCTGTGCCATGATCAGGCGACGTCCTAACGACGGGTAAGCCAAGCGTTATGTTGACGGCGTCATGGAAGTAAAGGGTTTTCAATGGGATAAGTGCCTGGTCATGATAAGCGCATAACGCAGCATCATATTGCGCCCGCGCCTCCGCATGAAACATCGTGTCCGCGGGCAGGGGGCCAATGACGTTGAAGCCTTCGCTTCTGACCTGCGCAATTGCAGGCTCGAATATATCAAGCTCTTCACGGCCCATATTGCCCGCTTCGCCGGCATGAGGGTTAAAGCCAGCCACAGCGAGCCGAGGATTCTCGATGCCAAAGTTGCGCTGAAGTCCCTTTGCTGTCGCGCGTAACCGCTGCCTTATCAACCTGCCATCTAGCTTACCCGCAACTTCAGCGAGCGGGATATGCGTTGTCATGGGGACCACCCGCAAGTCAGGGCCGGCGAGCATCATCACTGCGTTGTTTTTCGAAACACCACAGCGTTCGGCGATAAATTCTGTTTGTCCGGGATGCGTAAAGCCAACGGCGTAGAGCTGTGATTTGGAAACTGGACCAGTTACCAACGCCGCCGCGCTGCCAGCTCGGGCAAAACCGATGGCCATTTCAAGCGCTTGATAGGCGCAATGCGCTCCATCGAGGTCTGGGGTGCCGGGGACGATGGACAAGCAATCATGCAAATGGATAACAGGCAAAGCGGTATCGAAATATTTGAACGTATCGGCGGGATCGTCAATACGGACCACAGGGCCGTTCCAGTACGGAGCAAAGCTTGCTATGTCGCCAATAGCAAAGAAAGGCGCCAACTGTGCCGAATGCCGTGCTTCCCAAGCTTTGCCGATGATTTCCGGCCCGATACCCGCCGGGTCACCGACCGAAACGGCCAGCGGCAGTTCCAGTCGGCCAAGAGGCATCAGTTATATTCTATGACGGCGTCGCGACGCAAATCGCGCAGGTAAATGCGGGCCCGCTTGTTGACGCGCTCTTCTTCCAACCGCGACATAATCTCGTCGAAACTCTCGGACGCCGCCACTTCTGGTGCGTCACGGCCACACAGAACGAATACCCGCACACCATCCTGTAACGAACCATAAGGCGGCGTGGACTGACCAATTTGCAAATCCAACATCACCTGCTGGAGTGGCGCCGGTAAGTCGCGAATTTTGATGCCATCGCGATTAACGACATCAGCGCCAAGCTTCGCAGCCATTTCGTCGGCAACCCCACAACCCGCAATTTGCTGTGTTTCTTCGCTGAAGCGCTTCACCAGTGGAGCGATCTGCGCTTCGGCGGTGCCTGCCGGGAACGTAATCGCAATTTGTTTGAGACTTAGAACCGAATCCCGAGGATCCGACATCGCGACTTGCCGTTTGTCAATCAACAGCAATATGGAGATGCCGCCAGGAGATGCGACTGCTTGAACCTCATTGCTGTTCATGCCAGCGGCGGCGGTCGCCAGTGACGAGGGCAATTGCGCCAGTGACAGCCAACCTAGATCGCCACCGACAGACGCTGTGGATGCTTCTGAAAACTGCCGCGCATACGCAACAAAATTTGCACCCTGACGAAGTTGGTCGATAATCTTTTTTGCGTTTTCCGTGACCGCTGGCATAGCTTCTGGCGTTGCCGACAGGTAAATCTCCCCGAGACGATATTCGGTTGTACCCTTGGTAGCCTTAATACGTTCAATAATCGCGTTGACTTCGTCATCGCTTACGTTTGCTGAGGGGCGCACATTGCGCGAAAGCAGGCGGCTCCATGACAGTTCACCCTTAATCTGGCGCTTCAGCGTCGCGACCGATGCGCCAATAGAAGTCAAATATTTCTCGACTTGGTTTGCGGGCCGTTTGAAGTTTTGTTGTGCTACGCGGTCGAAATACTGGTCCACTTCAGCGTCGGTGACTTCAATTTTGTTGGCTACTGCTTCTTGAATTTGTAGTGTTTCGTCGATCAAGTTTGTAAGAATTTGGGCACGAAAACGTGCCAACTCTTCTGGAGGGAGTTTGTTTTCGTTGGCGGCGACGATCAATGCAAGGCGATGATCCATATCAGTACCGGTAATGATTTCACCGTTAACTTGCGCCGTTGCGCGTCGGACATTGGGATCATTTTTCCCAAACAATTGCTGTCCGTCTGGTGCGATCAAATTGGCATCATTTCCCTCAGAACCAGGAGTGGATTGCGCAATTAGCGGTGTCAGCGCTGTAGCGGAAATAAGCACGGCAGCGAAGGACAGGCACTTGAATAACTTCATCGATATTGATCCAGTACACAATCGGTTCGGGTCGCCAGTTAACCATTCACTGCTGAACAGCAGATGAGCGGAAAATGCCCGTCCGGGGATTAATTGCCAATGCCTTACACACCCAGATTGCGAAATGCCAGACGGAACAGGAAGCTGTTGCCCCGCTGCGAGTCACCAACTGGTTGATAGTCGCGCCGCCATGTTAAACTTAAGGACAAACAGTCGTCGTCATATGCAACGCCAAACCTATGGCGTATGGGGTCAAAGCCGTCAGAAAGGCTTGTTGGATCTTCCTGAGCGTTCGTAAGGTCAATGATAGTTGACCCAAATACGGACCAATATGGGGCAAGGCGAATGCGTCCTCCAACCCGAATTTCTTCACGATCTGCTAAATCCTCAACCGTTGGTCCGACGTTGCGGTTAAGCTTTAAATAGCCAGCCTGCACATAGGTACCACGTGTGCCAACGGTGGCATCGATTTCGTTCCGGCGGATAGCAAGATTGTCCTTATCCAGACGAAACCGGTGCGTTAGTTTTACGATATTTTTAAAGCGAAATTCGGACCGTCCGACGATATCCGACGCCTTGTCTGACAAGCCTGTGCCGTCGGGAAAGATGGACGATCGGCTCGACAGCCGGTAACTTTGCCCGAAATTGATGTCAGCACTGAAGTCACTTTTCTTGAGTGCCCAATCAAAACCGTACGTTATGCGGTAGTCATCCTCGAAACGATCATATCCGGGAAATCGGTTGAGGGCGAACAGGTTGCTGTCTTCCAAATCAACGGCACGCGAATCTTCGTTCGGAATAGTTAGGTTGGCGATAGAAGGGGCCGCTACAACCTGGACGCGGGGTGTAAAAATTTGTGTTCCGCCAAAAGCCTCCCCCACAAATGGCCATTTTACATCTGCCGCAGCCGCAAAAATTCTGCGATCCTGCCATCCCGTGTCACCCCGATAGATGGCTGTAAGCGTGCTTGCGTTTTCATCACTGTGATAGACGTCACCGCGCGCAAGCATTGTGAACGTCAATTCCTGACCCAACCCAGTAATCGTGCGCAAATCCCATTTTGCTGCGGCAAATGCGCGTTGCGTATCCTGACCATTTGTGCGGCCGATGTTTAAGCTATTTGCTTGCAACTGAAATGTGCCACCCACCACTGGCGCGTCGATGCGCAGACGATAATCAAGTTCTGGCAGGGCGATGGGAGCAAGCCCCTGGCGGTCGCTGGTACGAAGGGTTTGTACTGCCCACCCAGCAAATGAAAAATAGCTTTTGTCACCTATGCGTTCGGCAGAAAATGTCGACCGAAGCCGGTCATCGCGGCTGATGTCATAGCGCCGCAGAAACGTGCGATCCGATGCAAAACGGCCAGAAGCGGAAATAGACCAATAAGGGTCAAATTGGAACTTTCCTGCACCTTCCAGATATCCGCGAAATACATTATCGCCATCTGGTCTTAGCGCGCCGCTGGTGCTGATACGATTACTGTACGTTCCGTACGCAGACAGGTCGATTGCACCTTTTTTTTCAAGCGATCGAAAATTCACACGGGCTAATGGAGCGGCATTGGAAAAAGCTGTTATTGCTGCAGTGGCATCCCGATTGTCTGCTATCCGCCAATAATAGGCTTGTTCCAACTCAACCCCATTGTTCCGGGAAAAGCCAATGCTAGGCACGAGAAATCCGCTCCCTGCCTTTGTATCCACGGGATGCGACAGGAACGGAAGCGGAATGAGAGGTAAACCGAACAGCTCAATGCGCGCGCCGTTATAAACAACCCGTTTTTTGGCTGGATCATAAACGACCTTGATCGCCTTCACTTCCCAGCTTGGTTTTTTGGGGCAACCATCGGCAGTCGCAACCTTGCACGCTGTGTATGCGGCGTAATCCAGTGTGTAGATGCCGTCTTTGCGCGAGCTGCGATTGGCGGCGAGGCGGCTTTCGTCGGCGAGCACCACCAACATATTGTTGATCACACCGTCTTTCAGGGCGTCGGTGAGCTCAATCTTGTCGCCATATGCCACATCGCCATCCGGCCCGACAGCGCGGATATTTCCCTCTGCCACGACTTGACCCGTTGTGCGGTTCCACACGATATCATCGGCGCGAACTGAATAGCCTTCACGGGTGGCAATTACTTCACCTTTGGCGGTGACAATTTCCGTGTTTGAATCATATTCAACGACCGCGGCAGAAAATCCTATCTGGTCGCTGGATTGCTGCGATGCCGCTGAAGCGGTCTCGGTTTGGGCAATCGCGATGGACGACATGGATCCGTAGCCGAGCAAAATCGGCATAAGCAAAACGCGGGAAAGGACAGGCCGGAGGGCGGGAATAATCATAAAACCGTTGAGCCCTTTACCGCCGCTATTGCTGTGGGTCCACCCATGTTGCCACGCTGGTCACTATTTGCGGTTAACCGTTCGAAGTTTTGCACTATCTTTTGCTTTAACCAAAGCGCGGATTAGGCCTATAGAAACTTCCAAGACGACCCCAGCGGAAAGGCTGCTTAATTCCATGAAGATCAATTTTACTGATGCGCGGCCCCAAGATGCTGACGTAGTCGCATTCATCGTTACCAAAGATACGCTCGCCGATTTCAAATTTCCTTTGGACAAAACGGATATCATTCATGCGACTGCAAAGCTCTCCCGGTTTGAGGGCGCGGCGGGACAAAATCTTGTGATTATCCATGAAGAGGGCGGCAAGCTTGTTCGGATTGTCCTGCTTGGTGTCGCCGAAGGCGACACAGCGGATTATCAGAAGGCTGGCGGCGATATAATCGCCAAGGTTCAAACATCGGGCGCGAAGCATATTGCGGTCCACGGCGCCAATCTGACTGCGCAACATGCTGCTGAGGTTGCCTATGGCGCTACCTTGCGCAACTGGCGCATGGACAAATATCGCACCAAATTACCAGAGACGTCTAAGCCCACCGTGGAGGCATTGACTGTTGTCGCCGCGCCAGCAGAGGCGGGCGGTCATTGGACAAGCTATCAGGCCATCGCAGAGGGCGTTGCTTTGACCAAGGAACTGGTCACTGAGCCCGCGAACATCATTTATCCTGAAAGCTTCGTCGAACGTTGCCAGCATTTGAAAGAGTTGGGCGTCGAAATCAGCGTGCTGGATGATAAGGAGATGGCGGCTTTGGGTATG
Source organism: uncultured Sphingomonadales bacterium (assembly GCA_903821685.1). Classification (GTDB taxonomy): domain Bacteria; phylum Pseudomonadota; class Alphaproteobacteria; order Sphingomonadales; family Sphingomonadaceae; genus Sphingorhabdus_B; species Sphingorhabdus_B communis. The sequence goes on along the minus strand of CAIJLW010000105.1, from coordinate 1,519 downwards.
GGGGCGCTGCTCGGCGTTGCGCAAGGTTCACGTCGCCCCGCGCGCTTGCTGGTCATGAAGTGGGACGGCACCGGCGGAACGCAAAAACGACCAGTGGCGCTTGTCGGCAAAGGCGTGACCTTCGATACGGGCGGCATTTCCATTAAACCTGCGGCCGGCATGGAAGATATGAAATGGGACATGGGCGGCGCTGGCGCCGTTGCGGGCGCAATGAAAGCATTGGCTGGACGCAAAGCCAAGGCTTATGTCGTTGGCGTATGCGGCCTTGTGGAGAACATGCCTGACGGTAATGCGCAGCGCCCTGGTGATATCGTGACATCCATGTCTGGCCAGACAATCGAAGTGCTGAATACCGATGCAGAAGGACGCCTTGTTCTATGCGATGCCCTGCATTGGGTGCAGGAAAATTATAATCCTGAATATGTTGTAGACCTCGCTACGTTGACCGGCGCGATCATTGTTTCGCTTGGTAGCGAATATGCAGGGCTTTTCTCCAACAGCGATGATCTTGCCGACAAGCTTACTGCCGCAGGCAAGGCATCGGGCGACCCGCTTTGGCGTTTCCCGCTGTCGAAGGCTTATGACAAGATGATCGACAGCCCCATTGCGGACATGAAGAATATTGGCGGTAAAGGCGCAGGTTCGATCACGGCGGCACAATTTCTTGGTCGTTTCATCAAGGACGGCGTGAAATGGGCGCATCTTGATATCGCCGGCACTGTCTGGGCGGACAAGGCTGGCCCGGTTTGGGACAAGGGTGCGACCGGATTTGGCGTGCGCTTGCTTGACCGTTTTGTTGCCGACAATTTCGAAGGCTGATTTGACCGGATCATGCAGGTCGATTTTTATCAGCTAACCCGCGACCCTGCTGAAAAAGTGCTCCCCTTTATCGCCCAACGCGTACTGGACGATAAGGGGCGGTTGTTGATTGTCAGCGACGACAGCGCACAATTGGATGCCATATCGTCGTCTCTATGGACGGCGAAGGCAGATAGCTTTCTGGCGCACGCCAAGTCGGGCGAGGGTGATGATACTCTTCAACCTATTTTGTTGTCAGATCAAATAGATGCGCACAACGGTGCCCGTTTTATAGCGTTCGCCGATGGCAACTGGCGACCGGTTGAACAAGATTTTGACCGCATCTTCTATCTTTTCCCGTCAAGCCATACAGACAATGCGCGCTCTGCCTGGCGCAATTTGGGTGAGAGCGTGGAGCGGCGCTATTGGAAACAAGATGGCGGCAAATGGATGCAAGGCCCATAAAGCTTGCACTCAGCGCCAAGCACCGTTAGAGGCGCGCGCAATTCCCCCCTATAAAAATGGAGCATATCATGGCGGCTACTCGCACTTTTTCAATTATTAAGCCCGACGCAACGCGCCGCAACCTGACTGGTGCAGTAACCAAGATGCTTGAAGACGCTGGCCTGCGCGTTGTTGCTTCAAAGCGGATTCACATGTCGCGCGAACAGGCCGAAGGCTTTTACGCAGTGCATAAAGAACGTCCGTTCTTTGGTGAGCT
>CAIJLW010000104.1 GCA_903821685.1 uncultured Sphingomonadales bacterium | reverse complement strand
TTCGGTGAGGCCGTTCGCACCCAAGAACGACAGTTGGATGTTATTCCAATCTTCCTGGAATACGGCGCCGTTCCAACGGAACGCACCGAATGTGGTTTTCCAACCGAGTTCATAATTGTCGAGCTTGTCCGAACCATAAGGTGGCAAGGTGCCGCGACGGTTGATCCCGCCCGGACGGAAACCACGCGACCATGTGGCATAGACCAGAACATCGTCGGTAACTTTGTACGTTGCGTTGAGCTTATGAATGAAGCCAGTGTCAGATGTTGATTTGTCCACATTGGTGCAAGGGCTGCCATCGACAAGGATCGGCACGGGCTTTCCCGCCGGATTGGCCCGCCGCGTTGAACCATCGGTGTTCAGGCAGGCGGCTTCGCCAGTCCTGCTCGAATAGCCACCAGAAAATCCGAAGAAGCCCTGAAGCGAGTTATCAAACTTATAATAACGTAAACCACCGGTGAGCGACAGCTTCTCTGTCAGATCATAGGTCAATTCACCGAAGGCCGCGTAATCGCGGTCGACGCGCTTTTGCTTAGTCAGCCAGATATTGCTGTTGGTACCCGTCACAGTGATGGAGTCGGCAATATTGTCGATGATATAATTCTGTTCAATATTATGCGACTGACGTTGCGCAAAAAGACCGCCGATGAAGCGCAATGGCGCATCCGCGGGGCTTGCGACACGCAATTCACCAAAGCTTTTCTTATACCGGTCAATGCCTTGAATATACTGGTTCGGGTTTACCAGAACACCGGCATTATCGTAAAAATAGTTACCGTAACCGGACAGCGCATCGTAGAAATAGGCGTAATCGGAGTAATCCAATTGTGTTTCAGTCTTGCGCCGCAAGTGGCCGCCTGTCGCGGTAACATCCCAGCTTCCGATCTTTCCTTCAATCGTCAGTGCGCCCTGAATCCATTTATCGCGGCTGCCCTCTGGGTTATATTGCACCGTCTGAAGCTCACCAGTGGTCTGGCCGGAACGTTCCTGCGCGTAGCTGCCATTCGTATTCTGAACCTGCCCCATCAAGGTTGGCTTAATGGTCCAATTGTCATCCAGATCAATGCCGAGCGCCAAACGCGCGCCGTAGGTTTCAGCATTGTTGAAGTTCTCCTCCACCAACAACCTGTTGTTTTGCGTAATGCCCGAGCTTGCATAGGTGCGTGCGCCCAACACATTGTCGATATAACCGGCATCGTCGCGATACCAACCCACGAGACGCGCTGCCGCACCTTCGGCGATCGGCACGTTCAGGAAACCTTCGTAAATCGCGCCAAAATCACCGTGCGCAACATTGTTAAACTCAACGCCAGCGCTTCCGTAGAGACCAGATGGATCCGGCGCATTCGTCACCAGCTTCAACGTACCAGCCATCGAGCTTGCGCCATATAAGGTACCCTGCGGTCCGGCGAGCGCCTCAACACGCGCAAGGTCATAGGCATGCAAATCAAGCGCACCTTGGATGGTCGTGATTGGCATTTCGTCCAAATAGGTGCCGACAGTTGGCAATGATGCCGAGTGGTTCGCGTTTTCGCCAGATGCCACACCGCGGAAATAAACCTGCGCGAAGCCGGGGCCGCCCTGTTGAATGGTGACCGAAGGCAGGAATTTCACAACATCCTGTAATTCGCTCACTTGCAGTTGGTCGAGCTTTTCATTGCCAATGGCGTTGATCGCGATCGGCACATCCTGCAAATTCTGTTCGCGCTTTTGCGCGGTCACGACGATGACGTCGCTGTCGGAGCCTGCGGCTTCTTGCGCCCATGCGGGAACCGCAAAAGCTGTTGATGTCAAAAGCACGGCCAACGCCGAACGGATCCTGTTTTTCTGAATTTTTAGGTGCACGCGGCTACCCTCCCTGGTTACTCTGTAACAAATAGACCCCGATTTGCGTTCTGGCGCAATATATTTTCGCTTTACCGACCATTTGGGCTTAATTTGGCATCATTGTGTTGCAAGACAACAACTATGATATTGCCGGATATGTTTTCCAATAAGCGCCGAGCGCGCGTTTCAGCGGTTCAAGATGGGCAGCATATGGTTTCCATTGATCAACGCCATCGCGGTTGATTGGGCGACGGACTTGCTCGCTGGATGCCGTGCGCACAGCGCGTTTATTTTGATGGAAATTGAGGCACGACTCTTCGAACGGAAGGTCCAAAAATTCCAAAAGCGAACGGATTTCACCTTCCGGATTTTCCAACAGTTGTTCGTGGATAATGCGATATACAGAGCCTGGCTCGACAGCATCGAAATGCGCCATCAAACGCACATAATCCGCATAATATTGCCCCAGATGGGCAAGGTCATAGCTAAACGCCTGCCCCTTGGCGAAATGCTGCCGGTAATTGGAGAAACAGCAATCCAACGGATGCCGCCGCGCGTCGATAATCTTGGCGTTGGGAAGAATGAGGCGGATGAAGACGAGATAATTCCAGTTATTGGGCAGCTTATCGATAAAAAATGGCTTGTCCGTTTTGCGTTGAATGCGCGTGCGTTCCATGAACTCTGCGCCAAGCCTTTCTAAATCCTCCGCGCTGAAGCCGGCGAGCGCATCAATCCAGTCGGCGTCGTGGCCTTCGCGCAGCGCCATCGCCGGAATATCGGGCAGTTCCATCGTGCCTTCTACCATTGAGTGACTGGCGAGGATTTGCTCAATCAACGTAGAACCGGCGCGCGGCATGCCCAAAATGAAAATAGGGTCACGCGCAACATGCCCCTGCCCTGCGCGAGATGCCAGAAATTCGGGCGTGCATTGCGCAATGACCCTGTCGACCTTTTGACGGACGGTGTGCGGGTCATATTTCAACTCAGCGTTGCGCAGTGCGTTTGCGCGATCATAATGCGTGAACGCCGCGTCATGATTGCTGCGTTCTTCCATCGCCTTACCAAGCGCAAAATGCAGATGATATTCATCCTCCACATTAAGGCCGGACGATTTCAGCGCCTTATCCATGGCGGCGATATCTTCATCCGAGAAGCTGGTGGTTTTCAGATTGGCGAGGCTCCACCAAACTTCGCCCAAGGTCGGTTCCACCGCAAGCGCGCGCCGATAGGCGGCAACGCTCTCGTCCTGATGGCCAACGGTTTTGAGCATATGGCCATAGCTCATCCACAATTTGGCGTGGTCGGGAAACCGCGCGGTCAATTCCTGATAGAGCGAAATCGCCTCTTCATAACCACCAATCCGGCCAAGTGCTGCGGCCTTCAGGTTTTGCTGGACCGGGTTATCGCCCTCTTCAGCCAGCACGGCATTGAGATGCTCAAGCGCTTCTGGAAAGCGGTTTTGCTTGTATAGGATCGTCGCCAAATTGGCCCGCGCTGCGCCGAAGTCTGGAGTCAGCTCCAACGCCCGGCGCAGCAAAGCCTCGCTGTCTTTCAACCGGCCAACGCGCGCGGCAAGCTCGGCCATCATTCGAATGGCCGCCACATCGGTAGGCGCTTCGCGCAAATGGCCGCGCAATATGGGCTCTGCGTCCTCCAACCTGTTTTCCGAAAGCGCGATGGCGGCCGCCATGAGGTTGGGGTTGCGCAAGGCGGCTTCAATGGCAGGACGGGCGGAGGGCTGGTTCATGTGGAGCGGTCTAAGCCAAGCGGCGGCGCTTTTGAAGCGGCCAAATCATCCGGCGTATCGATATCGCGTAAGCTGCCCTCTGGTGCGGTGCGCGTGCTGGCGTTCAAAAGGATGTGCCGCGCACCGGCATCCCCCTCGGCTTTCAGCAAGCGTGACCAGCTGTCGCGCGGGAAAATGGCGGGCGGCATGGATTGTTTTCCGTCAGAGGACGCAAGTATCTCGCCGTTAGATGCCGCAATCAACGCCGCTACATGAGCAAGTTCAACGAATGGCATATCGGCGAGCAGTATCAGCAGCCCTTGCGCTTCGGTCTGTGCCGCGGCCTCAACTGCAAGATGCAACGAACCCGATAGGCCACGTTCCGCGTGCCGATTTTCAGCGATAGTGTAACCCAGCTTCAGATAATGCGGCGCGATCGGCGCTTCCGGTTGGCACACGGCGATATGCGCGGCGGCATCCAGCTGCGCCAACTGCGCCGCGGCGCGCACGCCAAGCGGTTTCCCATCCAGATCGGCCATCAACTTATCCGAACCAAAACGGCGCGCGTTACCAGCGGCGAGGACGACGATTGCGACGTCCTTTATGTCCATCAACGCAGGCCCATATTAAACGCGCGGATCATTCCGCCCGCAATCGACAGCGCGATTTCCGGCGCGCTGATCGCGTTAATCGCAACGCCCGCTGGACCTTCTATCCGCGCAGTTTGGTCCCCGCCAACCCCCGCCGCAGAAAGCCGCGATAGCCGCGCCGCATGAGACCTTACCGAGCCAAGCGCGGCGATATAAGCAGCGGGACTATCCAATGCAGAAATCAGCGCTGGGTCGTCAATCTTGGGATCATGGCTTAACGTCACAATCGCGCTGCGGCTATCGGGCGCAAAGGCCTTAACCGCTTCGTCGGGCCAGCGGTCATCAAGGCGGACGCCGGGGAAACGGTCCGCCGTTAAAAACCGCCCGCGCGGGTCGCATAAAGTGACATCAATGCCTTGCGAGACCGCAATCGCCGACAGCGCCGCCGCAATCTCCACAGCGCCTACAATCAACAACCGGCGGGGCGGATAATAGACGTTTACAAAGCTCTCTGCCGCAGCATCCTGCGCGATCATGCTGCGGCCAGTGGCAAGGTTCGTTACGACGGCCAATGTTGCTCCATCACCCCGCGCGTTGACGATGTCGGCAAACAGGCCTGCCGGAAAACCGTCCGCCGAGACAGGCTGCACCAGCACTTGAATATCACCGCCACAGGGCAGCCCAACGTCCCACGCCGCATCATCGGCCACGCCATAGCGGCGCACGATCGCTGGCGCGCCGGCCAAAACCATCTGCGCGCGTTCCAAAACGTCGGCCTCAACACAACCACCCGATACTGACCCTACGAAACGTCCATCGCCATGGACCAGCATATGCGTGCCGACCGGGCACGGCGCCGACTTCCACGTTTCGACCACCGTCGCAATCGCCATAGGCGCGCCAGCCCATTCGATTGCTGCGGCGAGGATACGATCATGATTGGCGCTGCCCGTTTGCATGGCTAACCGCTAGCAAAGAGGTTGAAGCGTTGCTATATGAAACGCATCTAAAGGCGGGAGCTTCTTCACATGGCAATTCAGACGTCAATCAATGGCAAAGCGGTCGCACTGTCCGCAGAGCCCGATACACCCTTATTATGGGTTATTCGCGAAGAGCTTGGCCTGACGGGTACAAAATTCGGTTGCGGCGTCGCGGCGTGCGGCGCGTGCACCGTCCATGTTGATGGCGAACCCACCCGTTCGTGCAGCGTCCCCGTCAGCGACGTCGCAGGCAAATCGATTACCACGATTGAAGGCCTCAAATCCGCCGACGGAACGCTGCATGCCGTGCAAAAGGCATGGATCGCCGCGCAAGTACCACAATGTGGATATTGCCAGTCCGGACAAATCATGGCCGCTGTCGCGCTCATCGAAAAAACGGGCCGCCCAAGCGACGCACAAATTGACGAGGCGATGACCAACATCTGCCGCTGCGGCACCTATCCGCGCATTCGCAAGGCGATCCATGCAGCAACTGGGCAAGCTGCCAAAGCCCAGGAAGGAGCCGTCTGATGACCGACACCCCTACAGCCGATAGCGCAGCAACACCGGTAAAACGCAAAGGCGTGAAGCGCCGTGCCTTCCTCATCGGCGGTGTCGCAATTGTGGGCGCTGGCCTGTTCGGCATATCTATCGCCGACAGCAACGCTGCCAAAGACGCCAAGGCGCGCATCGCTGGCAAAGGCGAGCATGTTTTTGCGACATGGCTGAAAATTGGTGAGGATGACAGCATCACCATTTATTCGCCGCATACGGACATTGGTCAGGGGTCGAACACAGGTCTTGCACAAATGCTTGCCGAGGAACTGGACGCCGCGTGGGATCAGGTGCGCTTGGTCTCCGCACCTGCGGAACCCTCTTTTGCCAATGTCGGTCTGGGTCGCGGATTTCTGGGCGAGATGACGGGGCAAGCTGCGATCGTCAATGGCATTCCAGCATCGTTTTTGTCGTTCATCGCACGGCAAATGAACCTGCAAATTACGGGGGGTTCAACCGCCTTGCGCTTCACAGGGCAGCAGACATTCCAAAAGGTCGGTGCAGCAACGCGGCTCGCACTGATTGAAACTGCCGCCAAGCGTTTGAATGTCCCTGCGGCTGAACTGACCACGCAAGACAGCACGGTCATCCACGCAAAATCAAGCCGTGCGCTGCGTTATGGCGAGTTGGCAGCCGAAGCTGCGACCTTGTCGCTCGATAATGCGCCAAAGCTTAAGGATCCTGCGCAATATCGCCTGATGCGCCAATCCATGCAGCGTTTGGATATTCCGGCAAAAGTCGATGGTACTGCGCAATATGGCATGGATTTCGCGGTGCCGGATATGCGCGTGGCAACAATCATGGCCGCGCCAGTGCGCGGTGGAAAGCTGACGTCGGTCGACACCGCGCCCGCGATGGCCATCAAGGGCGTCGAAAAAGTCATCAAGCTGGATGACGCGGTTGCCGTGATTGCTAAGGGCTATTGGCCCGCCATTTCGGGCTTGCGCGCTTTGTCGCCCAGCTTCAGCGATGGCGGCAATGCGGGTATTTCAACCGCATCCATTTTTAGAGCGCATGACGCACTCATCGCCAAAGGTAAGGCCGATAATGAGGCCGGCGAAGGCGATGTAAAGGCTGGGCTCGGTGCCAAGCCGATGAAAGCGAAATATCAGGTGCCGTTTCTCCACCATGCGATGATGGAGCCCTTTGCGCTTACCGCGCATTTCAAGGACGGTAAGCTCAACATTTGGGGCGGGATGCAAGACCCGTTGGCGACCAAAATGGCGGCGGTCGAAGTGTCCGGTTTGGATGCCGACAATGTCACCTTCCATCCCATGATCATCGGCGGCAGCTTTGGCCGGCGTTTGCCCATGTATATGGAAATTGTCACCCAAGTGACGAAACTTGCGATGCAATTGCCCTATCCGGTCAAGCTGATCTGGAGCCGTGAGGAAGAAGTCGCGCAAGGCGCCTATCGTCCACAAAGCTCTGCGGTGCTGACGGCATCGGTAACGGATAAAAAGCGGATTGCCGCTTATCAAAACGATTATGTCCAACCCGAAAGCGCAGAGGACGAGACCGTATTCCCGTACATCTTGCCTGCCGTGTCACGTCGGCATTTTGCGCATGTTTCGAACCAGAATACGGGCGCATGGCGTTCGGTAAACTCAACGCAGCAAGGCTTTTACAATGAAAGCTTCATGGATGAACTGGCGCACGCCGCTGGCGAAGATCCCGTTGTTTTCCGCCGCAACCATTTGAAGGCGGGATCGCGGCATCTGCGCGTATTGGACGAAGTCGCCGCGCGCAGCGGATGGGGCACGCCTGTGCCTGCCGGGCGCGGACGCGGCGTTGCGTTGGTTGAAAGCTTCAAAACCATCGTCGCACAGGTCGTTGAAGCCTCGGTGGGCGAAGACGGCATGCCAAAGGTTCACAAAGTCACAACGGTCGTGGACGCCGGTAGCATCGTGAACCCTGATGCAGCCATGGCGCAAATTGAAGGCGGCACGATCATGGGCCTGTCTTCTGCCATTGGTGAAGCCATCACGCTCGACAAAGGCGCGGTGCTGCAAAGCAATCTGAGCGATTATCCGTTGCTGACTATGGCACAATCACCCTTATTCCAGGATATCCACTTCCTGAATAGCGGAGCACCAATGGGCGGTATCGGTGAACCCGGCGTTCCACCAGCGGCGCCGGCCTTGGCCAATGCGCTGTTCGCGGCGACAGGCAAACGTGTCCGCAACCTGCCGATAAAAACGCAGGCGAAAGGGTAATTTTGCCGCACGCACGGGTATTGCAGCCAACCGACAATCTGGAAATCGCCGAGACTTTGGCGCGGGCGTTCCAGAATGAATCGGGCTGGAGCTATGTCATACCCGACCCCCAATTGCGTGCACGGCGATTGGTGGGCGCATTCCATTTGTTTTTGCGCGACGAACATCGCAAAGGCGCGGTGTTTGGTACCGATGGCATTGAAGCCGTCACCTTATGGCGCGGCCCCGGCCAAGCGCGCGACAGCATGTTCGATACGGCACGGAATATCATTCCCTTCATGCAACAGTTGCGCTTTTCCATTTTCCGCGGGCTTGAAGTCGCCGACTTGATTGAAAAGCATCTTCCGAAAGAGCCTGTCTGGTATCTGCATTATGCCGGATGCGATCCCGCCTTTCAGGGTAAGGGCTATGGCGGTGCCGCAATCCGCGCCGGTCTGGAACGCGCCGATCAGGACGGCCTGCCCGCTTATTTGGAAACGGCGGATGAGCATAATATCCCTTTATACCAAAGCTTTGGCTTCGCCATAAAGCACAGCTGGCAAATCCCCGAGGGCCCGCAATTTTGGGGCATGCAGCGGCCCGGCAAAACGCGGCACTAATTGCGGGTGGCGCAGCCCCTTGCTCTCCTTTGAAAAGCCAGCTAGCCCATTGATACGCACCAGGTCTGCGCGAGAGCGTGGATAATAGGGAAGCCGATGAAAATCCGGCGCTGTTCCCGCAACTGTAACCGGCGAGCTTTTGCTCCAAATGCCACTGGCGAAACGGGAAACCGTGAAACTGGGAAGGCGGGGCTAAGGCACTGACCCGGGAGCCAGGAGACCTGCCTGATTGCGGTTTGTCCTTTGTGCTTGCGGGACACTGGCGCAATCGGGGTTTTCCTCCGCGTGACGACATTTGTTTGGACGTCATGCGAGGGAGATAAAATCATTATCATTTTTAGATATGCGGCAGCCGCGCTTGCGGTGCTGCCGACACCCGTCTTTGCACAAGCTGCAGACGACGACATTGTCGTCACCGCAAGCGGCTTTGAACAGCCGCGGTCCGAAACAGGCCAAGCGATTGAAATTGTCGGTCGCGCCCGGCTTGAACAATTACAAAGCGCAACCATCGCGCAAGTTTTGCAGACCGTTCCGGGTGTCAGTGTTGCCACACGCGGCGGCCTTGGTGGCCAGACCAGTGCCTTCATCCGCGGGGGGAGCAGCGCACAAACGCTCGTTCTCATCGACGGCGTGCGGATCAACGACCTCACCAGCCCAAATGGTGCGTTTGACTTTGGCGCATTGATGACGGGCAATATCGGGCGCGTTGAAATATTGCGTGGGCCAAATTCGGTAATCTGGGGCAGCCAAGCGATTGGCGGCGTTGTGAATATTCAATCCATTGCGCCCGTTGATGGTTTCGAAGGTCGCTTGGGCGCCGAATTTGGCGGATATGATACCAAAAGGCTGAATGCCAACATCGCGGGGACCAAAGGCGTGTTTGAAGGCAGCGTGGGCGGCGCATTCGTGAAGAGTGCCGGCATTTCCGCACTGGCTGGCGGAACCGAACGTGATGGCTATGCCAATGCGACGGGTAATGCGCGGTTGAAGGTCAATATCAGCGACAGCTTCACCCTTGATTTTCGCAGCTACTATAACCGCGCAAAGGTCGAATATGACTCAGAATTTGGCGTTGGCGCCAATGGACTGCCCGTCTCGCGTAACCGCCAGTTTGTCGGCTATGTTGGCGCGCAGTTTGACATGCTCGATGGTCGCTTCCACAACCGGATTGCTTATACCCGCACCGACTTAAGGCGGATTGGCACCGACCCAATCGTGTTCAGTTTCAACAATTTTAACGTGCGCGGCGCAATTGACCGAATGGAGTATCACACGGCGTTTGACCTGAACGAGGCGCTGACACTTGTTGCGGGCCTCGAATATGAACGGACATTTGCCAGTACATCGTTTGAGGGTGCCGCACCCGATATTGCCCGCAACGACGTTGTCAGTGGCTTTGGCCAAATCATTGTTCGTCCTGTAAACGGTCTAACGCTCACCGCTGGCGTCCGGCATGACGCCTATAGCGATTATGGGGGGCAAACGACCTTGGGCGGCAACCTGGCCTTTACGCCCAATGAAGGGCGGACCATGTTCCGCGCGACCTATGCCGAAGGGTTTCGCGCACC
>CAIJLW010000103.1 GCA_903821685.1 uncultured Sphingomonadales bacterium | reverse complement strand
TTACTGCAAAGCTGCGGCACGCGGGGCCGTGCGCCCTACAATGCGGTGCTGACCCACGGGTTTACGATGGACCAAAAGGGCATGAAAATGTCCAAGTCGCTGGGCAACACGATCAACCCGTTGGACCTGATGCGTGACAGTGGTGCGGATATCTTGCGGCTTTGGGCGCTGACGGTGGACTTCACTGAGGACCACCGGATCGGCAAGGAAATCCTGCAAGGCGTGTCCGACCAGTATCGCAAATTGCGCAATACCTTCCGCTATCTGCTTGGCGCGCTCGACGGTTTCTCCGACACCGAAAAGGTCGCGGTTGCCGATATGCCCGAGCTTGAGCGTTATATGCTCCATCTGCTCGCCGACATGGACGCAAAGCTGCGGCAAGCGGTCGATGATTTTGACTTTAACAATTATGTCCGGTTGCTGACCGATTTTGCGAACGAAGATCTGTCGGCCTTCTTCTTCGATATCCGCAAGGACAGCCTCTATTGCGATGCGGCCACTGATCCGAAGCGCATGGCCTATCGCACGGTGTTGGACATATTGTTCCACGCCCTCGTTCGTTACGCCGCGCCCGTGTTGGTGTTCACCAGCGAAGAAGTTTGGCAGACGCGTTTCGGCGCGGATGTCGACAGTGTACATTTTTCGGATTGGCCGGAGGTTGATGCGGGTTGGATTGATACAAAATTGGCCGAAAATTGGGGTCGCATCAGGGGAGCCCGTATGCTGGCAAACGAGCTGATTGAACCTATGCGACGCAACAAGGAAATTGGCTCAAGTCTGGAAGTTGAATATAGCTACTCGGGTGATGCCGGCGAAATCGACCTCGCCGAAATATTTATCGTGTCTGCGGTGCATCTTGGCAGAGAGGAAGGCGCAGTTAAAACCGCCAACCACAAATGCGGTCGCTGCTGGCGGCATTTGCCTGAGGTTGTTGATGACGGCGCTTTGTGCGGACGCTGTGCGGATGTTGTTGGTGGGTAATACTCATCAAATCCTCCCCATCTATGGGGAGGTGGCAACCCGCGGGGTTGACGGAGGGGGCTGGCGGCTTACACGCGGGGATATGTGCGTATTTACATCCCCCTCCACCACGCCTCGCATGGTCCCCCTCCCCGTAAACGGAGAGGATTAAGCATGAATTCCAACTCCAAATTCCGCCTGCAGGGCCTCATGCTCGCAAGCCTTGTGTTCATTGCGGACCAGATCGTGAAATATGCGATGCTTGGGCCGTTGCAACTTCAAAGCCGCGGCGTCATTCACATCATATCGTTCTTTGACTTGCGCTATGCTGAAAACCGCGGCGTTTCGATGAGCTTTTTAACCGCAGACAGTGACGGCGAACGATGGGCGCTGGTGGCATTGACTAGCGTGATTGCGGTCGGTGTCGGCGTTTGGATGTGGCGCGAAAAAATGCGTGGTGATGTGCTTGCCTTGTCGCTGGTGCTGGGCGGCGCGTTCGGGAATATCGCCGACCGCGTGCGTTATGGCTATGTCGTAGACTATGCCGACCTGCACTTTGGCGCTTTCCGACCCTTTTACATTTTTAACCTGGCCGATGCCTGCATCAGCATCGGCGTGATGATATTGCTTGCCCGCGCCTTTCTGATAAGCGACAAGGCGTCCGATCGCGGGTCTGTTGTTCAGGAACCCGCAAGCAGCGCCGACATAGTGGAGAAGTCATGAAGCGGATACGTATCTCAGCGGCGGCGTCAGTTGCTATTCTCACGCTTTCTGGCTGCGGAACAACAAGCGTTTATGAGCGCGATCGCCCCGATGAATTTGCCGTTACACGGTCAGAGCCACTTCAGGTACCTGCTGCGTTTAACTTGCCCGCGCCGACACCCAACGCCCCGCGCCCGCAGGCTGGCGATACAAAACAGCAAGTTTTGGACGCAATGTTTGGCGGTAATGTGCCTACGTCACGTCCGCAATCCGGCCAGTAAATGGATATGCTTATGAATAAGAAATCTTTGCTTCTTGCCGCTGCAACGCTCGCACTTCCGATGCTTGCCGGCTGCGCATCGGTTGGCAATATGCTTGGTGGCAACAAAACTGCTGCGCCTATTGCAGGCCGCGCTGCACCGCTGGTGGTTCCGCCGGACTTCGCGCTTGAGCCGACCGCAGCAACCATGACGCGTTCAACCGACGCAAGTCAGGAACAAACATTAGAGGCTCTATTTGGCGGCATAGCAACGCGCTCAGCGGCTGAACGTTCGATTTCGACGAGCTCTGGAACTGCCGAAGCCGGCATCCGATCATCTGTCGGTGACCCGCAAACCATCATGGTGAACAAGGGCAGCATTACCCGCGACATTATTGCTGCGCCTGAAGGTGACGGCCAGACCGCTCAGGCGATCATTCCAAACTAACGCATTGAGCGCAAAGCGTCTTCAGGCGCGCACGCTCGCTTCCTCCACGCCCGCGCTATTGTGGCGTAGGGCTTTCAGCACAGTTTCGACAATCTGTGGCGCGTTCAGGCCAGCTTGGTCATATTGCTTCTGCGGCGAATCATGCTCCTGAAACATGTCAGGCAGGCGCATCGTGCGGATCTTTAGGCCCGTATCCATCAGCCCTGCGTCGCTGGCCAACGTCAGCACATGCGCGCCAAGGCCGCCGACAGAGGCCTCCTCGACGGTCACGATTACTTCATGTGTAGCAATCAGCTGGCGGATCATTTTTTCATCAAGTGGCTTAGCAAAACG
>CAIJLW010000102.1 GCA_903821685.1 uncultured Sphingomonadales bacterium | reverse complement strand
CGTCCATGCGCAGTGTCATACTGTGTCAGGTGGGCATTTGTCTTGGGATCACCCAAGTCATTGATCGCTACGATTTGAATGTCATGTTTTTTGCCGCCTTCGTAATGAGCACGCAAAATATTGCGACCGATACGACCATACCCGTTGATAGCAACACGAATCGTCATGGAACCACTCCTTTTTTATTTAAAGTTTATAGAATGCGCTTGACTGCTTCTGCGACTTTCTCGGCAGTCAGGCCAAAATGTTTAAACAACGCTCCTGCGGGCGCAGACTCGCCGTACGTGTCAATCCCCACCACCGCACCATCTAGACCAACATACTTATGCCAGAAGGCTGTGACGCCCGCTTCGACGGCTACGCGTGGCATCCCTTTGGGTAGCACTGACTTGCGCCAAGCCTCATCTTGCCGATCGAATACATCCGTGCTGGGCATCGAGACCACACGCACCGCAATACCTTGCTCGGCCAATAGTTTTTGTGCCTCGATCGCAATGGCAACTTCAGACCCCGTCGCAATAATCGCCGCGCGCGCATCTTTCGCTTCTTGCAACACGTAACCACCACGCGCCACATTCTTCAGTGTTTCGGCATTACGCGCCACGAACGGTAAGTTCTGGCGCGAGAGCAATAGTGCAGTCGGACCACCGGCATGCACATCCATCCCAATGCTGGACGGACGACCTACTGCGGCCAACCAGGCGGCTGTCGTTTCGACCGTATCGCAAGGACGCCAAACCGATAGGTTAGGGATCAAGCGCAAACTGCTCGCGTGCTCAACCGACTGGTGCGTTGGACCGTCTTCGCCCAAGCCAATCGAATCATGCGTAAATACATGGATCACACGTTGCTTCATCAACGCAGCCATACGCAACGCGTTACGCGAATAATCAGAAAAGGTCAGGAAGGTTCCGCCGAACGGCAAATAGCCACCATGCAGCGCCATGCCATTCATGATCGCGGCCATGCCGAACTCACGCACGCCATAGTTGATGTGGCGACCAAACTGAACGCCTTGGGAGGTCGCCCGCACGGGGACCGCACCCTTCCAATCGGTAAAGTTTGACCCTGTCAGGTCAGCCGAGCCACCCAACATTTCGGGCAACAGCTCAACCAAGGCGGTAATGGCTAACTGCGAGGCCTTACGCGAAGCGATGGTCTCCGCTTTTTCATTCGTCGCCGCGAGCAGCTTGCTTGCTGCATCCGCAAAACCAGCAGGCATCTCACCGCGCATGCGGCGTACGAACTGCTGCGCTTGCTCTGGATATTTGGCAGCGTAGGCATCAAACGTTTTTTGCCAGGCTGACTGTGTCTGCGCACCAACGGCGCGCTGATCCCAGCCCTTGTAAACCGACTCGGGCATTTCAAACGGCGCGTGGGGCCAACCGATCGCTGCGCGTGTTGCTGCAATCTCGTCTGCCCCGAGTGGTGCGCCATGCACCTTGTCCGTACCCGCCACGTTCGGCGCACCCTTACCAATCACGGTGCGACAAATCACCAACGTCGGGCGCACATGTTGCTTGCCCAGCTGGTGCGCTTGCTTCAGCGCATGATCCACCGCATCCACATCGTGGCCGTTATTGACCCGCACAATATTCCAGCCATAACCCTCAAAACGCTTGGCTGTATCGTCGGCAAACCAGTTCTCTACTTTGCCATCAATCGAAATGCCGTTGTCGTCATAAAGAACGACGAGTTT
>CAIJLW010000101.1 GCA_903821685.1 uncultured Sphingomonadales bacterium | reverse complement strand
TATACTTCGGTCAACGCGCCAAACGAACCCGCGACAAGCGCGCCATATAAGACAACCGCGAACAAAGTGCCCGATGATATGACGCCTTCCTTCACTTGGTCGGTACCTTCCCAAACGAGCAAGGTGATGCCGCCAAATATCAAGGCCATTACTAGCGCAGTTAGAAAAGCCCTCAACCGAATGCGCTTTTTGGCAGCCACAAATGTGCGTTCAACGGCGTCAGAAAATCTTACGCCTTCGCGGTTTTCTTGTCCAAAGGCTTGAACAATTTTGATCGCCGCAAGCGCTTCTGAAATGATCGTACCAACACTCGCGACATTATCCTGACTACTACGCGACGCCTTTTCCAACCGTCGCCCCAGGAACACTATCGGCAGCACGACGACCGGAATACCCGCGAGCAGCCATATCGTTAGGCTTGGCGCAAGTCCGAACAGTAACGTCACGCCGCCTATACCGATAAAGATATTACGGAGTGCCACCGACACCGTGGTGCCGACAATTTGTTCAATAATCGCGGTATCGGCGGTCATGCGGCTAGCAATTTCGCCAGGGCGGTTTTCTTCAAAAAAGCGCGGGGCTAAGCGCAACAGATTTTGTTGCACCGCAACGCGGATGTCGCCAACTACACGTTCGCCAAGCCAACTTACAAAGTAAAAACGGAAAGCTGTTGAGATGCCTATGATGACGACGATGCCCAACAGCAGATAGAAATACGGCGCTGGGTCGCCGCCATTTTTGGCAAAGCCTTCATCGATAATGAGGCGCAGGCCATAGGGGATGGCAAGTGTAGACGCTGCTGCTGCAATCAGGGCGAGCAGGGCATAGGTGATCTGGCGGGGGTAGCGGATCGTGAAATGCCCGATCATGCGCAAACTGCCAAAATTAAGCTTGGGCTTGGTCGCCATGGTTTCCGCTGTGTCGGATGCGTCGAGGGTTGGCGCGTCGGTAGTTTCGATTGTCATTGGCCTCGCCTAGCAGTGCGCAGATGCAGTAACAATCCGCCATGGATCGGGTAAATGCTTTTCTTATGGTGCAATGCACAATAAATGCGTAAAGCAGATGGCAATCGCGAATTCATTTCGCCGGCTCGATTATTTAAAGGCCTCAATATGCTGTATACTGGATACGACCTTCAACGTGGCTGGCTTGCCGGCGCAGGCTGGGTTGCGCAAAAACAGGCAGAATGGCTTAATACGCTTCCTTCGCCTTTCAATTACGGCGGCTTGGCACCTGTGGCCGCTTCTGCGCTTGAGGTTTTTGCGCATTCCGTTCTACCGCGCGGAAAGCCAGCGTTCGGATTGAATGAAGTTATAATCGACGGCAAGACCTTGGTGGTTCAAGAAGAAAATCTTGCGCGCAAGCCATTCGGCCAGTTGAAGCGTTTCGTCTACGAAGGCAGCAGCGAAAAGCCACGGTTGCTCATCTGCGCACCGATGTCTGGGCATTTTGCAACGCTTTTGCGCGGCACAGTCGAACGTATGATGATCACGCATGATGTCTACATTACCGACTGGAAAGACGCCCGCGAAGTTCCGTTGACGGGAGGTGGCTTCGACCTTGAAACCTACATCGACTATCTCATTGAGTGGCTCGAATTTCTCGGCCCCGATGCAGGCGGTCGCGGTGCGCACATGCTTGCGGTCTGCCAGCCGTCGGTTCCTGCTTACGCAGCCTCAGCCGTGATGGCCGCAAAGCAGCACCCGCTGCGTCCACGCACGCTGACGATGATGGGTGGTCCAATCGATACGCGCGAAGCGCCGACCGCGGTGAACAACCACGCAACGCAGCGGCCACATGCATGGTTCGTGCAAAATGTGATTGCGACTGTCCCGTCATATTACAAGGGTTCTGGCCGCCGTGTGTACCCTGGGTTTCTGCAGCTTTCGGGTTTCATGTCGATGAACTTAGGCAACCATATGATGAGCCATTGGTCCATGTTCTCCGACCTTGTCAAAGGCGACGGCGAAAGTGCGGACCGGCAAAAGGAATTTTACAACGAATATCGCGCAGTGTGCGACATGACAGCGGAATTCTATCTGCAAACCGTTGATACCGTGTTCCAACGCCATTTGTTGCCCAAGGGCGAATTCAATTATCGTGGCCAGCTGGTCGATCCAGCTGCCATTAGCGATATTGGTTTGCTCGCGATTGAAGGTGAGCGTGATGATATCAGCGGCCTGGGGCAGACGAAGGCAGCGTTGAGCATCGCAACTGGCTTGCCCGAGGCGTTTAAGAAATATCATATGGCGCCTGAAGTTGGCCATTACGGCATTTTCAACGGCAGCAAATGGCGCGAAACAATTGCGCCAGTCGTCGAAGACTGGATATCCAGCCACAATTGAGCGGCGAAATGTCCTGTGCAATTTGGACCTGCTTAATAGCGTTTTGCGCAGTACCGATTTCTGCGGGTTTTCGGCGATGACCTTGCATATTACAGCTACTATCGAACGCTGGCCGGTGGATGGCCATTTCACAATCGCGCGCGGGGCGAAGCAATGTGTCGACCTGTTGGTTGTCACCGTCGGTGATGGCACGCACATCGGTTATGGCGAAGGCACCGCGATTTATTACCAAGGCGAAACAGCCGAAAAATGCTTGGGGCAGGTGGAGCGCTTCAGTGACGAACTTGGGGGCCACCCCGTCCCAATTGCGCGTGAGATATTGCAATCTATCCTGCCGCCCGGCGCTGCGCGCAATGCGCTAGATTGTGCGCTTTGGGGTTTGGAGGCTAAGCAAGCCGGGGTCGCGCTTTGGGTATTGGTTGGCATGGCAACACCTCCGCTACCTTTGCAAACCGCCTTCACCATATCTCTGGGTGCGCCGGAGGCGATGCATGCCGATGCCCGCAGCGCGGCGGACAAAGGCTATGGCTTGCTCAAACTCAAATTGAACGGAGAAGCCGACCGCGACCGTGTGGCTGCGGTTCGGGAAGGGGCTCCAAACGCCCAAATCATCGTCGATGCGAATGAAAGCTGGGGCGGAATAGATATCGCTGCTGAAGCTGATGGGCTCAAAAATCTTGGCGTTGCGATGATCGAGCAACCATTGCCCGCAGGACGCGACGCCGCGCTTGCAGATATATCATCGCCGCTGCCCATTTTCGCGGATGAAAGCTGCCATATCGCG
>CAIJLW010000100.1 GCA_903821685.1 uncultured Sphingomonadales bacterium | reverse complement strand
CGTTCAAAGCCGAATTGAATATCCCGCCCGGAACGCGCCTGACCGCGAATATTGCAGACCCACAGGTATCCACAATGTCCGTCATCGCGCGGCAGGCAGCAGCCTTGTCACGGCTTGGCCGTATTGACAGCTTTGTCTATGCACCCGTTGCCACAAATAATGTTGCACAGATCGTGGTAGGTGGAGACACGGTGGTCTTTGCCCTTGATGATGTCATCGACCTCGACGCCGAACGCAGCCGTATAACCAAGGCACTCGAGGCGGCGCGCAAAGAACGGGACGCGCTGGCTGGGCGCCTGTCTAATGCGGCGTTTGTCGAAAAGGCCAAGCCAGAAGCTGTTGAAAAGGCGCGCGCGGATCATGCCGAGAAGGCCGCCGAAGCCGAACGATTGACAGTCGCACTGGCCAGATTGGGGTGAGTAAGGGGCAAATCCCAGCTTGGGTGCTGCCCGTTTCAGGCGCAGCGCAAACGGCATGAATGCGCCCGCCCATCAACGCGACTTGACCGTAGGACCGGTGGCCAAAACATTGTTTGCGTTTGCGCTGCCGTCGCTTGGCGTCAACATACTCCAATCGTTGAACAATTCTGTCAATTCGGTTTGGATTGGCAGATTTTTGGGCGAAGAGGCGCTTGCGGCCTCCGCCAATGCGGGGCTCATCATGTTTCTGATGTTCTCCACCCTGTTCGGCTTCACGATGGCGACAACGATATTGATTGGCCAGAATATGGGCCGCCGCGATATTGAAGCGGTGCGCCGGATTATGGGCACCGCGTCCACCGTGTTTTTTCTGGCGGGTGTTGTCTTTGCCGCGGCTGGTTGGATATTTGCGCCCCAATTGCTTCGGCTTTTGGCGACGTCAGACGCCGTTTTTCCTCTGGCACTCGCCTATCTGCGCGTCATTTTTCTGACGATGCCGATCTCCTTTGTGATGGTGCTCATTTCATCGTCACTGCGCGGCGTAGGCGATTCCGTTACGCCTTTTCGGAACACCGTTTTGAATGTCGTACTCGACGTTATCTTGAACCCGATCTTCATTTTGGGCTGGGGCCCAATTCCGGCGATGGGCATTGCCGGTTCGGCGCTGGCGACAATAGTTGCGGGCGTGATTAGCGTCGGGCTTTTGTTGCACAAAGTGTATGCGCTCGACCTAACGATCCGATTGCGCGGCGAGGAATTGAAATGGCTGCGGCCTGACCCGCGCTACCTCAAGCCGATCGCGCGCATGGGCCTACCGATGGGATTGTCGATGATAATTATGTCGGGATCGGCGCTGGCGATGATTGGCCTGATCAACCGTGAGGGCGTCGATACGACGGCGGCATATGGAGTGATGAACCAACTTTGGAGCTATGTACAGATGCCCGCAGTCGCGGTCGGTGGAGCGGTCAGCGCAATGGTCGCACAAAATATTGGCGCGAACAAATGGCATCGCGTCAGCCGCATCGTGTGGTCGGGTATCGGGATTAACCTTCTAATGTCGGGCGTACTTATCCTGTTGATGACGTTATTTGCACAGCCTTTGCTTGGCCTCTTCCTGCCAGCACAAAGCCCCGCTATCGACATTGCCATTCACATCAACCACATCATCGGATGGACCTTCATCTTGATGGGCGTATCGGTTGTCGTAAGCTTTGCAGTGCGGGCCAATGGCGCGGTCATTGTTCCGCTTCTTATCCTGATAATCAGTGCGATCATTGTGCGTTTCAGCGTGGGCTTTGGCCTTTATGGCCAATTTGGCGCAGAAGCAATTTGGGCTGCGTTCATCGTAACGGCGATGACGTCCTGCATCCTGTCGATCGGTTATTATGTGCATGGTGGGTGGAAAAAGGCAAAGGCGATGCCAAATATGGGCGGGCCAATTATTCCAGCAGCGCCCGAATAATCCGCTGTCCTACAGACATCCGATTATGGCATAAGATTAGCATGAACCACGCGCTTGTTTTTTCTCCAATGCTCGAATGCGCACGATCGCTTTTTGCGCGATTAAGCTGCATGTTGCTCGCCCTCATCTGCACTGCAGGAATTGCGCACGCGCAAGTTCCGGCTGCGGCGGCCCTCAATGTCCGCGCGTCAATGGATGCCGAAACGCGCACTCCGGCGGCAGGCGACGTAGTGACGGTCGCGATCATCATGGACCCAAAGGCGGGATGGCATGATTATTGGATTAATCCTGGTGACGCGGGAACGCCGCTTGAACTGGAATGGCAATTGCCAGCGGGCATGACCGCTGGCCCGCTGCGTGCACCCGTGCCCGAGACTCTGGTCGTCAGCGGATTTATGAATCATATTTACAAGGCAAAGCACGCCTTTTTGATTGATCTGAAAATCCCCGAGGGCATGAAAATCGGCCAGCCTCTGGATGTGAAGGTCAATGCCCGCTGGTCGGCGTGTTCCGACCTGGTTTGCGTCCCCGAAGGCGCGACTTTTTCGGTGCCGATGACCGTTGGATCAGGGGACATACAGGCATCGGACCGCACCCGTTTCGATGCATGGCGCAGCAACTTGCCGGTGCCGCTTGACCGAACGGCACTTTATGCAATCAACGGCAAACGCATCGACATTGCTATTCCCTATCCACGCAGCGCAACGGCAAGCCGCGTTTGGTTTTTCGCGGAAAGCGAAAATCTGTTTTTGTATAATGCCCCGCAAAGCGCGCGCCGCACTGGCGATTGGCTTATCGTCAGCGGAGAGGTAAAAAAGCCGTTCGCGGCGCCGATTGACGGGCTATTGCGGTTCAACGACGCGCAAGGGCTTCAGGTGCGCGCTGCGCCCGGCGCCATTCCGACAGGTGGCGACAGCGTATCGGTGTTTGGCAATGGCGCAACCCAAGACGCGCAACCGCCAGCGCTTGGCTTTGGCTGGATATTGATATTCTCCGTGTTGGGCGGTTTGCTCCTCAACCTCATGCCATGCGTTTTTCCCATATTGGGGCTGAAGGCGCTGAGCTTGGCCAAGATGGGCGGGGATGAGGGCGAAGCCCGCCGCGATGCCGTGGCGTACACGATCGGAATTATTTTAAGCTGCCTTGTTCTGGGCGGCATCATGCTTGGCTTGCGCGCGGCTGGTGAAGAAGTGGGTTGGGCATTCCAGTTGCAGGACCCCGCGGTCGTCCTGTTACTTGCGTTTTTGATGCTGTCCGTCACGGCAAATCTTGCTGGTCTTTTCGATATTGGCGGCATCGGCGCTGGTGAAAAGCTAACGCGCAAGGGTGGTATCGCGGGCTCATTCTGGACGGGTGTGCTGGCGGCGGTCGTGGCTACGCCCTGCACAGGGCCTTTCATGGCCGCAGCGATGGGCGCAGCCTTGTTGTTACCAACAGGTTTGGCGATGCTGATATTTGCCGGGCTTGGTTTTGGCCTTGCTTTGCCCTTTTTGGCGATTGCGTTCATTCCGGCGTTGCGTAAACGCATGCCACGGCCAGGTGGGTGGATGGTGCGCTTCCGGCAATGGATGGCTGTGCCCATGGCGCTGACCACGCTTGCCTTGCTTTGGCTGCTCTACCAACTCGCAGGATTTAATGGCTTGGCCATTGCGTCTGTCGGAGCTTTGATCTTTTTAGTGGCACTGTTTGACATTGGTCGGCGGCAGAAAAATGGCGGGCCAACCCGATGGGTGCTGGCCGCTGCATTAGGCGTGACGCTGGTGTCCTTCGTCGCGATGGACAAGGCAGCCATGGTGCCGGTTACGCACATCGCCAAAAACGGCAATTTGCCATTCAACGAAGCGCGGCTTGCGTCGCTTCGGGCCGAAGGCAAGCCGGTGTTTTTATATTTCACCGCCGATTGGTGTGTGACATGCAAAGTGAACGAAGGCGCTGCGATTGATCGCGCTGAGGCCATTGACGCGCTGGCAAAGGGCGGCATTGTGACGAGGGTGGGAGACTATACGCGCCGCGACCCCGATATCACCCGCTTTCTCGCCAAATATGGCCGTTCGGGCGTGCCACTTTATCTGTATTTTCCAAAAAGCGGTGAGGCCCGCGTCTTGCCACAATTATTGACTGTCGGGGACCTCACGGCACTCGCGGATTGAACAGCGTGGAGGCGCGTCGGTCCCGAAATTCGGTACGTGGTCCGACCCCGCACTTCGTAAAAGCAGCCCCGAGTCCGCTAAAAGCCTTTATCTGTGGACAAATTGGCTGTAATGGCGCTGCAGAACATCACAAGGAGTATTGACTATCGCCACCCCGCCGACCCGGCGCGCTATGACCCCACCTGTTAAAAGTGGTCCGCGCTACAATAATCTCATCACCGTCGAAAAAGTACGAGTCATTGACGATGACGGCGAGAATCTGGGTGTCATG
>CAIJLW010000099.1 GCA_903821685.1 uncultured Sphingomonadales bacterium | reverse complement strand
CCTAATCCCGATCCGGGTCGGTGCCGGGCTGCGGCTTGGTGTGAATGTTGGGTATATGCGCATTTCCAAAAAGCAGCGCTGGCGGCCCTTTTAACGCGCGCGCAAGTCTTCCATGCGCTTGAGATAGCGGGCGAGCACGTCGATTTCTAAATTGACCTGCCGCCCGACATAGATCGTATCTAGCGTCGTCATCTGCGCAGTGTGCGGAATGATATTCAACATGAAATGCGCTGAACCATCGGCTTGATCCGCGATATCGTTTACGGTGAGCGAAATGCCGTCGACTGTTATGGAGCCCTTCGTGGCAATGTAGGCGGCAAGGCTGGAGGGCGCAGCGACCGTTACCTTCCAACTATCGCCAGTGGTTTCGCTTGCGACAATGTGTCCAACGCCGTCGACATGGCCCGTGACAATATGCCCGCCAAGTTCATCGCCAACTTTTAAGGCGCGCTCGAGGTTAAGACGCGTGCCTTCGTCCCACATTCCCGCCGCGGTGCGTGAAACGGTTTCTGCCGACGCATCGATTGCGAACCAACCCTCGCCCTTATCGACAACGGTCAGGCACACCCCCGAACAGGCTATCGACGCGCCGATTGCGACGCCGTCCATGTCATAGGCGCAAGATATGACGAGCCGAAGGTCACCGCGCTGTTCGGCTGTCCGAATGCGGCCAACGTCCGTGATGATACCTGTAAACATATAAGCTGCACCTTTTTTCTATTGCGCGCTCTCGTAGACTTCGAGCCGGTCTTTGCCAAGACTGCGCGAACCCGAGATCTGCCAGCGCCCATGCGCATCGCCAAGTTGGGTCAGGCCGATGTCGGAGAGGCACGCCTTGCCAGCACCAATCAATATCGGCGCCCTGTATAACATAAGTCGGTCAACCAAACCTTCACGCAAGAAGGCCGTCGCCGTCGCGGCGCCACCTTCAACGAACAAAGTGTTGCAATCCAGATGTGCAATTTCGCTAGGGGTGCGAATAATCTCCCACCCCTCCGGGGCGTTACCGCTACCCAGCATGACTTTACGCGGCTGCGCCATCTCCAAGCCGCCGAGCCGCACGGTCAATTGCGGCGCATCTGTACGAACCGTTCCGGCACCCACCAAAATTGCATCCGAACGCGCGCGTTCAACATGGCTGTGCGCGCGGGCAATTTCGCCGGTTATCCAACGACTGCTCCCATCCGCCATGGCGATTTGACCGTCGAGTGTGCTGGCAATCTTCAACGTCACAAAAGGTCTGCCACGGTTCATCCGGCTCAGGAAACCAGCAAGATTTAGGCGCGCCTCCGATGCCATGACGCCAGCCACAACCTCGATCCCCAACGCTTTCAATGCCGCCATGCCTTGACCTGCGGTGCGCGCATCCGGATCTTGAAGCGCGACAATTACGCGCGCGGGCGCGGCCTCCTTGAGCAACTGCGCGCAAGCCGGGCCGCGCTGCGAAACATGCGCACAAGGCTCAAGCGTCACATAAACACTGCTGCCCCGCGCTTCTGCGCCGGCCTGCGCCAGCGCCATTGCCTCTGCGTGGGGGCGTCCGCCAGACTGCGTCCAACCGCGCCCGATCACAGTGTCGTTTTTGACAATGACGCAGCCGACGGATGGATTGTTACCTGTCCGGCCAACGCCGCGCTCGGCCAGCGACAATGCCGCCGCCATAAAGCGAAGATCGTTTGGATTGACTATTGCACTTCTCCTGCCGCATTATTCGCCTCGGCAGCCTTTTTTGCAGCCTGTTCCATCTGCGCCTCGCGGTCAATCTTGTCCACGTCCATGCCCACGGCGCGGCCAAAAGCTTTATAGGCCTCCTTCTCACGAACCCGCATTTCGTCTTTGCGCTGCTGACGTTCTGCGATCGCCGCCTTGGTTTCCGCAAGCGTTCTGGTGGCGGGCCAACTTTCCACATAAATTATTTCCCGCGGCGGCGGTGTCGCCTTCACCATCGCGTCGATGTAAAAGGTGTAAATGATAATTGCCGTCGGCATGCAGGCGGCAAGGAAGAGCCATGGGCTGTACTTACCAGTATTGCGCAAAAACCCGATCAGGTCTGTGCCAGCATTGCGAAACGAGACATCTTTAAAAAAGGCCATAGCTATCCAATAAGGTACGCGCGGCCCGATTTCCAGTGCCCTGTGCGCGCGCGTTCATATGCTTATGCGCTAAGAAACGCATTGGTTATGGGGTAACGTCGATCACGGCCAAAATTGCGCGTGCCAAGTTTCACGCCTGGAGGTGCCTGGCGGCGTTTATATTCTGCCAAATATAGCAGGCGTTCGATCCGCGTGACGACGGCGCGTTCAAAACCAAGCGCGACGACCTCATCAACCGATAGCTCCTCCTCAACCAATGCGTGCAGCATCTTATCAAGGATCGGGTAATCGGGCAGCGAGTCGCTATCCTTTTGATCGGGGCGCAATTCCGCACTTGGCGGCTTCGTGATAATATTTTCCGGTATCACTGGCCCATCCCGGCCAAGACCAATGCGCGGCTTATGGCTGTTCCGCCATGTCGAAATGGCAAAGACGGTCATCTTATATGCGTCTTTTAACGGATTATACCCGCCCGCCATGTCGCCATAGATGGTCGCATAACCGACGCTCATCTCGCTCTTGTTGCCCGTGGTCAGCAACATGTGCCCAAATTTGTTGGACAGCGCCATGAGCGTTAACCCGCGAATGCGCGACTGAACATTTTCCTCCGTAATATCGACATCGCGGTCGGCGAAGCTGCCCGAGAGCATTTCGTCAAATGCCTCGACCGCTGGCGAAATAGGAATAGTGTCGATTTTGCACCCAATCATCGCGGCGCATTCGGCGGCGTCATCAAGACTTGATTGGCTGGTGTAGCAGCTGGGCAACATCACGCACCATACGCGGTCCGGTCCAAGTGCATCGGCTGCAATCGCGGCGCACAACGCGCTGTCTATGCCACCCGACATGCCAAGCACCACGCCAGGAAAGCGGTTTGTGTCGACATAGTCGCGCAGGCCAACGACCATAGCGCTGTAAATATCGGCTGGATGCGCCTCCCACAATGCCTTGGGGCCATCGGCGCAGGCCCATCCGTTTGCAGTGCGGGACCAATGCGTCATCCGCAAATGCTCCTCCCAATCAGGCAGGCGGTGCGCGACAGTGCCGTCGGCATTCAGCGCGAAAGAGCAGCCGTCAAAGACCAGTTCATCCTGTCCCCCAACGCGGTTCAGGAAAATCAACGGCAACCCCGTTTCGCGAACACGCGCAGCAAATACTTCTTCTAACCTGCGGTCATCCTTGTCGATTTCATACGGGCTGCCATTGGTCGAAATCAGCAACTCTGCACCACGTGCTTTCAGATGCAGGCTAACCGGTGCCAGCCAGCCATCCTCGCAGATTGGCACGCCAATCGGAACGCCGCGAAACACGATAGGCTCCGGCAATGGGCCAGCTGTAAAAATTCGTTTTTCATCAAAGGTGCCGTAATTGGGCAGCTCATGCTTATAGCGCACTGCGGCGATCCGCCCGCCATCGAGCAATGCGATACCATTATACAACGCCCCATTGTCCCGAAAGATCGACCCGACAAGCATCGCCGGTCCGCCGTCAGCAGTCGCCGCGGCAAGCTTCGCCAGCTGTTCTGCGGCACGCGCAGCAAAGGCTGGTTTCAGCACCAGATCTTCGGCCGGGTAGCCAATCAACTGCTGTTCCGGAAAAACAACCAGATCAGCGTCAACCGCCTTCGTCCGCCAGTCCAGCATCGCTGCCGCATTACCCGCCAGATCACCGACGCGCTGATTAAGCTGCACCATCGCAATATTAAGCTGATTTGTCATGTCCCCACCCTTATTGTCCACAAACTAGCGGAGCAAGCCGATTGTCAGGCCAGCCGCACCTCGCTAGAGCGGCTGGAGAATTTGG
>CAIJLW010000098.1 GCA_903821685.1 uncultured Sphingomonadales bacterium | reverse complement strand
GACTGCGTCACCATGTCGCCATCGTCGTCAAAGCGGACAAGTCCAGCTTCGGCATCGACAACTTCAACCGGCACCTGAAGCACAATGCCGGTCTTTTCGCTGATCGGTAAAATGGGCGAATAGGTGGCCGCGCGTTCTTTGCGCAAGGTCGGCAGCATGATGTCCAATATGCCCTGATAATTGCGCAGCACATTTTTCAACGCATCATCAAACGCCCCGCTTTCATATTGCGACGAGGACGAGATGAACTCATATTCAAAACCGAACTGGTCGAGAAAGTCGCGCAGCATTGCGTTGTTATGCGCAGCGAAGCTTTCAAACTTTTCAAACGGATCCGGGATACGCGACAGGGGCTTGCCCAAATGTTCGGTGAGCATCGCCTGATTGGGCACATTGTCCGGCACCTTGCGCAGGCCGTCCATATCGTCCGAAAATTCAATCAACCGTGTTGGTGCATCGGACAATGCCTGAAATGCGTTGCGCACCATCGTCGTGCGCAGCACTTCATTGAAGGTACCGATGTGCGGCAGGCCGGATGGACCATAGCCACATTCGAAAATAATCGCCTGACCATCGGCTTTGCCATTGGGATAGCGTTTCAACAAACGCCGCGCCTCTTCATAAGGCCAGGCTTTTGATGCCATTGCTATATCGCGAAGGTCAGTCACGTGTTGCTCTTTCGTTCCAAATACGCCTATCAGGGCTAATGGAAACTCCCCTAGCCTTTCCTGCGCTCCATGCAAGCCATGCCGGTATTTGGATGGGCACCAGTGACGGGCCTGTAAAAACAATTGGCAAGGGCGAAGCGGCCGGTCGTGCGGCAGAAACGCCAATGATCATGCTGAATGCGCCCTTGGTTGCGCAACGGCTTGGCTATGCTGATTTGTCGGGCCTCGACGTTTTGGAGTTATACGCTTTTATATATCCCGCGCGGTTTGCTGTGCCCACGCCCAAAGGTTTGGCCAAAGCCTTGGGCCTGACTGCACCGGCAACCGATCAGGAGGTTCCGCCGTTCCTGCTTGTGGCGACGCGCAGTTTGCTGTCGGTGCTGGGCGATGCGGCATGGGCCGAACGCGAAGGCGCTTGGGATTCGGCACAAGCACTCATGCGGCTGCGCTGGCCGTGGGCAAATCTGGTCTTGGCGCAGCTTAAAAAGCCCGAGCGCCCCGAACGATGGTTGTTCAGTCGCTTGCCCGAATGGGAAGAGGCGCCGCCCCGCACGCCGCCTCGCGTGGTAACGCTTGCGGCTGACGCCGTGCAGGAAAGGCTCGCATCGTTGGTCGGCGGTTCTGCCGAAACGCGCCAAGGGCAGAGGGATTTTGCGCAAGCAGCAGCGCAAATTTTCGCGCCGCGTACGCGCAAGGGCGAACCCAATATGCTGCTGGCTGAGGCTGGCACAGGCATTGGTAAGACGCTTGGCTATCTGGCGCCCGCAAGCCTTTGGGCGACCGCCGCCGACGGAACGGTCTGGATTTCCACCTTTACCAAAGCGCTCCAGCGGCAGTTGGTGCGCGAGGCGAAGCGCCTTTACCCCGACCATGAGACATTCAAATCCAAGGTCGTGGTGCGCAAGGGGCGCGAAAATTATCTGTGCCTGTTGAACCTGGAGGACGCTTTGCAAGGCGGCTTTGCCGGACGTGCGGCAATCCTTGCGCATCTGGTGGCGCGCTGGGCGGCTTATTCGCATGATGGCGATATGATCGGTGGCGATCTGCCCGGTTGGCTGCCGACCTTATTCCGGCGCAATGGTTCGACCGCTTTGACCGACCGGCGCGGCGAATGCATTTATGCCGGATGCCCGCATTATAAAAAATGCTTCATTGAGCGCGCAACGCGTTCGTCGGTTCAGGCCGAGATTGTCATAGCCAATCACGCGCTGATGATGGTCAACGCCGCGCGTGGCCGTGACGAACAAAACCGGCCAAGCCGCATCATCTTTGATGAAGGCCATCATTTGTTTGATGCCGCAGATTCCATGTTCGCCGCCGCGCTGACAGGGCAAGAGACCATTGAGTTGCGCCGCTGGGTCATTGGCCCCGAAGGCAAAGCGCGGGGACGGCGGCGCGGGCTTTCGGCGCGCTTGGCCGATGTGGCATCTTATGACGAAGAAGGCGGCCTTGCCATTGAGATGGCGCGCGTCGCTGCCGAAGCCTTGCCCGGCGAAGGCTGGCTTGCCCGCTTGGGCGAAGGCACACCGTCTGGCCCTGTGGAGCGCTTGCTTGCCGCGATCCGCGCGATGGTATTTGCCCGCGATGAAACCAACGCCACCGAAAGCGGCTATGGGCTGGAAACGGAACTTGCTGATCCAGACGCTGGCGTTGTCGACGCGGCCGCAGATGCCGCCATCGCGCTTGAGGCTCTGGCAAGGCCACTGACGGTGCTTGGGCAACGATTGGAGGCCATGATAGCCGATCCGCCCGATTGGCTTGATGGCAGCGCCCGCGCGCGCGTTGAGGGGGCAACGGCGAGCCTAAGCTGGCGCATTGACACATTGCGTGCATGGATTTCCATGTTGGCCCGCGCCGTTGGCCCGGTTGACCCCGAATATGTCGACTGGCTTGGCATTGAACGGTTTGAAGGACGCGAAATCGACATCGGTATGCACCGGCGCTGGCTTGACCCCATGAAGCCCGTGGCCGAAATCGTGCTGAAACCAAGCCATGGCGTGCTCGCAACATCGGCCACTTTGCGCAGTGGCGGCGACTGGAAAAATGCGGAAGCGCGGACGGGCGCTGCACATCTTGAAAAACCAGCCGCGCATTTCTCTGCCATCAGCCCGTTCGATTACACCGCGCAGGCGGAGGTACTGATCGTCACCGATGTCAAAAAGGGCGACCCTGCCGCCTTGGCTGGCGCCTATGCCGCGTTGATCACTGCGTCAGGCGGCGGTGTGCTTGGTCTGTTTACGGCTATCCGGCGGTTGCGTTCAACTTATGCCCGTATCGCGGACCGCTTGGCGCGTGATGGCTTGCCGCTCTATGCGCAGCATGTTGATCCCATTGATACAGGGACACTCGTCGACATTTTTCGTGATGACCCGCATGCAAGCTTGCTTGGCACCGATGCACTGCGCGACGGGGTGGATGTTCCGGGCCACTCGCTACGGTTGGTCGTCATGGAGCAAATTCCGTGGCCCCGCCCCGACATATTGCACCGCGCCCGCCGGCTGAAAAATGGCGGAATTGATTTTGATGATCGGATTATCCGCGCAAAAATGGCGCAGGCCTTTGGCCGCCTTATCCGCAGCGCTGGCGACAAGGGGCATTTCGTGCTTTTGTCATCGGCAGTGCCTAGCCGGCTTTTGTCCGCTTTCCCGCTCGGCACGCCCATTCGCCGCGTTACCTTGGAAGAAGCCGTCCGTTCCGTAAAATCTGGACTTTCGTCTGACACAAATTTGCGGCAGGAGGTGGGGAACCAGTTGGAAGAGAGCAACCCGATTTGACATTGACCCTCACCTTGTTTCGCCACGCAAAGTCGAGTTGGGATGACGCTGTGCCGCGCGATTTTGACCGCCCGCTAAACAAACGCGGCGAAAAGGCGGCCTTGACGATGGGCATTTGGGTAAAACGCAACGGCCTGAGCTTTGACCATGTGGTTGCTAGTCCAGCCGTACGGGTGATTGAAACGATTGACGAGTTCGTTAAGGGAGCGGGCGCGCAGGTGGATCCAAACTGGGACCGCCGGATTTATCTAGCGTCCTCCGCGACATTAATGGATGTGCTGCGCGATCAGGCCGACGAACATAAAAACCTGCTGATGGTCGGGCACAATCCCGGGCTCGAAGACTTGGTATTCGACCTGTGCCCTGACGATGGCACATCGCCCTTGCGCGATCTTGTGTGGGAGAAATATCCCACCGCAGCTATCGCGCGGATGGAACTGAACATCGCGCACTGGGCGGACGTCGATCGCCGGTGCGGGCAGCTCACACATTTTATCCGCCCACGCGATCTTGACCCCGACCTTGGACCCGAAGACGAATGACGCCCATTATTTGGCGCGATGCAGATGTGGGTGATGCAGAAGCGCTCGCCTATCTTGGCGCGGCAACTTTCATGGCAACCTTCGCCTTTGACCATCCCGGCCAACCGATGATGCAACATTTGGGGCAAGAACATAGCGCCGAATATTACGCACAGGCGCTCCGCCATCCGGCCAACGATTTATTGATGGGCGAAACCCCGCTTGGCGCGCCGGTTGGTTACGCCATGATCACGCCAGCTGCACATCCTGAGTTACAGCAAGATTGCGACATCGAACTGAAACGAATCTATTTGCTGGGTCCATGGCAGGGCAGCGGGAACGGCAAAGGACTGTTAGATCTCGTTTTCGCGGTGGCCGAGAAACGCAGGGCGAAACGTCTGCTGCTGTCCGTCTACGAAAAAAATGTCCGCGCCATCGGCTTTTACGAGCGCGCCGGCTTTGCGGCCATCGGCGAAACCGTGTTCATGGTTGGACAAGTGCCTTTCCGCGACTTGGTCTACGCCCGAAATATCGATTAATCAGGCTGCGGCCAAAGCTGCCGCGAGCCGATCGCGCACAGCGCGCAGCGCTGCTACGTCAAAAACCGGCGCTGAGGTAAAGGGCGCAGGCGCGTCTACAGCGGTGGGCGCTGCAATATGGGCTTCACCCACTGTCAAAAAGCGCCGTGCGCCTTTGACCGTATAGCCTTCGCTATAGAGCAAGCGATGAATATTATGCAGCAAAGCCACATCTTCAGGGCGATACAGGCGCCGACCGCCAGCGCGCGTGAGCGGCTTCAGCATCGGAAACTGCTCTTCCCAATACCGCAATATATGCGTGCGAACGCCCAAGGCCTCTGCCATTTCACCAATTGTTCGAAAGGCGTCGGCCGATTTTTCGCGCATAGACTGTTATTTTACCTTTTGTCGCATGCCTTGGCTGGCCCGAAATGTAAGCACTCTGCGCGGCGTGATTGGCACTTCAATACCGGTTTTCGGGTTGCGACCAATGCGCTGCCCCTTGTCCCGAAGAACAAAGGTTCCGAAACCAGAAATTTTAACATTGTCACCGCCTAGCAATGCAGCGGTCATATGATCAAGTATGGACTCAATCATCGCGGCGGAATCTGCACGCGACAAACCTATCTGACGGTTAAGCATCTCGGCCAAATCGGCGCGCGTCAAAGTACCTGTATCAACCATTTTCGTCTCCGGACCTGCGACTTCTGATGGATCTGGCGCTCACTTACAATAAAATTCATAATTGTAAAACCACCATATGGTAAAACTTGCTACATTCGGACGATTGACGCCCCCCATGTAAACCCGCCACCCATGGCTTCAATAACGATTATGTCACCCTGTTTGATCCGTCCGTCGCGCACAGCGACATCCAGCGCGAGAGGAACCGACGCCGCAGATGTGTTTGCATGCTGGTCGACAGTCATAACCACTTTGCTTGGATCAAGGGCAAGTTTCTTGGCTGTTGCCTCTATAATCCGGGCATTTGCCTGATGGGGCACGACCCAGTCTATATCTTCTGCGGTTAGGTCGGTGGATGCCAGCACTTCGTGCAGAACACTGGTAAGATTGGTTACGGCGTGACGGAAAACTTCCCGACCCTTCATCCGCAATTTGCCGACAGTGCCCGTGGTGGAGGGGCCGCCATCAACATATAACAATTCATTATGTTGCCCATCGGCATGCAACTTCGTCGCGAGCGCGCCGCGAATGCCAACTTCGCCTGATAAGACAACGGCGCCAGCACCATCACCGAACAGCACACAGGTCGTGCGGTCTTCCCAATCAAGGATACGACTGAAAGTTTCCGCGCCGATCACCAATGCATTCGTTGCCGACCCCGCGCGAATCATGCTGTCGGCGACTGAAAAGGCGTACAGAAAGCCAGAGCAAACCGCCGCCACGTCAAAGGCAACGCCGCCATTGCAACCAAGCGCGTGCTGCACCAGTGTCGCAGATGCAGGGAAGGTCTGATCGGGCGTTGCGGTCGCAAGGATGATGAGGTCGATGTCGCTTGCCTGCATACCGGCGGCATCAAGCGCATTGCGCGCAGCCTGCGTAGCGAGCGTGGATGTCGTTTCATCGGGCTCTGCAATATGTCGGAACTTTATGCCCGTGCGCTCGGTGATCCATTCGTCAGTAGTATCAACTTTCGCCGCAAGATCGGCGTTAGACACGCGGTTGCGTGGAAGCGCCGAACCAGTGCCCTTTAAAACGGCGCGAAGAGCGACTTCAGTCACCCCGCCTGCACCCGCGCCAGATCTTGCGTGATACGTGCCGTGATATCCTCTTCGACGAGCCGGGCCGCGACCTCGACTGCATGCGCCACACCTTTGATATTTGCGCTGCCATGGCTTTTCACGACAACACCATTCAAACCCATGAAAACCGCGCCATTATGGTTGTTGGGGTCAAGATGATGCCGCAGCAACTCTGTCGCTGGTCGCGACACAAGGAACCCGAATTTAGAACGGATAGAGCTGGTGAATGCCCGCCGCAAAAGGTCGGTTACAAAGCGCGCGGTGCCCTCAATAGATTTCAACGCGATATTGCCGGTGAAGCCATCGCACACGACGACATCGCATTCACCGCGGTTGATCTTGTCGGCCTCAACAAAACCTTGGAAATCCATATGCAGCCCGCTGGCATCACGCAGGTGCTGGGCCGCATCACGAAGCGATTCTGTACCCTTCATTTCCTCGGTCCCGATATTCAACAACCGGACACGCGGACGGTCAAATCCAAAAATGATACGCGAATATGCGGCGCCCATGATAGCGAACTGCACAAGATTTTTGGCTTCGCACTCGGTGTTCGCGCCCAGATCGAGCATCACCACATCGGTGTCTTCCAGTGTCGGCAGCAAAGCGGAAAGCGCTGGCCGGTCGATACCGGGCATGGTGCGCAGGGCAAGCTTGGCAGTTGCCATTAACGCCCCGGTATTGCCGCCGCTGACAGCCGCGCTGGCATCGCCAGATTTCACCGCGTTAATTGCCATGCCCATTGAGCTGGTCTTTGCCTTGCGTAAGGCAGCACTGACCTTGTCATCAGGGGTGACGACAATATCGCTGTGCAAGATTTCGGATGCCGCGCGCAGATTGGGATGCTTGTCGAGCGCGGACTTAATCTGCGTCTCATCGCCCACCAGCAGAAACTCAAAGCTGTCGTGCCGGTGACGTGCCAAGGCCGCACCTGCGATCATCACAGATACGCCTTCATCGCCGCCCATCGCGTCAATGGCGATACGCGGTTTCATTGACACCAGCTATTCTCCTGTAAAAGGATTAGGCGACTGCCACCACTTCGCGGCCATTATAATGACCACAAGCATCGCACAAATGGTGCGGACGCTTCAGTTCACCACAATTGGCGCATTCTTGATACGCAGCAACTTTGAGCGAATCATGGCTGCGGCGCATACCGCGCTTCGAAGGAGATGTTTTTCTTTTGGGGACAGCCATTTCGGCACCTGTTCCATTTCAAAGTCAATAAGTTCTATGCCATGCTAGGCGAAAGAGGTGGTCGTGGCAAGCAATCGCCAGAATCAACCTCATTCATCCGCACATGTCTGTGTGAGCGGCGCGCTATACTTGTTTTTCGGTGCTTTGCAAGCCGAGAGATAGCAGTTAAGCACGCCGGCACAAACAGGGAGAGAATATATGTTGAGTTTACCCGTAACCCTCACAATCGCCGCAGGAGCAGCGTTAGTGAATATCTGGCTGATGATCCGTTGCGGCCAGGCACGCACAAAAGAGAGCGTCTCGATTGGCGATGGTGGCAGTGAATTTGTTATTCGACGGATGCGTGCGCACGCAAATTTTGTGGAAAGCGCGCCCTTCGTCTTGATTCTGATTGCTGCACTTGAGGCGACCAGCGGAACGAATAACTGGCTGTGGGGCCTTGGCATCGCCTATATCATCGGCCGCCTCGCCCATGGCTTAGGCATGGACGGCGGATCGCTTGGCAAAGGCCGCATGGTTGGTACGCTCATTACAATGATCACACTGCTTGGCCTATCGGGCTGGGCGCTGTCGACTGTTTATACGGCCCTGTAACCTAACGGGCTGCCAGAACGTCGTCGGCCACGAAGGCGTTGTGGAGTCGTTCATAGCCAAACTGGCTGGTTGGACCGTGTCCGGGGATGAATGTAATGTCATCCCCTAACGGCCACAGCTTCGTGGTGATCGCATTAATCAGATCGGCGTGATTGCCACGCGGAAAATCTGTGCGGCCAATCGACCCTTGGAACAAGACATCGCCCACAATCGCAAGGCGACTGGGTCCGTGATGGAAAATAATATGTCCGGGCGTGTGGCCGGGGCAATGAATAACGTCGAGCGTGAGATTGCCGACAGTCACGGTGTCTCCGTCAACCAACCAGCGGTCGGGCTCAAAACTATGCGCTTCCATGCCATAGCGCGCGCCGTCATCGTCCAACTTCTCAATCCAAAAACGGTCGTCCTCATGCGGGCCTTCGATTTTCAAGTCCAATTCCTGGGCGAGCATTCCGGCTTGCCCGCAATGGTCGAGATGGCCATGCGTGATCAATAATTTTTCAAGTTGAACGCCCGTTTGCGCGACGGCTGCTTTCAACTTGTCGAGATCACCACCCGGGTCGACCAAGGCGCCCTTATTCGTTTCGGTACACCAAAAAAGCGTGCAGTTTTGCTGCAG
>CAIJLW010000097.1 GCA_903821685.1 uncultured Sphingomonadales bacterium | reverse complement strand
CGGCATGGAAGACGTCTATGGCTGTGACGGCGTTGAGGTGCACGATTGTTTCTCGATCACAGAGTATATGGCGATCGACCATTTCGGCATCACCCCTCCTGGTGAGAGCTGGCGTGCGGTTGAGGACGGCACGATTGCGCTCGGTGGCAAGCTTCCTGTCAATCCATCGGGCGGGCTGATAGGGTTAGGCCATCCGGTCGGCGCAACGGGCGTGCGCATGATGCTAGACAGCTGGCGACAGGTTACAGGTAATGCTGGCGACTATCAGGTAGAAGGCGCAAAGAACTTTGCTACCTTCAATGTAGGCGGTAGTGCAACTACCTCCGTCAGCTTTGTGGTCGGCGTCTAAGGCGTGACAGATGTTTTCCTGTTTGATGCTGTCCGAACGCCGCGCGGCAAGGCGCGGCTCGACGGCGGGCTTGCAAATCTGAGTCCGCAGGAGCTTGTCCGAACACAGATTGAGGCTCTGAAGGATCGTAAGGGGAGTGCAATAGAAAGGGCCGAGGCGCTGTTGCTAGGCTGCGTGACGCAGAGCGGGGCGCAGGGTGCTAACATTGCGCTCATCTCCAAACTCCATTCCGGGTTGGACGACAGCGTAGCAGCGCACACCATCAACAATTATTGCGCGTCGGGATTGTCCGCTATTGGACAGGCCATTGCCATGGTCGGCAGCGGACAAGCCAACGCAGTTCTTGCAGGCGGCGTCGAAATGATGAGCCAGACGCCTTTCATGAGTGACAAGGCCAGCTATTATAGCGATGAGAGTTTGCCGCCACGCGCGCGCTATATTCCGCCCGTGCTTGCCGCTGACCGGCTTGCCCATACCGAAGGTCTGGGGCGTCTTGCGCTTGATGCAGTTGCTCTGGTTTCACAGCAAAGGGCAACCGCCGCCGAGCATGATCCGCAACTGCAGCACTCGCGCATCGCCGTGGGCAAGCTAGCGGGCGAGGAATGCATCCGGCCTACAACAACAGCGGAAAGCCTCGCCGCCGCGGCACCTGCCTTTGGCGCGCTGCAAGCTGATTTTGCGGGCGCACTGGGCGGCGCAGGCTTTGAACCTATCCACACGCTGGCGCATGCTCCCCCCGTTTGCGATGGGGCGGCACTGGCGCTAGTCGGCGGCTCCGGAATTGGCGCATATCCGCGCGCGCGGGTGCTGGCTTATGCAGAGAGCGGGGGAGACCCCGAGGCTTCGTTTACGGCTGGCCTTGCGGCAATGGATAAGGCTTTGGCGCGCGCTGGCCTATCGCTCGACCAAATCGACCGCATCGAATTCATGGAGGCATTTGCCGTTACCATTGCCAAATTCCTGCGGGACCGGGAACCGCATCCCGAGCGGGTCAATGTGGCTGGCGGGCATCTGGCCAAGGGGCACCCAATGGGCGCGTCGGGCGCGATCCTGACCTCGACCCTGCTCGACACACTGGACGCAGCCAAAGCCTCGCTTGGCCTGATCGTTACCACCGGTGCGACGGGCGTAGGTGCCGCGATGATCGTTGAACGCCTAAATTAAAGAGCCTGCATGACCGAAACACTTTCAAATCTTGCCGAGCGCCATGCAAAACTTCTCGCCACTGCAATTGAAGCGGTTGAGACCCGCCGCAGCTGGAGTCCCTTTCGCGACTCACCCAGCGGCAAGTTTCATGCACCGGGAAAGGCTGAAGAGGGGAAGGCTGCATTCGAGGCGCAGCTGGGAAAGCCGTTTGAACTAGAACAACCGGGCATAGCGGGACGTAGCGGGCAGGAAGTTTCCCCATTCACGCGTAAACACCTCGGTATCGATTATCCCGTAAGCGAACCTGCGGAGCTGATTTTGGCCGCTACCCGCGCCATGACCTGTTGGCGCAAAGTCGACCCGGAAGTGCGCGTTGCGCTTTGCCTTGAAATGGCACTGAGGCTCTATGATCGCAACTTTCAGATGGCGCATAGCGTGATGCATGTCGCCGGGCAAAGCTATACGCAAGCATTCAGTGGGAGTGGTCCCAATGCGCTCGACCGTGGGATCGAGGCGCTGGCCTATGCCGCAAAAGCGATGCGGGCCGTTACCCCCAATGCGCGCTGGGATCGAACCTTTGGCAAGGAAGATGTATCGCTCGAAAAGACTTACACGCTCGTCCCGCGTGGAATCGGCTTGGTCATTTGCTGCGCTTCTTTTCCCACCTGGAATGCCTATCCGGCGATGTTTGCCAGCCTTGCTGCTGGCAATCCAGTGATCGTCAAACCACACCCTATTGCCATCCTACCCATGGCGATTGCTGTGCGCGAATGCCGTAAGGTGCTGGCGGACTATGGCTGCGATCCAAACCTTGTCACGTTGGCTGTGGACACGCTCGACGCGCCCGTCGCGCAGCGCTTCATCGACGACCCGGCAGTGCAGATTATCGATTTCACCGGCAGCCCGCGTTATGGCGGACATCTCGAGCGTACCGTAACTGGCAAGCAGCTTTTCACCGAGACTGCAGGCATTAACTCCG
>CAIJLW010000096.1 GCA_903821685.1 uncultured Sphingomonadales bacterium | reverse complement strand
GTCGCACGCCGGCGGCACACTGCACAACAAAAGCTCAGGCGCGAAGAATGGTCATCGCGAACCTCAACCGGGCAGCCCCGCGGCTTGCGCGGGTAGTCGGCGCGGTGCAGCGCGCCCCCGCATTGGCAACCATCGGCGCGCCTGCGCGCAGCCAGGTCATGGTCGATGCGCAGCAGCAGCGCGAGGAACTTCTGGTCATACAGGAGGGCATGGCACACTGTGATGGTCTCCGATCTTGGTCGAAAGGAGACTCTCCCACAGCGATCGTTTGTTCAAGCTCGCTGAGGGAGATCTTCTACCGTCCCTCGCCCAACTTGATCAAATCGCGCGCCAGCAACATCAGCATTCGTGCTCGTGCTCAAAATGGTTTCACAGTAATCACCACAGATTTCTTTATATGTGTCAAGTAGAACGTTTTTCCCGTTTGAGCCTTGACCAATTGCAATGAACATAACATGCTCATTCACCATTCCCGTCATGCTATAACCTAATGCCTTTTGCAGGTAGTCGGCAAGTTTCGGGCGTGGTGTTCCTTCGACCTTACCGTTGACAATGCTGCCGGGTGTAGATGTAATTTCTTCGATGAATTCAATCCACTTTGATGCCACTGCATTGGGGTCGAATCGTACAGGACACCGCTTTAGCACATAATCGGCCTTGCCGTCAGGTTTAAGTGTGCCGGTTCGGATGTCTACCACACCATTAATTACTCCAATCAGCCAAGGATTACTATCAAGCTGACTTGACTTGAGCAAAAACCGGGGATCCCGCTGGGCGAGTGCAAGCATTGCGTCGAGGCGATTCTTGTTGCGGCACTGTAAAGACCACCTCAGCGAACCCAAGCCCGCTTTGCGCAAGCTCTTGGCTTGGTCTGCACTGAACGCTGAGTCATCTGCTTGTTTCATCAACTCCTTCGACTTATCCTGATGATAAATTGACACTTCTAGCATTCTTTGGTGTGCCAATGCATTGCCGGTATCAATTTGCCAACGATCACTCGACCAGACAATCCAACACTTGCGCTCGTGAATATACTTTAACTCATCATCGCTCAGGTTGTATAAGAGCGCTGCGTTGCCCGCATCTGTCTGATCGACTTGCTCCAGAAGGCTGAGTTGCCTGTAGCATTGCGTGTTTGGCGCGGCAGGCTCCTTGCTCTGCCTGCCCAGTTGCATAGCTCGCTTGTATAGAGAGCCGATTCCAACGGGTGTCGGATGGTTCGGTTTGTAACTGCGCCAAGCTTTGTCGAACCCTTCGTCGGTATACCGTGCAGCACACTGCTGAGACCAGTTCCTTGCAATCTCCTCTCCACGCGCCCATCCAAGCCCGGCAATGGCCCATAGAGCAGCCAGCCAGTAGTCAGCCTCTGGTTGCCCGTCCTGGGTAAAGAACGAGCCGTGGCCGCGTCCGATGTCCGAAGTTAGATCAGCAAGGGCGCTCTCCAGCCTTGCGATTTCATGCACTGATTCTGGCGTACCACCACCCCTCAAAATTAACTGTATCCGACTCGGTTCGGTAGTTTTATCCTGAGGTGACGGAGGTGTTGCGGACGCTCGTAGAGCAGCGACGGTTTGCTTAATAAGTTCCAATCCATCATTATTCATAGCGTATGCGCCATACGGTATGGACGCCCCTCTGATTCGATACCCTTGCGAGCAATGGTGCCCACCACCTTGGTGAATCTTGACGCGTTGAAAACTGCCGTGTCAATCTTTA
Organism: uncultured Sphingomonadales bacterium; assembly: GCA_903821685.1. Lineage (GTDB taxonomy): Bacteria > Pseudomonadota > Alphaproteobacteria > Sphingomonadales > Sphingomonadaceae > Sphingorhabdus_B > Sphingorhabdus_B communis. The sequence continues at coordinate 1,492 of CAIJLW010000096.1, read as the reverse complement.
CAGTTTCATTGTCAAACTTGGCAGCCAACGCTTTCAAAAGTGATTGGACGTTCAGCTTTGCATCTTCATTATTGGGGGTGTCAGGCAAGGCGTAGTACAGGTGATGTCCGTTACCGGACATAACGCGGATAGGATCAGGCCAGCCCAGGTGATCGAGGCAGGCCATCACGGTTTTGGCCAGGGCACCCGCAGCCTCAACTTCGGCGTCATTCGCTGGCTCTTTTTTCATTTCAACCCGGTCTATATCAATCAGTAATATATTCCTGTGACTTATGTCGCCATCCTTTGCTGCGCCTCCAATAAATGATGGTGTAATTGGGTTCATCATGACGTAGGCATTGTATCCAACGTCATTTAGGCGTAGAGCCTCAGCTTCAAATTCCGCTTTACAGGCGGCAATTGATGGATAATCCTTCACTCGGAAATGCGCCGTTACGGTTGACTTGCGAGGCATTATTCCTGGCGGCCATATCGCCCTTAGTTCCAGTATGCTGGAGTCGCTTACGGCAACTAGCTGCCAAATCTTTTTTATTTGATCGGTTGCAATCATGATGCTCTCCCATGTTTGTTGGCAGAAACAGGAACAATCAGCTTGATGCCGCTTGGAAAAACGTATAGTTCTTGCGTTCCGGCCAAGAGCCCGAAGTATATTTCTCGCGTTAAACCGCTGCCTTTTTCAATGGCTGCGACTATGTTGAAGTCGTTTATCTTCATCGTCAGTTGTGTAGTTACCGCCCAAGGTAGCGGGTGTTCTTTATTGGCAATGTAGTCCTGCTTCACGTTTCTGAAGCTTTCATTGGTTATTTGTCGGCGCGCAGTAGTATCAGACGTAAATTGACCATGGCACGACCGACAAAGAACATATATGACGGCTTCTTTATCACCATATGGTTCGCAAAAGCTAGGCTCTGCGTGTTCAAGGTCGAAGATAGTCGTGCAGTGGGGGCACCGAGCATGACCGTAGGGCATGGCCGAAGGCTGCGATGAAGGCTGATGGTTGAGGTTGTGGCGGCTCATTACACGCCCCCCTTCAGCGATTTGAAGCCGACGGGGTTGTCGAGAAAGGCACGCAGTTCAGCTACCTGCCAGGCGGAGACGCCCGTCGACAACTTACGGGGTGCTGGCACCCGACCAGAGCGAACCCATCGCCACCATGTGCTTGGTGAGACGTTGATCAGAGGACTTGGGTTGTCCGGGCCTGGAAGGATTTGCTGTTCGCGGATCAGCGCGGTGGGCGACAGTTGGTCAAACCAACTTGGGTCGGTGTGGGTCGACTTGACTCGTGATGATGGCACTTGGGCCTCCAAGGTGATGCTACGAAGGCCTGTACGCTATCTATCGTTGTTCGTGCGTAAGCGTCTGGGCGCAGCATCTTGATGGGAGGCTGAGCGGCGAGCACCATGACGCCCATGGGAATTGCGAGGGACCTACTGCGCTGGCCGGAGCTGACCGGCACCGCGCATCGGCCGTTGTTCACGCGCCCGCGAGCAGC
>CAIJLW010000095.1 GCA_903821685.1 uncultured Sphingomonadales bacterium | reverse complement strand
GCACCGCAAAGATGACAAGCGGCGATCAGCTTGATAGAGGCCCGCCAAACCGACATTGAAAGAAGCCACAATTATGACTGCCATCACCCGTCCAGTCCGCACCCGGGTAGCGCCTTCGCCAACGGGCGACCCACATGTCGGCACCGCCTATATCGCGCTTATCAATTACTGCTTTGCCAAAAAGCACGGGGGCGAATTTTTATTGCGGATTGAAGATACCGATCAGGCGCGCTCAACACCGCAGTCTGAGAAAATGATCCTGGAATCGCTGCGCTGGCTTGGCCTGAGCTGGGATGAAGGTCCCGATGTCGGCGGCCCGCATGGTCCCTATCGCCAGTCGGAACGCAGCGCGATTTACACCGCACATTGCGACCAGTTACTTGCCGATGGCCATGCGTTCAAATGCTATTGCACGCCTGAAAAACTTGCAGCCTCGCGCGCTGCGCAAATTGCGGCGAAACAACCGCCGAAATATGATGGCACATGCCTTTCAATGAACGCTGACGATGCTGCAAAACTTGACAGCGAAGGCGTCCCCCATGTCGTCCGCATGAAAATCCCTGCCGAAGGCAAATGCATCGTTCAGGACACTCTGCGCGGTGAGATAGAGTTCGAATATTCTGTCGTCGACATGCAGGTGCTAATGAAATCCGACGGCCTGCCCACTTACCATCTCGCCAATGTTGTCGATGACCATCTTATGGGAATTACCCATGTGATGCGTGGCGAGGAATGGATTTCGTCGGCACCCAAGCATTTGTTGCTGTATCAATATTTCGGTTGGGAGCCTCCCGTGCTCACGCATTTGCCGTTGTTGCGCAACGCCGACAAATCGAAACTGTCGAAGCGGAAAAACCCGACAAGCATTTTATATTATCAGCGCGCAGGCTATTTGCCGCAGGCGATGCAGAACTTCCTTGGTCTGTTTATCAAATCGGCCAGCGAAGAAGATGAAAAAACCTCGTTGCAGACATTGATCGACGAATTTGATGTCCACAATATCTCGCTTGGCGGACCTGTGTTCGACACTTCGAAGCTGGATTGGTTAAATGGCCGATATTTGCGCGAGGAATTGAGCGTTTCGGAGTTCCTTGATGCGGTCAAGGCATGGGCGCTCAATGATAACTACCTGACGCCCATCGCCGAAATGGCGCAGGCGCGGATTACCAAAATGTCCGACCTTGGTGGCCTGACCGCGATGTTCTTCATGAACCGGATTGATGGCATGACAGCTGAACGGCTGCGCGACGGTGTAAAGCTTGAGCAGGATGTGCAGCGCGCCGCCTACACTATCGCTTTGCAGCAATTCGACGGCATGATCGCGTGGAACAAAGAAGGTGTTGAAGCAAGCTTACGCCGCACCGCCGAGGTTCTGGATGCCAAATTGAAGGACGTCATCCGGCCATTTTACATTGCCATCACCGGAAACGTGCAGGGCGTTCCCTTGTTCGATGCCATCACCCATCTTGGCCGCGACATCATTCGGGAGCGGTTGCGCCACGCAATGGAATTGCTTGGTCCAGCAACATCGAAAGAGACTAAGGCCTGGACAGATTTATTGACTGCGCCGCCAAAGGCAGAATGACCGCCTTTTCGTTACCCGACGCTTGGAAAGCGCCGCTACAAGGCGCGCTGGCCTCACAAGAGACGCTGGCGCTCCAAAGCTTTTTGGACGCCGAGATGGGAGCGGGCAAAACGATTTACCCGCCGCACGACGCCTGGTTTCGTGCGCTTGAGCTGACGCCTTTAGACAAAGTGCGCGTCGTGATTTTGGGGCAAGACCCCTATCATGGGGCGGGCCAAGCACATGGTCTGTGTTTCAGCGTGCCACACGGCGTGCGTCCGCCACCAAGCCTATTGAACATCTACAAAGAGCTGGAAAGCGACTTGGGTATCCCACGCCCAACGCATGGCTTTCTGGAGCATTGGGCCAAACAAGGCGTCCTGCTGCTCAACAGCGTGCTGACCGTCGAAATGGGCAAAGCCGCCGCACACAGCAAAAAGGGGTGGGAGCAATTCACGGACGCTATCGTGGCGGCCGTGAACGACCAGCAGGAACCCGTCATATTTATGCTTTGGGGCGCTTATGCCCACAAAAAAGCAGCAAATGTCGATAGCCGCCGCCATCTTGTGCTCAAGGTGGCGCATCCATCGCCCTTATCGGCGCATAACGGTTTTTTGGGGTGCAAACATTTCTCGCAATGCAATGCCTTTCTGGCTAGCAACGGGCGTCCCCCGATTGATTGGAAACTGCCCAATGTCGTTGAGTGAGCAGCCCCACCGCCGCTTTAATCCACTGAAAAACGAATGGGTTTTGGTGTCCCCGCATCGGGCCCAACGTCCGTGGCAGGGACAGCAGGATACGCCCGACAATGCCGTTCGGGCAAAGCATGACCCCGATTGTTATTTGTGCGCGGGCAACACGCGCGCTGGCGGTGTGCGCAATCCCGATTACAAAAATGTCTATATTTTCGACAATGACTTTGCCGCATTGATGCCCGGCGAAGGGTGCGGAGTAGCCGAAAGCAAACCCTTGTTTCGTGGGGCTCTCGCGCATGGAACCTGTAGAGTAATTTGCTTTTCCCCCGACCATGGAAAAACCCTGCCCGAAATGCCATTGGGCGACATTCGCAGGGTCGTCGACACTTGGGCCGCGCAAGAAGCAGAGCTTTCCGCCGCTTATGCTTATGTCCAGACTTTCGAAAACAAGGGCGCGATGATGGGCTGCTCCAGCCCGCATCCACATAGTCAGATTTGGGCGACCGATTATGTCCCTGCCGAGCCCGCCTGTGAGGATGCAACGCAAGCAGCTTGGTTTGAACAACACCAGTCAGCGATGCTGCTGACCTATGCCGCGCAAGAGGCCGAGGACAAAGCGCGTACTGTCGCAAGCAACGATCATTGGATTGCGGTCGTGCCTTATTGGGCAAGCTGGCCGTATGAAATCTTGCTACTCCCGCGCTTTGCCGTTCAGCGCCTGAACGCGCTTACGCCCCCGCAGCGTGATAATCTTGCCGATATCCTAAAGGCGGTCACCATAGCCTATGACAATCTGTTCCAGACCAGTTTTCCATATTCGATGGGCTGGCACGGCGCGCCAAGCGCCTCCCCCGATGCCCCGCATTGGCAATTGCATGCGCATTTTTATCCGCCACTGCTGCGCTCGGCCAGTGTGCGCAAGTTCATGGTCGGCTATGAAATGTTTGCCGAGGCGCAGCGCGACCTGACGCCAGAAACCGCTGCCGAACATTTGCGCGCCACGCCCAAAATCCATTACCGGAGCACGCCATGACGCCGCAGGACCAAGCGCTGCACGATCGCGTCACGGCCAGCTTTGCTGCGCGATTTGGCCACGGCCCCGACCTCGTCGTGCGCGCGCCGGGCCGGGTTAACCTGATCGGCGAGCATACGGATTATAATGACGGTTTTGTCCTGCCCTGCGCCATCGGTCCTGCGACCATGGTTGCAGTCAGCAAACGCCATGATAACAATGTCGAAGTCGTCGCCGCCGACTTCGGCGACGTGGGCGATCAGTTCAGCTTAGAACCACCCCTAGAAGGCAATATAGAGCAGCCCTGGGCCGATTATGTGCGCGGAATGATGTTGGCCCTGCAAAATGCAGGCTATGCCCTCAGCGGCGCTAAAATCGCCATTGCGGGCAACCTGCTAAAAGGCGCTGGGCTATCATCCTCGGCCTCGCTTGCGGTAGCGTTGGGCAAGGCCATGTCGGCACTGACTGGCATCGACATAGACAACACCCGCCTCGCGCAGATCGCGCAACGGGCGGAGTGCGATTTTGTCGGCACAAAATGCGGCATCATGGACCCGTTGATTTCCGCACAAAGCAAGGCTGGCCATGCGCTGTTAATCGATTGCCGCAGCCTTGGTTTGACCGACGTGCCAGTGCCTGATGATGTCGCGATCATGATCGTACATTCCGGCGTCACGCGTGGATTGGTTGACGGGCATTATAACGCACGGCGGCGTCAGTGTGAGGTAGCGGCGAGAGCCATGGGCGTGCCAGCCTTGCGCGACGCAGATCTGGACATGCTGGCCGCAGCAAGTCTGGACGCGGTCACCAAAATGCGGGCCCGCCATGTCATTACCGAGAACCAACGCACGCTGGATTCCGCCGACGCGCTTGCCAAGAGCGACCTTGCAACGCTTGGCATGCTGATGGCGCAAAGCCATAGGTCTATGCGTGATGATTTCGAAATCACTGTGCCGCCAGTTGATGCGCTGGTCGTGATGTTGCAAAAGGCGATTGGCACGCAAGGCGGGGCGCGCATGACCGGTGGCGGGTTTGGCGGCGCGTGTGTAGCGGTTATGCCAAGCGCAATGGTTGCGGACGCGCAAGCCGCAATCGCGGCGGAGTATAGAACGCCTGAAGGCAACGCCCCCATCATCATGGTAGAGCGCCCTGGACCTGGAGTTGCAATTTTATGATGGCCAATGTGTTTAAGCAGGCGCTCCGTGAGCCGCTCGTTCATTTTCTTGCCGCGGGGTCTGCCCTATTCCTTGTGATGGGTCAGTTCGGCGGTGAAGACAGTCTTGACCGGAGCATCACGATTAATGAGGCAGAGGTCACGCGCCTCGCGTCGCAATGGGAACAGACATGGAGCCGTCCGCCCAGCGCCCAAGAGCTCGACAGCGTCATCCGCGATTATATCAAGGAAGAAGTCTATTTTCGCGAGGCAATGCGCCTTGGCCTTGATGCCGATGACCCGATCATCCGCCGCCGTTTGCGCGCCAAAATGGAATTTCTCGCAACAGCGGAAATCCAGAATATGGAGCCGTCCGATACAACGCTGCAACGTTTTTACGCCGCCAACAAAATGCGGTACGCCGAAAAACCGACATTCAGTTTTGACCAGCAATTTTTGGGCGAAGAGGAAGACAAAGCCAAAGCATCGCTGGCGGCCCTGATCGCTGGCAAACCCGTGCAAGCTCAACCGCTCAGTGTCGCCGCAAGCATGGACAGCGCGCCGTCAGATGCTGTGGCACGGCAATTTGGCGACGCTTTTGCCGACAGCCTGCGCACGCTGCCGCAAGGTCGCTGGAGCGGGCCTGTGCAATCCGGTTTTGGTTGGCATGCAGTGCGCGTGCGCAAGGTCGTTGCTTCGGACACGCCCAAATTGTCGGATATCCGCCAACGTCTCTCCAATGACTGGCGTGCAGAAACACAGACCACTCGCGAAGCCGCCGCATATCAGGCGCTGCTGGACGGATATGACATCCGCATCGCCAAGCCGTGATTTTCCGCATCCTTCTTTTGATATTGCTCGCCGCGGGCTTCACCGCGGATGTCCGCGCTGACGATTTACGGCCGGGCTATCTAGAAATTCGGGAAATGACCGCCCCAAACGCGGCGGTGCATCAATATGGCATCACATGGAAAGCACCCATCCGGCCCGGCCTTGCCGCACGCGTGGTGCCGGTTTTTCCAAATGATTGCACCGCAACCGAACCGGTGCGCAGCATTGACGCGGCTGCATTGCTCGCGCGCTGGGACATCATGTGCCGCGGGACATTGGCTGGCCGCTCGGTCCGCCTAAGCGGTATAGAGGACACAGCAGCCGATGCGCTGCTGCGATATCAGTCTGCAACCGGCATAACGCAGGCAGCAAGGCTGACGCCGGCTAACCCCGCCGCTGTCATCGCGCAGACGCCTGACAGGTGGCAGGTGGCACGCACCTATTTCGTGACGGGTGTCGAACATATACTCATGGGGTATGACCATCTGTTGTTTGTGCTGTGTCTTGTGCTGCTGCTCAATGGTGCAAGGCGTGTCATAACTACAGTCACAGCCTTTACCGTGGCGCACTCCATCACTTTAGTGGCAACGACGCTTGAACTGATCAGTTTGCCCGGCCCGCCGGTCGAGGCTGCTATCGCGCTGTCTATTGTGTTTCTAGCTGTGGAGATTGTGAAACGCGAACCGGGCGCGCCGCGCCTATCAGAACGTATCCCATGGGTTGTCGCCTTCCTGTTCGGTTTATTGCACGGCTTCGGCTTTGCAGGCGCGCTCGCCGAGATCGGATTGCCCCAGGGCGAAGTTCCTATGGCGTTGCTGACATTCAATCTGGGGGTTGAGGCTGGCCAAATTGTCATCGTGAGCGGTGCCATGTTGATATTAGGGGCACTGCGTAGGGCAAACGCCCTCTACGCGGCCCGCGCCCACATTATCGGCGCTTATGCGATCGGTAGCGTTGCGGCCATGTGGCTACTGCAACGTATCGTTGCAGGCTGAGCAATTCTTAACGCAATTCCGACACCGGCATCGGTTGAATGCATTCCAGCGCGCAGTTGCTCACAAGCTCTGTTACATTCCATCTTTTTATAAGGAATTGTAAGCTTCCCTTTTTACGCCGCCTATTTCCCGCTGTTACGAAATGCAAAGCGCAGGAGCTGGTACCAAAGTGGCTTGGGGTAACGCATATTCCGCTTAAACCGTTGTCTTATTTTCCGTGTCGGGACGATGGCGACCTGACGGTAAACACTTATGATTGCAGTCATCACGCTGCCTCCCTCTTTTCTGAAATTGCTTGTGCGTAAGTTTGGAACAGTGCTGCGAAATGGTCATCAAGCGTTCGCGCCGTTGCGGCCGCGCGGTGTGCGGCATATTGAAGCTGATCCCTGTCGCGATCGAGAAGACGCATAATTGCATCCGCGGCGGCATGCGCATTTCCGGGCGTATAGGTTTCGCTAAAATCGGGAAGCGCGATGTCTGCGACCGCACCTCCATTAGGAACTATCAATGGGAGACCAGATGCTAATGCCTCTGACGCAACGAGCCCGAATGTTTCTGCGGATGAACCATGGACGAGTGCATCACAGCTTGCCATGATGGTGGCCAGCGCCGTCCGATTGCGCACGGGTTCCAGCAACTGGATATGCGGATTGCCGCTTACATGTTCAATCACCGAAGCCTGCTGGTGACCATTGCCGATGAGAACCAACCCTACAGGCCGTTTCGCAGCTACACGTCCGACAGCGTCTATAACGCAAGGCCAGCGCTTTTCCGGAGTATGCCGACCGATCCCCAACAATAAAGTCGCCGTATCCGGCAGATTACAGCGCGCTAACAAGTCTCGCCGAACAGACATGTGCCTCCGCGCTGGAGAGAAAACGCCCGCATCGACGCCCATCGGGATGTTGACAGCACCCCGTATGCCGCCACCCGTTAGCCTCTTTTGAAGGCTTGGCGACGCGCATATTGTGAAATCAAAGCTGTTGCACATGCGCCTGAGATAGCGCCAGAACCATTCAAATTGCCGATCGATGACATCGCGCGGTGCAACGCCGTCAAACCAGCGATATGCCCATGCCGAAAGCGGGTCATGGTGCATGAACATTGACCGAAGTGCGTGGCCTTTCCAGCTTTTTGCAACCCACGCGCCGCGCCACGGGGAGGATGCCTCCAGCACATCGGGTTGCTCGGCGTCCAATATGGCGTGAACCGGCGCTGCGTCCCAAAACATGCCATATTTCTTATCAAATGGCAGCGCGGGGGCTTTAACATAAATGATCCGGCACCCATTTTCATATTCGACAACTTCGTCCTTGTTGCCAGGCGCAATGACAATTATCTGGTGTCCAAGCCGAGCGCCGATTGCGAGCTTAGCGTGAATATAGGTTCGCACTCCGCCGCCTTCAGGGGCATAAAACTCGCAGACATCGACGATCTTCATGGTTGTCCCTCCGCGGCCTGGCCTTTGATTGGGCCAACGCCAAATCCTTGCCGATAATTCATGACTATCGAAATTGATCGCACACCAGAACCGACGGCAAGTCCCGCTACTTTTGCCTGGGGTTTGCGGAAGCCGAGTTTAGGATTGTTGGCAAAACCTACACCATCGCCCGATAAACCGAATTTACCGTTGTCATCTCGATCGTGCAGCAGAACCAGGGCATAATTTCCAGGGCCTGGCGCGCGAACACACATCGTCACAGGTCCCATATTTGGCGTGGTCATCGGCACCCGCCGAAAGGGTTTGCCTGCCGCGATCAATATCTTGTCACTTTGCAGAAAATCTGAATCATTTTCGGGGTATAATTCGAGGATGAGTTTACCTCGGCGGTCCTTTAAACCCAAAACATTGACCCGCACCGCAGGACCAGATTCCGCTGTCCGGCAGTCAGCCCCGCTTCGCCCGCGCTCGGATTTAGAGGGTACAACCGCGTTTGTGGGCACAGAGAGCCCGATTGCAGCGAGTGCCAAGATGTACCTCATCATGCCCTTGCCTTTTCGGGAAGCATGCCTTGGTATCGGGAGAAAAGTGCCCCGCCGCCTAACATCGCCGCGACTATGAAATGCAGCGCCAACATTGCGGTCGCGGTAAGGGTTATCAGCGTGGATACTGCGCTATCTTGTCCAACCAGGAACACTGCGATTACGGCGAAAAGGGCTTCTTTATTTGGCAGAAATGGCAACCGTCCGACCAAAAGCCGGATCATAGACAAAACCAGCCAGAAACCGAAATGTGGGCCGGGCAGAATTACATACCATAATAAGGCACATAGCAGCGTGCCCGCAGATAACCGGATAATATGGACCCCAAAAATCCACCAAAGTTCGGGGCGTTCCAGTGTGAACACGCGGCGCGAAAAAAACAGAACAACGAACGACAGGATTAAAAAAATGGCTGCGGAAAGGACGGAAGCATCCGTGTATGCACCAAGATGTAGTTGCGAGACAAAAGGGTAAGTCACGCACAGCAAAAGCAACGCGATAAGGTTGGCCGCCAAAGCTGATAATATATTGACGTCCTTAATCGCTCCAAAAGGCGCCGAGCTTAGCTCTGTGCGCTTTCGTGCCCACAGATAAAAATACACTTCGCCGGAATAGGATATCAGAACCTCATTGCCGATGCGTTTGGCAAGAAGGATAAAGAATCCCGAAACAGGTAGTATCCATAGACGCCGAAAGATAATCCAATCGGCAATAGGCAGCGCGAAATAAAGCGCCAACAACACAGGCAAAAACCACAAGTTTTCAGGTAATGTATCATGCAGTTGCGCGGTGTTGATCTGCCCAAGTTGCAGCACAATGGCGATCAGGAGAGCCGCCGAAAGGCCGCGCGATAGCCATGTCGACCACAGGTTTTTCTCGGGCTTTAAAGTCGGCAGCTCCAAATGCGCAAATGGGGTAGCAGTGAAGGTCAAGCTACCGACCAATCACGTTCGCGAAGTACGGTGTCGCGCTGACCCCGGGCATCAAACCGGCGCGCCAAAAACTGGTAAAAGAAATCATGCTGCCGTGACCGAGGTGTCAAATGGTAAACGACCCGCTCCGATAAGGTCCAACGCACTTTGCCGCGATCAGCGCGCCGGTCAGATGTCGTACACCATAATGTGTGATGGTAGATTTGCCGCCCTAACTTCAACACGCGATGCATCAGTTCATGGTCTTTTAAAACATAAGGCCAAAGCAACGGATCGTAGCTGCCTGCTGCACGCAATGCGTCTGTGCGAAACATTTGCGCAGCGCCGCTGGTATGGTTCTGATGGGGCAAGATGAACGCGGCGAGCAGACGATGTGCCATGCTGCCCAGCCCCCTGAAAAAGGGTTCACGGCGCAAACAGGCACATGCCGCCACATAGTTGGCACCCTTTGCATCAAACAAATGCGTCGCAGTCGAGAGATATTGCGGCGGGTAATATGTATCCGCGTCACAAATCGCCGTGAATTCGGAGGCAACCGCAGCGATGCCCGTTTGCAACGCATATACCTGGCCAGGCCGGGGCTCATGTAAAAAGGTTACTTTACCCGAATAATCGGCCAGCTGCATGCGGGCGTTATCAATGCAGCCGTCGGTCGAGCCATTGTCGACAATGATCAAATCGAACGCGGTGGCTTGCGCAATAATCGATGCTAAAGTCCGCGGCAGAAAGTCCGCTTCATTATAGACAGGTATGACAATCGACCAACGCACAAACTACCCCCGATAGACAAGAGGGCCATAAATTTCGTTTGCCAAAGTACGATGTCAGAACTGCGTCAAATTTATGAAGAAAGAACAAATTTTCGGTCACAAAATCGTAATCAAGGCGCGCAAACCGTGTTGGCTAACACGGCCCACAGATGAATTTACATCTTGTCCGCGGTGTTCAGTCCGTGCTGATTTCAGAAACCGACGAAGCGCACATTACCTTCCACTGGCTCCCGCTGACGCTCAAACCCGTTTACCGGTGCGTCTTCATCACGATAGCCAATGGCAATGCCGCAGAAGAAAATGTGCGTTTCATCCGAAACACCGATAAACTCTTTGATGAGCTTTGCATGCATGGAGAGAAATTCTTGAGGGCAGGTGTCCAGCCCTTCTTCGCGAAGCAACAGCATGACGGTCTGGAGCCACATACCAACGTCGGACCATTGCGGCGATCCCATGCGGCGGTCAAAATAGCACAGCAATACAGCAGGGGCATTGAACGACATTACATTGTTACGAACGAAATCACCGCGCGCATCCGTTTCAGAGCGACCAATACCCATAGCTTGATACATGGACGCCCCAACCTGCGCCAGGCGGGCTTTGCATTCAGGGATGACCTCTGGGTCTGACCATGAATATTCGGGCGGATCCTGCATCGGCGAAACCAGCATTTTCTGTTGCAGTTCAGCAAGCGGCGCGCCTGTTAATATCGTTGCTTCCCAAGGCTGGAAATTGCAGCCCGAGGGCGCCCATCTTGCCTTGTCCATGACGCGATGCAGCAGCTCCAACGGAACGGTTTTGGGTGTAAACGCGCGGACAGAACGGCGCGAAAGTACGGCTTGGCTAACAGTTAATTGGTTCATGCGCGGACAACTGCCCATCAAAGGGCGATTGGTCAAGCCCAAGAGCTTCTATCTGCTGCATAAAAATCTAACGTGCGGGGATATGCATTTGCATGATCGCATGTCGTTATCCATTGTCGGGATAAGCTGGTCGAGTTTCCCGACAACAATCGCTCCTTTAACCGGCGTCAATCCAAGCACATTTCCTCCGCAAATAATGCTGGTAATCGTCATTGCTTAAGCTGCAGCGCGGGGTCATAAAATGCTTCTAATAATCAGACGATTGGGCGCTTCATGAAAAATCAAGCTTTGATGGCAATTGCAGCGGGAGCGTTGGCTCTGACTGGTTGTGGTGGCAGCAGCGGCAGCAGCAGTGGACCGATCACGGTTACGGCTTTACCGCCCACAGTTGAAATAGAAGCCAATGTACAAAAAGCGATCATCAACCAACCTGTTGCGATCAACTGGTCTTCGACAGGGGCGATTTCTTGCACCCTTGCTGGAGACCTGACGGGCACCGTCGCGACTTCAGGTCGAAGAGATGTGCAAAAGGCTTCTGCTAGCAACATTAGTATAGATATTACCTGCACAGGACCGAGCGGGAGTGCCGTAGGTAAAGTCAGCGTAATCGTTGAAAGTTCAACCACCTACTCTGTGAGTACTCAGACTTCTGTTCCCTATCCAAATGGCTACACAGTTGCGACTAACGATACTCGAGATATCCAGACAGACCCCTGCAAACTTAATCTAGATGTCGTAACCTACCCCCAAGCTTGGACCGGTCGACGCCCTTTGCCCGCCGCGTCAGGCGCTCCACTCGATGCAAATATTGGACGCGGCGTCATCATCAAAGACATCATGCTTGATAACAATCCAGGCTTCGTCCTGCAGGGCGCGCCAGATGCGCCCAACGGTTGCAATAACGGCGCTGGCGCGCTGAAAAGCGAGTTCACGAAGACAGCTAATCGCATTGCGAGCTTAAAAGCGGGCTATGTCAAAATAACTCAGTGGCACTCAGCCTACATAAACAGCGATGGCAGCTATGCCATTAGAAAAGCGGACGACACTTTTGGTCCACTGTCAGACGCAAATCTAAATGCATTCGTTCAAGCTGCGCACGCTGCGGGACTGAAAGTCGTCTTGTGGAATCAAATTCAGATATTCGCAGAAAAGAACGGGGATTTCATTCCGACGCCTGCGTCCAATCCGACCAATTATCGAAAGTGGTTTGCTGCGTTTAAACCATTCATGCTGGAGCGCGCTGCCTTTTATCAATCGATCGGCGTCGATGTGTGGGACACGGCGTGTGATTATTGCGTTTTCTATCAGACACTCAACAAATCGGAGGCTGATACTGAACTGTTTTACAATGAAAATCTTGCCATAGTCAAAGCGGTCAAGCAGATTTTCAGAGGCAAAAGCTATGTCGCTGCAAATGACTGGTTCGCATATGGTTCAGAGTATTTGAACTATATCGACTAT
>CAIJLW010000094.1 GCA_903821685.1 uncultured Sphingomonadales bacterium | reverse complement strand
TTCATTTCCATGAACCAGATGCGGTCGGCGCGCAGACCTTCGGAGGCGTCGGCGATGAACTCGATCGTGCCTGCGCCGACATAGTCGACCGCTTTTGCCGCCTTCACCGCCGTGGCGCAGAGTATCTCGCGCGTTGCCGCGTCCATGCCCGGTGCGGGGGCTTCCTCGATCACCTTCTGGTGACGGCGTTGCAGCGAACAATCGCGTTCGAACAAATGAACGATGTTGCCGTGGGTGTCGCCAAACACCTGCACCTCAATATGGCGCGGGCGTTGGATATACTTTTCAATCAGGACATGCGCATTGCCGAACGAGGCGGTAGCCTCTCGCTGACAAGAGGCGAGCGCGTCGGTGAAATCAGCCGCAGCTTCGACCTTGCGCATCCCCTTGCCGCCGCCACCTGCGACGGCCTTAATGAGCACGGGGTAGCCGATCTCAGCGGCGCGTTCCTTAAGAAACGCTGGGTCTTGATTATCGCCTATATAGCCCGGCGTCACGGGCACGCCCGCCTGGGCCATCAATGTCTTGGCTGCATCCTTCAGGCCCATCGCGGTGATGCTGCTAGGGTTCGGCCCGACCCAGATGAGGCCAGCGTCGATCACGGCCTGCGCAAATTCGGCGTTTTCCGAGAGGAAACCATAGCCCGGATGGATAGCCTCGGCTCCGCTGGCCTTTGCCGCGGCGATAATCTTCTCACCCACCAGATAGCTCTCACGCGCCGGAGACGCCCCGATATGCACTGCCTCGTCGGCTTCCCGCACATGCAGCGCCTTAGCATCAGTATCCGAATAGACTGCAACCGTGCGAATGCCCATGTCGCGCGCGGTACGGATAATCCGGCAAGCAATCTCGCCCCGATTGGCGATGAGGAGGGATTGAATCATCTTGCTCACATCCGGAACACCCCAAAGCGGGGTGCCTCCTCGACGGGTGCGTTTAACGCAGCTGCGAAAGCCAATCCCAGCACATCGCGGGTTTGGGCGGGGTCAATTATGCCGTCGTCCCATAAACGCGAGGTCGCGTAATAAGGATTGCCTTCATCCTCATATTTTTGGCGGATCGGGGCTTTGAAGGCTTCGGCCTCTTCCGGCGTCCATTTTTCCGCATCGCGGTGGACGGTGGCGAGGACGGAGGCCGCTTGCTCCCCACCCATCACCGAAATGCGCGCATTGGGCCAAGTGAACAGGAAACGCGGCGAATAAGCCCGTCCGCACATGCCGTAATTGCCCGCACCAAAGCTGCCGCCGATCAGCACAGTGATCTTGGGTACGCTGGCAGTGGCAACGGCGGTCACGAGTTTCGCGCCTTGCTTGGCGATACCCTCCGCCTCATATTTGCCGCCGACCATGAAGCCGCTGATATTCTGCAAGAACAAGAGCGGTATCCGCCGCTGGCAGGCAAGCTCGATGAAATGCGCGCCTTTGACGGCGCTTTCCGAAAACAGTACGCCGTTATTGGCGAGGATCGCGACCGGCATTCCCCAGATATGGGCGAAGCCGCAGACCAAAGTTGTGCCGTAAAGCGCCTTGAACTCATGAAACTCGCTGCCATCGACCAATCGCGCGATAACTTCATGGACATCATAGGGCGCACGCACATCGTCGGGGATGACTCCGTAAAGTTCGTCGGTGTCGAACTTTGGCGGGCGTGGTTCTTTTAGATCAATGTCCGGTTTGTGGATTGGACCCAAATGCGAGATGATATCACGCACGATCGTCAGCGCGTGTTCGTCATTCTCGGCCACATGATCGACCACACCCGATTTGCGGCCATGCAAGTCGCCGCCGCCCAAATCCTCGGCGCTAATCTCTTCACCCGTCGCTGCCTTGACCAATGGCGGGCCAGCAAGGAAAATCGTACCCTGATTGCGCACAATGATGCTCTCATCCGACATTGCAGGAACATATGCGCCGCCTGCGGTGCAACTGCCCATGACGCAGGCGATTTGAGGAATGCCCTTGGCGCTCATATTGGCTTGATTGAAAAAGATCCGCCCAAAATGGTCGCGGTCAGGAAAGACCTCGTCCTGATGCGGCAGGTTGGCGCCGCCACTGTCGACCAGATAGATGCATGGCAAATGGTTCGCCTCGGCGATTTCTTGCGCCCGCAAATGCTTTTTGACCGTCATCGGGTAATAAGTGCCGCCTTTTACGGTCGCGTCGTTGCAGACAATCATGCACTGGCGGCCCGAAACACGGCCGATTCCCGTGATTAGGCCAGCTCCAGGAATTTCGCTATCATACAGGTCGCACGCTGCAAGCTGGCCGATTTCCAGGAAAGGCGAACCGCTATCCAACAGGCGTTCGACGCGCTCACGCGGCAGCAATTTTCCACGTGAAGTATGGCGCTCACGCGACTTCTCATTACCGCCCAGTGCAGCCTCGGCGACTTTAGTCCAAAGGTCGTCACGCAGCGCCCGATTATGGGCACTGCGCGCCTTAAACTCTTCGGCTTCGGGGTTGATCTGGCTCGATAAGGTTGGTGCGCTCATCTTTTCAGTTGAAACGATTTTGCAGATTTAGCAAGGCCATCGCAGCAACAGCCGCCTCGCCGCCCTTATCCTTCTGCTTGGGATCGGCGCGTACAATTGCCTGCTCCTCGTTTTCGACGGTCAATATCCCGTTACCGATCGCGATGCCATCCATCGTCAAGGCCATTATACCGCGCGCGCTTTCACCTGCAACAATCTCAAAATGGTAGGTTTCACCGCGAATAACAACACCAATGGCGACAAATCCGTCATACATTTGCGCTTCTGCAGCCATGGCAATCGTGCCCGGTATTTCAAGCGCGCCGGGCACAGTGATAACCTCAACCTCATGACCCTTGGCCTTTAACGCGGCCTTAGCGCCTGAAACAAGCATGTCGTTCAGATGGTCATAAAATCGTGCTTCAACTATAAGGAACTTTGCCATTATTCGCCTCCGGTGCCGGGAATAGGCCGCTCGCCTACAATGGAAAGGCCGTAGCCTTCAAGCCCGACCAGCGTGTGATGCGTGTTGGTGAGCAATATCATGTCATGAACGCCAAGTTCGGTAAGGATTTGCGCGCCGCCGCCATAGTCGCGCAGCTCTTCAATCTCTGGCGCGCCAGCTTGCTTGCCTTCCGCGCGCAACTGCATGAAGCGCGAGACAACGCCCTTCATCGGCTTGTTGATGACCACGATGACGCCGGTACCTTCGGCAGCTATTGCGTCCATCGACCGTGACAGCAAACCCGATCGTTCGTTTTCTTCGCCAAACACATCAACGAACATCGACATGGTGTGCATACGCACCAATGTCGGTTTTTCAGGGTCAATGCGTCCCTTGACCAATGCGATGGTCTCGTCGCCTGTGGCCTTATTGTAGAAGGTCATGGCCGTCCAATCGCCACCCCAGCGACTGTTGAATTTCATCTCTGCCCGCTTTTCGACCAAATGGTCGTGCTTA
This sequence comes from uncultured Sphingomonadales bacterium, assembly GCA_903821685.1. Lineage (GTDB taxonomy): Bacteria > Pseudomonadota > Alphaproteobacteria > Sphingomonadales > Sphingomonadaceae > Sphingorhabdus_B > Sphingorhabdus_B communis. The sequence continues at coordinate 23,080 of CAIJLW010000094.1, read as the reverse complement.
CGGCGATAGGCGATAAGGTCGCGGATTGTACCCATTTTCAGGTTGTGCATGCGGGCGAAGGCGACAAGGTCATCCATCCGCGCCATCGTGCCATCATCCTTCATGATCTCGCAGATCACGCCGGATGGATTGAGTCCTGCAAGCCTGCTGATATCGACAGCGGCCTCTGTATGGCCAGCGCGCACCAGAACGCCACCATCGCGTGCGGTGAGCGGGAAGACATGACCGGGCGAAACGATGTCGTCAGGTCCCATAGAAGCATCCACAGCGACAGAAATGGTGCGTGCGCGATCAGCGGCACTAATGCCGGTCGTAACGCCCTCACGGGCTTCTATGGACACCGTAAACGCGGTCTGCATGCTTTCGCGGTTCTCGCGCGCCATGGGCGTCAGGCCAAGCTGCTCGCATCGAGCCTTGGTCATGGAAAGACAGATGAGGCCACGGCCATGTGTTGCCATAAAATTAATCGCATCGGGCGTCGCCATTTGCGCCGGAATGATCAAGTCGCCTTCATTCTCTCGATCTTCGTCATCGACAAGAATATACATCCGTCCGTTACGCGCCTCTTCAATGATCTCCTCAATCGACACCAGCGCGGGCGTGTCATCGTTGGAAAATAAGTAGCTTTCTAGCTTACGAAGCGTTTCCGCAGTCGGGTTCCAGCCCGGCTCATCCAAATCGCGCAAAGTGTTGGCATGAAGGCCCGCCGCGCGTGCAAGGCCGGACCGTGAAAGGCCGCCGTCGTTGACGAGGCTGCGAAGTTTAGTGATCAGTTGAATGCTCATGATTCGTCTATTTTCACATCCTGATGTGATTGTCAAAGATGCAAATCACATCGAAGCGCGCAAGCGATGGCACAGTCCGCCATTGAAAGCGCACAGGCACGCGGTTAAGCCCTAGGCTGGAGGATCAACAATGGCATCGACTATCTGGGTACAAAAACAGGCTTTGACGCAAACGCATGTCCATGAGGCGCCAATGCCCATGTTAAGCGAGGGCGCTGTTCGTTTGCGAATCGAAAGTTTCTCCGTCACTGCAAACAACATAACGTACGCCGTCATTGGCGACGTTTTCGGTTATTGGAATTTCTTTCCCGCGGAAGGTGATTTTGGCGTTGTGCCGATGTGGGGGCACGCGATTGTCGAAGAATCACGCCACCCGGATATCGCCGTCGGTGAACGCGTTTATGGCTATCTACCCATGGGAACGCATCTCGATGTCACACCCGGCAAAGTGAGCCAAAATGGCTTTACGGACATGGCCGCGCACCGGCAACCGATGAGCCCCATATACAATCAATATAGCCGCCTTGCCGCAGACCCCGAACATGACCCAGACAAAGAGGCCGAGCGGATGCTTTTCGGGCCTTTGTTCAAAACCGGTTTCCTTATCGAAGCGATGCTTCGCCGCGAACGCTGGTTCGGCGCGCAAAATCTGGTCATCACCAGCGCGTCATCTAAAACCGCAATGGGACTTGCCAGCGTAGCAAGAGACCTGTCGCCGGATATCAAGCGTATTGGCCTGACGTCGAAAGGCAATATAGGTTTCGTTAAGAGCACCGCACTGTATGATGACGTCATGGCCTATGACGACGTCAGTGCCCTGCCCCAAAGCGCGTCTGTTTGCGTCGACTTCGCGGGTAACTCCTCGCTGCTGCGCTCGATCCATGACACTCTAGCAATCAACCTAGAATATAGCTGCCTTGTAGGGGCCACCCATGTTGACGCGCGTGGTCCAAATAGTGCGGGTGCAAGCGGCGGGACCATGCCGGGGCCAAAACCCGTTCTGTTCTTCGCCCCCGACTACGCGGTCGCTACAATCCAAGAATTGGGGCCGAAAGGTTTTGGCGAAGCTGTCGGCCGCAGCTGGAAAAGTTTCCTTGCCGCGGCGCACGGCATTGTCGAGATAGAAGAACACAAAGGCCTTCAATCGGCAGCGACGGCCTTCATTGAGACACTTCAAGGCAAAACGGATCCGCAAAAAGGGATCATCATTCGGCCTTGAAGACCCGCCCATCCTTCATGACAAAACGCACGGATTTTAATGTTGTGATATCCACAATTGGGTCACCCGCAACGGCTATCAAGTCAGCTGCTTTGCCGGGCTCCAGCGAGCCGACCTGTTTATCGACGCCTAAAAGCGTTGCAGCGTTCATCGTTGCAGCTTGAATGGCGGCGCTGGCGGGCATGCCGTATTTGACCATCAGTTCAAATTCATCGGCATTTTTGCCGTGCTTCGAAACGCCCGCGTCGGTTCCAAATGCAATCTTCACGCCAGCTGGATAGGCTTTAGCAAGGCTCTTGCCTGTAACGCCAATCCGCCATTTTACCTTGGCAAGCACATCGGGTGGATAGGCATTGGGGTTCGCTGCAAGCCTCTCAATGTAGCCGTTCACCGTCGACAGTGTCGGGACATAATATGCGCCTGCCGCTTTGAACAATTTTATAGTTTCATCGGTCAGCATGGTGCCATGTTCAATCGAGTCTGCGCCCACCGCAAGTGCTGCGTTGATGCCGTCATCGCTATGCGCATGCACGGCGACTTTCTTGCCATAAAGATGCGCAGTGTCGACCAAGGCCTTGACCTCATCATCGAATATCTGACGACCTAAGCCCGACCCGATACGACTGTTCACACCGCCCGTCGTCGCGATTTTGATCACGTCGACACCGCGCCTGATTTGCTTGCGCACCGCCTGACGGCAGCTTTCCACACCATCACACAGATTTTCCTGACCAATACTGCCATGAAGATCCTCCGCAACCGACAAGGTTGCGTCCATATGGCCGCTAGTGGTGGAAATAGAGCGACCGGCGTCAATGATGCGGGGGCCCGGCAATTCGCCGGCAGCGACGGCATCGCGCAATGCCAATGTCGCGCCGCTACCGTCGCCCAAATTGCGGACGGTCGTAAAGCCCGCCATCAATGTCTTCTTGGCATTGCCAGCGGTGCGATAGGCTGCACGGGCCGGACTATCGGTGAACGATTCAATCAAGGCCGCATCGCCGCCTGCATCACTATCAAGGTGCACGTGGCTATCGATAAGGCCCGGGAGAACAAACTTGTCCTTAAGGTCGATAAGCGTCGCGCCTGTTGGGCCGGGTTGATAGCCAGACAAGACTTCGACAATCTTGCCATTGCGGATGATCACGGTGGATGGACCGCTCGGTGCACTACCGGGCTTATCGAGCAACCTTCCTGCATGAACCACCGTGACTTGATCAACAGTCTGAGCGGCCACAGGCGTACTCGCAAGCAAAAGCGCGCTAATCGAAACGAAAACGATTTTCTTCATGATCTTCAAACTCCCTTATCGGCGCGATGCCGAATACCCTGTGCCGGGGGGTCCTGTGGTGGCCCTGCAAAGCACTGTGCTACTGTCATCCATTGATGCGCGACTTCGCCCGTAACTTCAAGTGACGTGTCAGCGACGTGGCGGCATTGCGTCACGACCTGACAGAAGGCGGTCGCGCTGCCGGAAATCATGCCACTGTCCGATGGCTCACCATATTCCCAAATCGCGCCAGAAGGAGCGTTAAGGCGCAACTGCGGCATCGGGCCGGGCGGCTCCATGCGTCGGTTCTTCCACGTGAAGCCCCAGGTAATAACGCCCAGACGGACAATATTGCCAATCCGGTCAGTGTCACGCCGATCCACGCCAAGGGCATCATATATGGCCTGTGCGTGTGCCCAAGTTTCCATCAATCGCGCAGTAATTGAGCTCAATGCGCTCATTTCGGGGCCAACCCATTTGAGGCGAAGTTTCGGGTCGGCTGCAGCAAACTCCGCCGCAGTGGCCTGGGCCCGATCCATCCATGCCTTACGCAATGCATGGCCGGAGAGACCATCTAGATAAGATGCTTCAAACTCCGGCAACTTACCTCCGCGGACACCGGCCATCATAGCAGCAACAAACGCGCCAAAGGCCGCCTCGTCACGCAAAGATAAATCGACCGCGATGTTCCATACGTGCAGATGCCGAATAATGTTGTTGATTGTCCAACCCTTAAACTGGGTAGGCGTTTCAAAATCGTCCTTGGCCAAAGATGCAAGAAGCCCATCAAGAGCCATGCTTTCATCCAAAAAATCAGTTGCCTGCTGCATTAATTCACCCGTCCCAAAAAAGATTATCCCATGAACCCAAAAAGATGCCCCGCCACTTTGCGCATCTGGATTTCTTCAGCACCCTCGGTGATGCGATAGCGGCGATGGTGGCGGTAAATATGTTCAAACGGCTTGTGCCGCGAATAGCCAATGCCACCATGAACTTGCATTGCAAAATCTGCAGCGTTGCAAACCAAGCGATTGGCTTTGTAGTTGCACATACTCACCTTATCGGAAAGACGCAGAGCCACCTCTGGTTTCGACATGCTGTCCATTTCAGCAGCGGTTTTGTAAATCAACAACCGCAACATTTCTGCGTCCGTTTGAAGCTCGACCAATGGAAACTGGATTGCTTGGTTCACAGCGAGCGGTTTGCCAAAAGGCTTGCGTTCACGGGCATATTTCACCGCTTCGTCGATGCAATATTGCGCCGCGCCAAGTGAGCTTGCGGCTTGCCGGATACGATTTTCGTGCACAAAATGCTGTGCTACGGCAAGGCCGTTATCGAGCGCCCCCAAAATCGCGCTTTCGGGCACCCAAACGTCGGTATATTTCACCTTGGGATGGTCGGTGGGCATATTGAATGTCCACATATACTCCCCGATTTCGAAACCGGGTGCGTCCGTTGGCACAACGAAACAGGTGATGCCACGCGCCTTGCCATTATCGCCGCTGGTGCGTGCAAAAGTCATCACATGGCTGGTATACGGCAGGCCGGTCGTCCACATCTTGTTGCCGTTGATCCGGTATCCAGCAACGCTATTTCGCGTTTCGGGTACCGCATGGGTATCCATATGCGTGGCGTCTGAACCATGATCTTCTTCGGTCAGGCCAAAGCTCCAGCCCATTTTGCCTTGTAGCATAGGTGGGATAAATTCTGCCTTTTGCTCTGCTGTGCCGAAGTCACGCAACATCAGCACCTGCACGAGGTTGCCAACGATACTGCTTTCGTTCTGAAGATCGTTATGCAACCCCAATCCCTTATGCGCCAAATGGTGGCGGATGACAGCCATGGCCAAATTCGAGCCATCCTTCCCTCCATATTCGGCAGGAATTGCAAAGCGGTAATGTCCAGCTTTGTCGGCGACCTGACGCATTTCGGCAAGCAGTGCCCACCAGTCTGCACGCGGGTGGCCATCATTGTCCCAATCGGTACGCGCATGTTCGCGGCGGTGGTCGAAAAAGCGGATATTGTCATCGCGCGCTTCAATCGGCTTGATCTCGCGTTCAATGAATGCATCAAGTTCGGTCAAATAGTTCGTAATGTCGTTCGGGATTTCAAACAGCATCAATGAGTCCATTTCTGTAAAGCGACCGCCAGTGCGGAATATTTGGGTTGGTCTGTAGCCAGTTTTTGCAGCGACTGCGCTTTCAATTGCGCCAGCAAATTCGGTGTGGCGAGGGATTTGCCACCTGATAAAAGTTCTTCGGATAGCAGCTTGTCATGAATAGAAGAGCCGCCTTCTGTTTCGCGTTTGAGTATGCCCAGCGCGTTGACTGCGACGGCAGCCATGAACCGGTCGCGACCTTTTGCGTGCGGTTTGATGTCCGTTTCAATCCAACTGGCTAAGGCGTTCAGGAGTTCGGCAGCAGACGTTTCGCCCACATAATGAACTTGACTTTTCGGCATACATGCCTGCATCTCATCCGCAGATTGTGGCTTGGAATAGGGCTCTGGAACGTCAGCCGCCAGAGGTGAGCGATGTTCAGGGTGGCGGTTTTGTTCGGCGATCGGCGCGTCTTCCTCAAGCAGCATCAGCAAGTCGACCTCGGTTTCCGAAGCACGGCGCCCAATGACTGCGCGTTCTAGGCCGGAGTCTGCTCCGCTCCGCCAAATGTCGGTCATTTGGAGACAGCACACCCCCCACCATAATGTCGCGTAAACCAGCCACCAGCGGAAGCGCCCGGCATCGACGCTATGACCGCTTTCGCAGGCATAAGCGGCGAAGAATGCCTCCATTTGCCCAATGCCAAATGCTGGCCGGTCAATATATCCAAAGCGCCAGCTGTTGATGCATCCAAACGCCAAGTCCTGATGTCGGTCACCCAGATGCGCCAACTCCCAATCCAACACGGCGGCAAGGCCACCGGTGTCGACCATGATGTTGCCCATCCGAAAATCGCCGTGAAGCAGGACAGCGTCTACCGGTGCGGGCAAATGATCCTCCAGCCATCTGAACGCGAGGGCCATGACAGGGCGATTGCCGCCGAAGAGGAGAAAGCGTGTTTTGAGGTCCGTCAGCAAGCTCGCTGCCCCTGCCTCAGGCAATGCTGGCAACGTGTCCCGCGACACGGCGTGAATGGCCGCCAATTCTCGTGCAAAGTCATTAAGCAATGATGGCGGCGGACTAGCCAGTATCTTTGCCGGGTTAACCTCGGCCTCGACTCTGCGCATCATATATCCGGTGCCAAGATTATCTACGGCCTGGACCTCGGCGATTATTTCAGGTGCCTTTACGCCGGCCATAAATGCCGCACGCACAACCGCAGCTTCAATGTCATGGCCATAAACGCGACCGGCCATCATCTCAGCCGAGGGGGAACGGCGAAGTACGTAGCCATGCCCTGCAAAGTCGAATGACCAGCTTTCCATATTGGCACCGCCAGTCAGCCGCGTCAGGTTTTCAACCTCGGCGGACCCGCCAAATATCCGCCGTACAAACGCAGAAACTAAGGTGGTAAAGTCTGTCAAAATGGCCCTTCTTGCCAATATGCAAATACGGCGTCCTGCAACTTACGGATATGAGCGTGGGCTTGCGGCCCAATCCATTCACCTTGATAATCCGTCCGCCCGGTCCACCAACCCTGCCCGGGCAGGCCATCGCCTTCGCGTACCACGAGGACTGCAAGCGCAGGCCTGCCTTCTTCGAGCGTCATCTGGTCAATTTTATCGAGCGTCTTACACACCGCCCGCATTTTGGGCCGCGTAAAGCGAAAGCCAAGGTTCAACAAAAGCTCAGAATAGCTAATCGCGCGGCCTTCGCGGCCGCATTGCTCCAATATCCCTTTGATCCGCGCAACGTCATGCAACGCCGAAACATCCGCCGCTGGATCGCTCAAAAAGGCTTCAAGGACAGGATCCAAATCAGCTCCTAAAGATAGCCGTGCCGTAAATCGTTTATGACAGCATAAAACTCGTCCATCACTTCGTCGATGATCTGCTTGGCGGGCTTTACTGTATCAATGCGTCCGGCAACTTGCCCCGAAAGCGCAATCGCTGCCTCCATGTCGCCGCCGAAATACAGGTCGAGCACGCCGCGCATTTCGCCCATGATATTGTCTGAAGGCTCCATGTCCAACTTCGTCGTCCGTTCCGTGCGCAGTGCACGCAATGCTGGACCGGGGCCGTGACGATTCAGAAACAGCGTGTCCGTTTCTTTCGCGTTGATGATGGCGTCTTTCCAGTTCTGGTGCACCGGTGATTCCGCCGCGCTGACCATGCGCGTGCCCATCTGCACCGCCTCTGCGCCGAGCGCGAAGGCCGCTGCCATTGTCCGTCCACAGACAATGCCGCCAGCGGCGACGATTGGCACATCGACTTTGCTTCGGATGAGCGGCAGCAAAACCATTAACGCCACATCCTTGGGATTTTTGAAGCCGCCGCCCTCACCGCCTTCAACAACAAGGCCATCTACGCCCGCGTCGATGGCTTTCAATGCGCCAGCAAGCGTTGGGACAACGTGGAATACGGTAAGCCCCGCGGCCTTTAGCGGACCGAAATATTTATTAGGATCGCCCGCTGAGGTGGTCACAAACTTTATGCCTTGGTCGACTACAAAATCTACAATACCCGGGTCTCGCACAAAGGCTTGAGCAATGTTCACGCCGAACGGTTTATCGGTCAGCTCACGCATCTTGATGATTTCGGCGCGCACTTCATCTAACTGCCCCGATGATGTTTCGATGATGCCAAGGCCGCCCGCGTTGGAAACGGCGGAAGCAAGTTGCGCGCGCGCGATCCAACCCATGGGCGCCTGTATGATAGGATATTCGACACCAAGCAGGTCAGTCATGCGGTTTTTTATCGGTTTCATGTTAGCTTCCAATCTGGCTGGTGCGGATGTTAAGTTGCCCGGCCAGGCCCGCTTTGCGATGGACTTCAATGGCCTGATATTCCGGCGAAGAAAGCATTTTCTGCATAGCAGCCAGTGATGGATATTCGACCAAAGCGACCATATCCCATAGCTCTTCAACATCTCCAATCATGAGTCCAGTGACTGGTCCGGCGTAAACCTGCCGGCCACCCACGGCGGCAAGACAGGCCTGAATCCCCTTACCATAACGAGCATAAGCATCTGCGCCCGACAGGTCGGCATTACTGCCATCAGCATATTCCGCTTTGTCTTTAAATTTCAGCAGATTGGCCATGACAAATGGCCCATTTTCGGCGCCACCAAAAAATGATATCGCCTGCTCCATTGTCGGAAACATCGCGTTTTCTATGCGCATGATAAGCTCTCCCCTTAGATTTAATCGTATGCTTAAATCAGCATCAAGACATTGTAAAAGTGATTATGCTTGGAAGGGCGGGCAATACAAGGTTCGAACTTGTTGCCCCACCCGCATCAAGGATGTGGTCTACCATTGAGCTAATCGCCCCTCGGTTACGACAGATGCGGGCCTGTGCCAGACAGCACAGAAATTGGCACGATTCACGAAACGATTTTGATATGCGGTTGGCCGGCGGCTCTCGGTACCGACATTTTGCGAAGCCCCGCAAAAATCGTATCTACAATTAATGCCAGCTTCTCAATTTTTAGCTTTACCGTACCAATGTAAAAAAGTGCGTCTGGATTGGTGTAGCATTGAACCATTTGATTGATGAGGGACACAGTCTCGTCGATCGAATGGCCTTCAAAATAGCCTTGCTCCATTGCCTCTGCAACTATCAGCGACAAATAATGATCTCCAAGGTCAACATAGCCGCGTACCACTTCAAAATATTGCTGACCGATTTCAAGGTAGCTTTTCAGTAGGTCAGGCTCCGACTCATATTGTTCGACATTCGCCAGATAACGTCGTGCAAAATATTGGTACATTTTGTCGCGAACCGGCAAGTCGGATTCCGTAACTTCGACCATGATCCGTATTTTTTCAGCAAAGAAACGTTCGGCTACAGCCTCAAGCAAAGCTTCTTTGTTGTCGAAAAATCGATACAGGTTGGACGCAGACATGCCTGCAGCCGCGGCCAAATCTGTCATGGAGATGTCTACGGCGCCGCGCTTGCGGACTAAATCGTCTACCACCTCAAGCAGCGCATTTCGTCCGGCTTCAATATCAGTATGGGGGCGGGCCATATCAGTTCCTGTATTACATGTGCATAACAGTTTTATGATATATGACAGATTATTTCAATTTTCAATCAAATGTAAAGCGCCCTTGGGGTGTTCCATCAATGGCCGCATTGTTTTGGTCCACGAGGCCATACAGCGTCAAGCCAAGTAGCCGGACCCCCATTTCAACTGGTAAAATCTGATTCAGCAGCACATGGCCAAGCTGCGCAACAGCTCTGCGGTCCGCAATTAATTGGCCCGTGGTGCGCGACCGAGTCACTGTACGAAAGTCCGAATAGCGCGCCTTAAGCACCAAAGTCCGGCCCTGCACCTGGTGGCGATCGATGCGGTCCCAAACAATGTCGACAATTTCGTCCAATGCAGCGCGAAGTTCGGTTTCACTGCGTTTATCTTCAGAATACGTACTTTCTGCACCGATGGATTTGCGCACCGCGTTTGCATTTACCGGGCGATGATCGACACCCCGCGCTGCCCAGAAGAGATAGCTGCCCCAACTGCCAAAATGCTGCGCCAGCCAAGCTTCATCCTTTTGCGCTAGGTCAGCGCCGCTGTTCACGCCAAGTTTTGCCATCTTCTCGGCGGTACGGGGACCGACACCATGGAAGCGGCGGACCGGCAAGCTGGCAACAAAGTCCGCGCCCTGGTCTGGCAGGATGACGCACATACCATCTGGCTTATTCTGGTCGCTCGCCAGCTTGGCGATAAATTTGTTGTAACTTACGCCCGCACTGGCGGTTAGGCCGGTTTCTTCGCGAATAGCCGCGCGGATAGCCTTTGCCACCTGCACCGCCGATCCAATGCCTTGCTTGTCATGGGTAACATCAAGATAAGCCTCATCAAGCGATAGCGGTTGAATCAGGTCCGTGTGTCGCGCAAATATGTCCCGGATTTGCTGCGAGACAGCTTTGTAAGCCTCAAACCTTGGTTTAACGAAAATAAGGTCGGGGCACTGCCGCTGCGCTGTCACCGATGGCATAGCTGAGCGCACACCAAACGCCCGGGCCTCGTAACTCGCTGCGGCGACAACGCCACGTTTGGACGAGCCACCGACAGCTACCGGCTTACCGCGCAGGTCGGGGTTATCGCGCTGTTCCACACTAGCGTAGAACGCATCCATATCGACATGGATAATCTTGCGGATGACGGCGAGATCGCTTTCCATCGCCGCCGAACGCTTAAGACCCTACCGCCAACCGCAACGCCTTACGGTCAAGCTTACCGATCATCGTTTTTGGCAAATTATCCATAACAGTGACGCCTTGGACACGCTCATGCTTGCCAAGCTTCGGGTTGAGCCAAACGGTAAGCGCCGCGCCATCTTGGGTAGCACCGTCCTGCAAAGTAACGAACGCGCGCGGTATCTCGCCGAGATATGCATCAGCGACGCCAATGACGAGGGCCTCCTTAACCGCAGGATGCTTATAGAGAATGTCTTCGACCTGACTTGGGAATACCTTGAACCCGCCGACAGCAATCATATCCTTCAATCGGTCTACGATATGGATGAAGCCGTCATCGTCAATCGTCGCAACGTCACCCGTGCGGAGATATGTACCAAGAAACACCCCAGCATCGGCATCAGGCCGGTTCCAATAGCCGCACATGACCTGCGGACCCGAAAATGTTAGTTCGCCGGGTTCGCCTTTGGGTGCCGGCTTGCTTGGGTCTTCCTTATCGACAAGTTTGATATTGGTTCCGGGCACAGGTTGCCCGATACTGCCAATCTTGTTTCTGCCTTCATATGGATTGCAGGACACGACGCCGGAGCTTTCGGTCAAGCCATAGCCTTCAATCACTACGGCTCCGGTAAGCGTTTCAAATCGCTCTTTCAACTCAGCCGCCAACGGCGCGCCGCCAGATATGCAGGCGCGCAAACTCGTGAAGTCAGTTTTTCCCAGGTCAGGGCAGTCCAGCAAAGCCTGATACATCGTTGGCACGCCCGGAAGTGATGTCACCTTAGTCCGCGTGATAGCCGCCAAAGCAGCTTTTGCCTCAAATCGGGGAAGCATCACAATTTCGCCGCCATTTTCAACTGTACGGTTCAAAACAGTCGCATTTGCGAAAACATGAAAAAAGGGCAGCACACCTAAGATACGGTCATCCAGTGGTCCGTTAGGCTGATTGTTTCGGCTATGGGGATCAAGCATGTTGATTTGCCGAGCGTTTGCGGTGATATTTTGATGGCTTAGCATGGCGCCTTTCGGCGTGCCCGTGGTTCCGCCTGTATACTGCAACTGCGCGATGTCTTTTTCGGGCATGCAAGGTTGAACCGCATAATCGCCAATATTGGCTATCAGTTCCGCATAAGACGAAACGCGGCTGTCCGAAGGAAGCGCGGCAATTTCGTTCCGTTTGAACAACCGGTATGCCCAGCCTTTGGCCTTTGGCAAGGCTTCAGATACGCTTCCGACAATAAGTTCTTTCAGGCTGCTATTGTCTAACACCTTCATGGCGGTAGGCAGCAAAGCAGCCGCCGACACCGTGATCAGGATCGACGTGCCGCTGTCGGCTACCTGATGCGCCAACTCGTCAACTGTGTATAGCGGTGAGAAATTGACCACCGTCGCCCCTGCGGCCAGCGCCCCGTAATACGCCGCGATATATTGCGGCACATTGGGCAAGAAGAGGCCAATTTGGTCGCCCTTGCCAATACCTTTGTCTTGCAGTCCGCGCGCAACCCGCCGGACAGTTGCTGCCATTTCAGCGTAGCTATATTTGCGGCCCATGAAATCTGCCATCGCCGCATGGCCCATGCGTTCTGCCGATTGGAAAAACATGTCGTGCAGCGCCAATGCGGGAAATTGCTGATCCCATTTGACGGGATGCAAATAATTACGGTTCCAGATACTCTGCGTCATGCCCAGATCATGCCGCGTGATACCAGCCAACGCCATCGTGGATTTCACATTTTATCCGTCCCGCAAAATGCAAATGCCGCAAATGTGCCTGCGCCTCGCCTGTCGCGAGCCCGTAAACAGTATCGTCAATTTCGCGTTCGAATAAGAGAGTGAAAGTATCGACGGCACGCATTTCGGTTGAGCGCAGTTCCAGCTCAAGTCGGTCAAGTCTCTCGTGATGTCCAGATGCAAGCTTGTCCAATCGGACATGCACGCCCGTAAAAGGTTCCCCATGCGCTGGTAATACGAGCATATCTGCAGGCAACGCCTCCCGAAATTTCGCAATCGATGCCAGCCATTCACCCAACGGGTCGGCCTCCGGCTCGCTATCCATGACCGACACATTGGATGTAATGCGCGGCAAAATCTGGTCACCCGCGATTATCATATTGTTGGTAAAATCCACAAGGCTCGCATGTTCGGGCGTGTGCCCACCACCCGTCATTACCGTCCAATCGCGTTGACCGACCCGGATGACTTGCCCATCGTCCATGCGCACATGTCCAGTAGGCAGCCGCGACACTGCGCGCGCAAAACCGCCCCAGCCAGCCTGCCGCATCGTGTCGATTCGCTCTTCGTCATAGCCTGCAAATCGCCTGTTGCTCAGGACATCTTCTGGAGGATGCTCCAACTGGTCACCCGTCAACATCCGCGCCATCAGCCACTCGGTCCGGTTCATCCAGATTGGAACCTTGAACTTGTTCGCCAACCAGCCAGCACAACCTACATGATCGGGATGGAAGTGCGTCACAAAGATTCGCTTTAGCTCTCGGTCAGCCAATGCGCCTGCAAACATCGCCTTCCACATTTCGATGGTTGGCGGCATGAACAACCCGGTATCCGCAATGGCATATCCGCCATCGGCTTCATCGAGCAGCCATAGATTGATATGTGCTAAATTGCCCGGAACCGGCATACGCGTCCAGCCCATGTCGGGCGCAATCGGGTATATTTCACCATATTGCGGGGCATGCTCGCCCAAAGGATATGTAAGCCCTTTTAGCTCTTTTGTTTTAAATCCGTGGTCGGCTAGCGACGCGTCATACGCGGGGGGTGTATTAGATGCCATCCCCCCGCCGTGCCTTAATCAAGCGATTAAGGCAATGATGGCGTGGCGATTATTCGCCTGCTTTTTTGAATAACGTGTCGGCGGTCAATTCTGCCTTGCCCACATTTTCATCTTCACCATTCAACGCAGCTTCGGCGCGACGTGCAGCCTCAGTACGCTCAGCGCGAAGTTCTTCGATCAACGCATCGCGATCTGTTCCAAGACGTGCATCATTAGCGGCAGTGTTATCGATACCAGCTTTCTTCGCGGCACGGTTAACAATGGCGTCAAGCTCACGCTGCGATGTTAAGCCAAGCGTGACCGGATCCTTCGCCTGAATTTCAGCGATGTTCCAGTGGCTACGTTCACGAATGGCAGCAATCGTGTTACGCGTTGTCCCGATCAACTTGCAGATTGCGCCATCGGAAATTTCGGGGTGGTTGCGCAGAAGCCAAGCGATGCCGTCTGGCTTGTCCTGACGCTTTGACACTGGCGTATAGCGGGGACCTTTTGTGCGACGGACCTGATCCGGCCCCTTCGACATTTTGAGAACATAATCCTCATCTGCCTGTCCCTTTTCGATTTCGTCCATCGCCAATTCACCGGCGTGCACGGGATCTCGACCCGTATATTTTGAGCCAGTCATGTCGTCGGCCATCGCCTGCACTTCGAGGATATGAATTCCGCAAAAGTCAGCAATTTGTGAGAAGCTCAAACCTGTGTTGTCGACCAGCCAGGCGGCAGTCGCATGTGGCATCAAAGGGGTGGCCATGTCATTTGCTCCAATAATAAGGGCCGCCCCTTACGGAGCGGCCTGAATGTGTTGCGTTAGGCATTAGGCGAACTTTGCTGCATCGGCAAGCGGCAATGCGTATTGGGACTTGCGCGCTTACCGCCACATGTGCATTCCCAAGTAAGAGTTTTGGGGGAAGATATGAAACGTCTAATCAAATGGCTTGTTATCCTGTTGCTCGCTGCCGTCGCCGGAATCTTTGCCTGGGGTTATGCGCCCGACACAGATGCCGCGCAGATGGAGAGCAAATATAGCAGCGCTGCGTCGCGCTTTGCTGAGTTAGAGCCTGGCCTGCGTGTGCATTATCGCGATGAAGGCAAAGCCGATGGCCGCGTTCTCGTCCTCATTCACGGTTCAAATGCATCGTTGCACACATGGGAGCCATGGGTCAAAATTCTCGGTAAGGATTATCGCGTAATTTCACTGGATCTTCCGGGCCACGGCCTGACCGGAAAGAACCCCGCTGGCGTCTATGATAATGCATCTTATGTTAGCGTGGTCGACCGCCTCTTGTTAAAATTGAAAATCAAAAAAGCCGTCATCGGCGGTAATTCCATGGGCGGCGGCGTTACTTGGCTGTATACGCTCACGCATCCCGAAAAAGTTGATGCCATGCTGCTCGTCGATGCAAGCGGGCAACCTTATGCAAAATCTGGGAACACACCTCTTGGCTTTCGCCTGATGCGCATGCCGGTCCTCAAAGAAGCCGCACGTTTCATCGCTCCACGAAGCGTTTTTGAATCAAGCGTCAAAACGTCCATGAGCGTGCAGTCCAAAATTGATGACAAGCTTATTGATCGATACTCGGAGCTCAACCGATACCCCGGCAACCGCGAAGCAACGATGCAACGGTTTGCCAACTTCAAGAGCATGACGCCCGGCACAAAAGAGCGGCTTGCGGGAATTAAAGTGCCGGTTTTGATTTTATGGGGGGCTGAAGACAATTTGATCCCAGTAAGTGCTGCCAAGTGGTTTGCGGACGCCATGCCGCAAGCAAGACTGATCATTTACCCCGCAGTTGGGCACATCCCGATGGAGGAGATTCCAGAGAAAAGCGCTGCTGATGTAAAGGCTTGGCTGGAAGGTTTGCCGGCGGACAAGCCGAAGTCGTAAGGCCCGTCCGTTCGACCGCTTCCGCTTAAACCGCCAGCATGATTTTCCCGACATGCGCACCTGATTCCATATAGGTATGCGCAGCAGTCGCCTCGGCTAGCGGGAAAATTTTGTCCATTTCCGGGCGAAGCGCGCCATCGCAAACCATTGGCCAGACCGTTGCTGATATTTCTTGCGCCAGCAATGCCTTGAACTCCGTCGTTCGTGGACGAAGCGTTGACCCCGTGAGCATTAAGCGACGGGACATGACATAGGCCATGTTGATTTCGGCGGTCATTCCGCCCTGCACCGCGATGGTCACGTGGCGCCCATCTTCACGCAGGCATTGCAAGTTACGCGATACATATCCACCAGCGACCATATCAAGCACGAGGTGAACGCCCTCGCCATTAGTGATTGCCTTGACGCCCTCGACAAAGTCCGAACTGTTGTAATTGATTGCGTGATCGGCACCGATTTTTATCGCAGCGGCGCATTTGTCGTCCGAACCACAGGTCACAATCACAGTTAGGCCGAACAGTTTACCAAGTTTTATGGCCATTGTGCCGATGCCGCTGGTGCCGCCGTGAATCAGTATAGCTTCACCAGGAGCAGCAAAACCCCGCTCAAAGACGTTATGCCACACTGTGAACAGGGTTTCAGGTAGCGCCGCTGCTTCCACCATCTCCATACCCGCTGGCACCGGCAAACAGACGTCAATGCGCGCCAGACAATATTCCGCATACCCACCGCCCGATACTAAAGCGCAGTAACGCGACCCAATCAGAGTCGGGTCAACCTCGTCGCCAACCGCCACAACTGTGCCGGACACTTCAAGACCGGGTAGGTCGCTCGCGCCAGGTGGTGCAGGATAAAGCCCTTTGCGTTGGATTACGTCCGGCCGGTTTACTCCAGCATAGGCTACTTTCAACAGCACCTCTCCTGCGCGGGGCAATGGTAGAGGTCGATGCGATGCAATCAGCACCTCCGGTCCGCCTGGCGTCGAAATTTCGATTGCAGTCATTAACTCTGGTAGCTTTGCCATGCGCAACATATCCCCGATGAATTTCGATCCTTCTAAGGAAGCTTCATATTGACAGCAACTGCTGTTGGGTAAAATATGCGGCATGGATATCGATGATAATTTGCCGCTCCGCCGCGACGACCCTTTGGCCAATCTCGTCAAACAGGATATTGACGCCCTTTCCGTGGCGGAACTCGAAGCCCGCATCGCGGCACTGAGAGCCGAAATCGCCCGTTGCGAAGGCAAGGTTGCGTTTGCAAGCAAGCACCGCAGCGTCGCTGATGCGTTGTTCAAGAAGTGAATTATAGCGCAGCGATGTTAAGAAAGCTGGGCACCGAACCGTTATCTAACTTAACACGCTTGAAAGCACTGAAGGCCGCTCCGATATAGAGATTAATCGATACAGCGACTCAATTCCAAGGAGACGAAAATATGCCATCATTTGCGGAGTCGCTGGAAGCAACCCTTCACAACGCGTTGAAACATGCTGGCGACCGCGCGCATGAATATGCGACGCTCGAGCATCTCCTTTTGGCGCTGATAGACGATGCCGATGCAGCCAAGGTTATGCAGGCCTGCGGTGTCGATGTGGGCGAGCTTTCAGACATCATTATCACTTACCTGGACACTGAGCTGGAAAGCTTGCGTGTCGAAGGCAAGGTCGACCCGTCGCCAACAAGCGGGTTCCAACGTGTCGTCCAGCGCGCCATTCTTCATGTGCAAAGCTCAGGCAAGGATGTGGTTACTGGCGCAAATGTGCTGGTCGCATTGTTCTCCGAACGCGAGAGCTATGCCGTATATTTCCTGCAACAGCAGGATATGAGCCGGCTTGATGCCGTTTCTTTTATCAGTCACGGGATTGGCAAGGATGGCAAGCTGGCCGAGCCCCGCCAAGTCAGTGGCTCCGAACCCAAGACCGAAGAGCCTGAAGACACCAAGTCGAAAAAGGATAAGAAGGAAGGCGCGCTTGACCAGTTCACTGTCAACCTGAATGAAAAAGCGAAACAGGGCCGCATTGACCCGTTGATCGGGCGCACCGCCGAAGTTGACCGCACGGTTCAGATCCTGTGCCGTCGGTCTAAGAACAACCCGCTTTATGTCGGCGAACCAGGCGTTGGTAAGACTGCAATTGCAGAAGGTTTGGCGCGCCGCATCGTTGAAAATCAGGTTCCTGAGGTGTTACTGCCTGCTGTCATTTACTCGCTCGACATGGGCGCGTTGCTCGCGGGCACACGGTATCGTGGTGACTTCGAAGAACGGTTGAAAGCTGTCGTCTCCGAACTTGAGAAATTGCCAGATGCGATTTTGTTTATCGACGAAATTCATACCGTTATCGGCGCAGGTGCCACAAGCGGCGGGGCCATGGACGCGTCGAACTTGCTGAAGCCTGCATTGTCTGGCGGAACTATTCGTTGCATCGGGTCGACCACTTATAAGGAATTCCGGAATCATTTCGAAAAGGACCGCGCGTTGCTGCGACGGTTCCAGAAGATTGATGTCAACGAACCAAGCATTGAGGACACGATCAAAATCCTTGCTGGTTTGCGCAGTGCTTTTGAAGCGCATCATAAGGTGAAGTACACCCCTGATGCTATCAAGGCCGCCGTGGAGCTATCCTCTCGCTACATCAACGACCGTAAGCAGCCAGATAAGGCCATCGACGTGATTGACGAGGTTGGCGCCATGCAAATGCTTGTTGCGCCTTCAAAGCGGCGCAAGCTGATTACAGCGCGCGAAATCGAGGCTGTCATTGCCACCATCGCGCGGATCCCGCCAAAGCAGGTTTCGAGCGACGACAAGACTGCACTTGGCACGCTTGAGGCAGATCTTAAGCGCGTCGTTTTCGGGCAGGACAAGGCGATTGGCGTATTGGCGAGCGCCATAAAGCTTAGCCGTGCAGGTCTGCGTGACACCGAAAAGCCCATTGGCAGCTATTTGTTCAGCGGCCCAACAGGCGTGGGCAAGACCGAAGTCGCACGGCAACTTGCATCCATCCTTGGCATTCCGCTGAAGCGGTTTGATATGTCGGAATATATGGAGCGCCACAGCGTCAGCCGCCTGATTGGTGCCCCCCCGGGATATGTCGGGTTTGACCAAGGCGGGCTTCTGACGGATGCCGTTGACCAAAGCCCGCACAGCGTGTTGTTGCTCGACGAAATCGAAAAAGCGCATCCTGACCTGTTCAACATATTGTTGCAGGTGATGGATAATGGCCGCCTAACCGACCATCACGGTAAGACTGTCGACTTCCGTAATGTTATATTGATCATGACCACCAATGCAGGTGCCAGCGATATGGCCAAAGAGGGCATCGGTTTCGGCAACAACATCAGCAAGGAAGATGCCGGCGACGAAGCCGTCAAGAAGATGTTTGCGCCAGAATTCCGCAACCGTCTCGATGCGACAGTGCCATTTTCATATCTGCCGCCAGAAGTTGTTGCGCGCGTTGTCGATAAGTTCATTCTGCAACTGGAACTGCAACTTGCTGACCAGAATGTGCACATCAAGCTCGATGACGAGGCGCGTGCATGGTTGACGGAACGTGGATATGACAGGCTATACGGCGCACGTCCTATGGGTCGGTTGATCCAAGAGAAGATTAAGCAGCCGCTTGCGGAAGAACTATTGTTCGGCAAGCTTGTCCATGGCGGCGAGGTTGCCGTGCGCATCAAGGACAATGAACCGGCGTTTGAGGTTACGCCTGCCGCTCCCAAGACGGTTAAACCGAAACCGCCAAAGAAAAAGGCTGTAGCAAAAAAAGTTACCAAGGCTGGCTAGGACGATTAAGACCTAAGACTGCCCGATGGCAAGCAACTCAGCGGATGAACCGATGCCGTGAAACAATTCCGGCTCGGTTCCCGTCATCCAAACCTGAGCACCCGTAACTTCGAGCAACGCAAAAAGTGCGGTCCGTCTTGATGGGTCCAGATGCGACGCTATTTCATCCAAAAGCAAGATTGGTGGTGCATCGCGTTGTGCGGACACAAGCGCTGCATGCGCCAATATAAGCGACAGCAGCAAAGCTTTCTGTTCGCCAGTGGAGCATTGCTCAGCGACCTGCCCTGACGCGCTGTGAACGACTTCCAAGTCGGCACGGTGCGGACCGGCCAAGGTGCGCCCAGCGGCAGCATCACGGCTGCGCCCTTTGCGCCACACGGAGGCAAGGTCGCCGTCTACGGCTGGAACCTTATCGACCAAATTAATCCGCGGCATAGCGAATGGCCCGGATGGGGTGGCAAGCAGTTGTTCGCTTAATGCTTGGACAACCCAAATGCGCGCGACCTGAATAGCGCTCCCGTTCTCCGCCATTTGCGCTTCGAGGGCATCCAACCAAAGTGGATCGGCAGGCATAGCACCGGACAGCAGGCGGTTTCGCTGCTGCATTGCCTTTTCGTAGCGGCTGCTGTGTCGCGCATGGCCGGGGTTCAATGCGAGTACCAAACGGTCTAAAAACCTGCGCCTTGCAGCAGCACCATCTGCAAACAGTCGGTCCATAGTTGGCGTCAGCCAAATCACCGACAACCACTCGCCAAGGCTGTTAATTGCTGCATCGCTCTCATTCACGCGCACCTTGCGCCGTTCAGGCTGCTCAGCGGTGACCCCGGTACCAATCACATTACCGGCGACCTCTGCGACAATCGCAAAACCCCCGTCTCCAGCATCTCTAACCATATCAGACATGGCGGCTCGGCGTAGCCCGCGACCTGGCACGAGAAGTGAGATAGCCTCCAGAATATTCGTTTTGCCGGCTCCATTGGACCCATGAAGCGCGATGAATTGGGCCTGCGGACGAATTTCCAGCATGCCATGATTACGAAAATCACGCAAAGTAAGTCGGGACAAAGCCATAATTTGTGCCTGCTATAGCATGACTATTTTTGGTCAAGCTGGTAATGAATATCTACCTACCCCAATTATTGGTGTTATTTCCCAATAAGTGAAAATATTCCAATGCTTATTTGCAGCCAAGAATACCAAAACATACGGTATCCATGGGTTACATCCGTTTTGGCACGGTCCATGCAAAGTACCTCGCATAGCCGGAGTGGTCCGGTGCCCCGAAAAGGAATCAACATGACCCAATATGCACGCACCCAAATTCTATCTGCTTTTGCAGCCATAATCTGCGCTTTCATTACCATCGGCGTGAGCGTCGCACCCGCCGTTGCGCCTGATGTAGCGATCATTGCTTAACGTTCCGCGCTTGAAACTTAGGGAGATATTTAATGTCACGATTAACACTTGATAAAACCAACAAGAAAATTCTTGGCGTATGTGCAGGACTTGCCAACTGGACAGGCATCGATGCAATGATAATACGCCTGATATTCGCCGTCGCAACGGTTGTCGGCATTGGCTCACCGATTTTGATTTATATCTTGCTGGCCATGATACTCGACTAAATCGCACAAAGCCCACGCCAGCGAGCATGTAGGGCCAGCAAAATAGACTTGAACAACCCAGCATAGACTGGCTTGCGCAGAGAACTAGTAACTGACGTCAACTGGCGAGCGGGTTTACCTCGTAAACCCGCAGCCCAATGGATTAAGCCACTTTCCGCACAAATACCGAGCCCGCAGAATATCCCGCGCCGAACGAGCATATTAAGCCAACATCCCCTGCAGTAAGGTCTTCATTATGCTTGTGAAACGCAATGATTGACCCGGCACTTGAGGTATTGGCATAGGTATCAAGCACGGTGGGGCTTTCGTCCTCACACGCTTCATGCCCCAATACTTTTTGGGCGATAAGCCGGTTCATACCCGTGTTCGCCTGATGCAACCACAGCCGGCGCAAATCTGAACCCGACAGCCCAAGGCTTTCAGCATGCTCCAGTATCATTTGGCCAACCATGGGCACGACTTCCTTGAAGACTTTTCGGCCTTCCTGCACAAACAACTTGTCGTTGCGCGGCCCGCTTTGGTCAACCGCCCCCTGTCCATGTGCGCGGTTGAGGAATCCGAAATTGTTCCGGATATTGTTCGAGAACTGCGTTTTCAAACGCGTGCCTAAAATTTCCCAATGTTGAGCGGGCGCCAACTCTTTCGCTTCCACCAAAATGGCAGTGGCAACATCACCGAAAATGAAGTGGCTGTCCCGATCGCGCCAGTTCAAATGTCCTGATGTAATTTCTGGGTTCACTACCAGAACCGAGCGTGCGTTACCGCTGCGAATATAGTCTGCAGCAGTCTGAATACCGAAAGTAGCAGATGAGCACGCCACGTTAATGTCAAAGCCAAAGCCACGCTGCATGCCCAATTCATGCTGGATTTCAACCGCCATAGCCGGATAGGCCCGTTGCATGTTGGACGCTGCGCATAACACAGCGTCGACATCCTCAATGTCACGACCGGCACGCTCCAAGGCGTCTCGACAAGCAGCAACACCAATCTCGGCCATCAACGAAATCTGTTCATTGGGTCGCTCCGCATAACGAGGCTCCATGATATCTGGATCCACGATTGCGCGTTTATCCATAACGTGCCGCGACTTGATGCCACTCGCCTTCTCCACAAACTCGACTGAGCTATGCGTCAGTGGTTCTGCAGCGGGGTTGGCTGCATTGTATCGGTCGGCATAGGCATTAAAGCTCGCGACCAGTTCCTCGTTGCTGATGGTGTCCGATGGCGTAAACAATCCCGTGGATGAGATGACTGGAGTGGCGCCGTGCCCATGTTTCGACATGTTATTTCCCGCGTTGGTTTTTGTTCAAGCGGTTGCCTAGCGGTTGCGTATTTGCGAAACAAGCCGTTTGAAATGCAATACAACGGCGTTATGTGGAGATGGGGGAGGAAAATGCCTATGTCGTTGACTGAACGCCAGCCTAGCTGGTTATCTCGGCTATTCAGGCGGGTGCTGGTCGGAATGTATAAGAGCGGTGGGTGGCGCGCGCATGGCGTGGTGCCAGAACCACGCAAATTCGTTCTAATCGCAGCGCCGCACACCAGCAATTGGGACTTTGTCTATTTTCTTGGGCTAACGGAAGATTTGGGTATCAGGCCGCATTTCATGGCAAAAACATCCCTTTTCCGCTGGCCGTTTACAAACTTCATGCTCGATATGGGCGGCGTTCCTGTGGACCGGACGTCGAACAAAAATTATGTGCAGCAAATGATCGAAGAATTCGACCGCCGCGACGAATTTATGCTGACCATCGCGCCAGAGGGCACGCGTGGAACGGTCAAAGCCTGGAAGACAGGATTTTACCATATCGCGGTTGGCGCTGGCGTGCCCTTAGTCTTGGGCATGATGGATTATGGTTCAAAAACAGGTGGGCTTGGACCTGCCATCTGGCCTACCGGCGATTATAAAGCGGATATGGCAGAGGTCGCCAAAATATACGCTAAAGTGCGACCAAAGCACCCCGCAAAGGGCATGACAGAGATATTTGCAAGCGATGACGCATGACTGATCTCGGTTCGACTATACTTGTAAACGCGGCTGCGCTGTTCGCCGTCATACTGGCGTTGTGGGCCTATTCGGTCAAAATAAGGGATGTGTCATTCATTGACGCATTTTGGGCATTTGGCATGGTGCTTCTCGCCTGCGCAACATGGGCGCAATCTGAGTTCCCAGGTGCACGGTCGCATTTACTGCTTGGATTGACCGCCTTGTGGGGGCTTCGCCTCACGCTGCATCTGTGGACGCGCTGGCGCGCGCATGGCGAGGACCCGCGCTATGCAAAAATCATGGGCAGCGTGATGGAGAAAAAGGGTTGGAGTTGGAGTAAGACATCGCTTCTGTCGGTGTTTTTGACACAGGCCCCATTGCTGTTCATCACCTGCCTTCCGGCGCAGCTTGGTATCTGGGCAAGCGAAGGTAGCCGTA
>CAIJLW010000093.1 GCA_903821685.1 uncultured Sphingomonadales bacterium | reverse complement strand
TCTGGGTGCGCGGTGAAGGCTTGTTCAAACGGCGTCATTTTTTCGGCTTGGCCAACCCCATTTGCCAGATCAGGAACGCCGCCTCTTCGGCATTTTCGCGTAAGCGTTCAAAACGCCCCGATTTGCCACCATGGCCGGCACCCATATTGGTTTTGAGCAACAGCACATTGTCATCGGTCTTCATGTCACGCAGCTTTGCGACCATCTTCGCTGGCTCCCAATAGGTTACGCGCGGGTCGTTTAAGCCAGCCGTCCACAGCATCGGCGGATAGGCCTTTGCCTCCACATTGTCATAAGGCGAATAGCTGCGGATATAATCGAACGCGGCTTTGTCGGTGATCGGGTTGCCCCATTCGGGCCATTCGCCCGGCGTCAATGGCAGGTCTTTATCGAGCATCGTGTTAAGCACATCGACGAACGCCACATGGCTAACCACCGCGCCGAACAATTCCGGTGCCTGATTGACGACAGCGCCCATCAACTCGCCACCAGCCGATCCGCCGCTTGCGGTCACCTTGCCCTTGCTGGTGAAGCCCAGGCTGATTAACCCCTTGGCCGCGTCGACAAAGTCGTTGAACGTGTTGGTCCGCTTCATCAGCTTGCCGTCGAGATACCATTGATAGCCCAAGTCATCCCCACCACGGATATGCGCAATCGCATAGGCAAATCCGCGATCGACCATGGACAGCCGGTTTGCGCTAAAGCCCGGCGGCGTAGCATAGCCATATGCGCCATAAGCATAGAGATGTAAGGGCTGACTGCCGTCCTTTTTAAAGCCCTTTTTGGTGAGGATGGACACCGGCACCTTCGCCCCATCGCGGGCCGTGATCATCACGCGCTCGGTGACATATTGGGCAGGATCATATCCGCTCGGGATTTCCTGCACCTTCAACGTTTCCAAACGACCGTCGGCGAGGTGGTAGTCAAACACCGTGTCGGGCGTGACCATCGATTCATAGCCCAGCCGCAGCTTCGTCACATCATATTCGGGATTGTCGCCAAGGCCCGCATCATAGCTTGCCTCAGGAAATTTGATCGCCTGAACCTTGCCTGCATCGGCATAATCACGGATTTCAACTTGGTCGAGACCATCTATGCGCCCTTCGGTGACATAGACATTCTTGAACAAAGACAGGCCCGTCAAATAATGGCGGTCGGACCCGGCAATCAATGTTTTCCAGTCGCCCGGCGCCTTCATACTGGCGGTCGCGACGCGGAAGTTCACATGGTCATCATTGGTAAGAATGAAGAGCGTCCCGTCGCGGACATCAACGCTATATTGCCGCCCCGTTTTACGCGGGGACACCATGATGGGCGTCGCGGTCGGATCATTGGCGGGCACCAAACGCACTTCGCTAGTGACATTGTCGCCCGTGCCAATGACAATCCAATCCTCTTGCGCGGTCAGGCCAACGCCGACGCCAAAACCAATATCCTGTTCCTGATATAGCAATTTCGCCTTGGTCAGTTCATCGCCAAGCCGATGATACCAGGCATTGTCCGTACGCCAATTTTCATTGGCGAGGCCATAGACCACCCCCTTGCTATCCGATGACCAAACGATGCTGGACAGCGTGCCGGGAATGATATCACCGAGTTTTTCGCCGGTATCGAGGCTGCGGAAATGCAAATCGAACCGCTCCGAGCCGTTATCATCATAGGCATAAGCCAGTATTTTGCCATCGGGGCTGATTTCGGCCGCGCCAAGGCGAAAATATTCCTTGTTCTTCGCAAGTTCGTTCTCATCCAAGATGAGCTGATCCGCACCACCGGCGACGGGCTTGCGATAATGCTTGCGATATTGCGCGCCTTCTTCGAATTTCGACCAATAAATATAGTCGCCATCCTTTTGCGGGACCGAACTGTCGTCTTCTTTGACGCGGCCCTTCATTTCCTGAAAAATCGTTTCGGTCAGCTGTGTCTGCGGCGCCATTTGCGCTTCGAAATAGGCGTTCTCTGCTTTTACATGCGTCAAAATCTCAGCATCATCGATCGTCGGATAACTTTGATCCTTTAACCAATAATAATCGTCGGTCAGGGTCACGCCATGATATGTCGCCTGATGCGGGCGCTTTGCAGCGATTGGGGGCTTGATCTGCGCGGTAGCTTTTTTGGTCATGGCTTCTTTCTGGGCAATTGCGGGCGAGGATAATGCGCTGATTGCAAAAATCAGTGGGAGCAGTGCTTTCATGAGACAACTTCCTCGCGTATATGGATGGCATAACCATATGAACGGAAGTCCGATATGTCTACCTATGAAGCCCGCCTCGCCGCCCTGCGCGCACAATTGAAGAAAGAACAACTGGACGGCTTCGTTGTTCCTATCTGCGACGAGCATATGTCGGAATATGTTGGCGATTATGCGCAAAGGCTTGGTTGGCTCACGGGCTTTGGCGGGTCAGCCGGGTCTGCGGTCGTACTTTCCGAAGAGGCTGCGATCTTCACCGATGGTCGCTACACGCTGCAAGTACGCGAGCAGGTCGATGGCAAACATTGGCAATATGTGGGCGTGCCACAAACGAGCATTGCTGACTGGTTGAAGGGCCACGCCCCTACAGGCGCGCGCATTGGCTATGACGCGTGGGTCCACACCAAAGGCTGGGTGGAAAGCGCGACCAAGGCACTGGCCGCCAAGGGCGCTGAACTCGTTGCAGTCAAAAGCAATCCAATCGACAGGGTGTGGGCCGAACAGCCGCAGAAAAGCGTGGCCAAGTTGATCGTACATGACACCCAATATGCAGGGCAAAGCAGCGCCGAAAAACGCGCCGCTGTGGCCGAATGGCTGACGGCTAACAACCTCGACAGCACGGTGATTTCCGCCCTGGATTCGGTCGCATGGTTGCTGAATGTCCGCGGCTCCGACGTGTCGAACACGCCCGTTGCGCTCAGTTTCGTACTTGCCCATGCCGATGGCACCGCGGATTTATTTGTAGCGCCGGAAAAAGTGGATGACGCCGTCCGCGCCCACCTTGGCAATGCGGTGCGCCTGCGCGATCCATCAGAATTTGTGCCGGAATTGCGGTCGATGAAGGACAAGCGCATTGCGGTTGACCCCGACCGTGCCGTGGCCGCGATTTTCGGTGCGCTGCAAGCTGGCGGCGCGCATATCATCGAAGCACGCGACCCGACGATATTGCCTAAGGCCGTCAAAAACCCCATTGAGCAATCCGGCCACCGCGCTGCACAAGCCCGCGATGGCGCCGCCTTGAGCCGCTTCCTGCACTGGATGCGCGAAACCGCGTATAAAGGCGAATTGAACGAATTGTCCGCCGCCGCACGGTTGAAGGCATTCCGCGAAGATACCGGCATGCTCAAGGATCTGTCATTCGACACGATCTCAGCCACGGGCCCCAACGGCGCGCACTGCCATTACAAGGTTGATGAAAGCACCAATCGAGCGATTGAACCCAACAGCATCTATTTGGTCGACAGCGGCGGACAATATCTCGACGGTACCACTGACGTTACTCGAACCATATGGGTAGGCCCCGGAGCGCCAACCGCAGAAATGAAAGACCGCTTCACCCGAGTGCTGAAGGGCCATATTGCCTTGGCCTGCGCAGTCTTCCCAGAAGGTACAAGAGGCGCGCAATTGGATACGATGGCGCGCGCATCCTTGTGGCAAGCCGGCCTTGATTACGCACATGGCACTGGCCATGGCGTCGGCAGCTTCCTTGCGGTCCATGAGGGGCCGCAGCGCATCGCCAAGTTCGCTGGCGGGCAAGCGGGCAGCGACGAGCCGTTGCAAGCGGGCATGATCCTGTCGAACGAGCCGGGCTATTACAAGCAAGGCGAATACGGCATCCGCATTGAAAATCTGGTGTTGGTCGAGGACCGCGCAATCGCCGGCGCAGAGGGGCGCTATCTCGGTTTCGAAACCCTTACCTTCGCACCTATCGACAAGACATTAGTGGACGTCAGCTTGCTTAACAGCGATGAAGTGCGCTGGTGGAATGATTACCACGCACAGGTCTTGGGCGTTGTCGGCCCACAATTGGATGGCGAGGCGCTTGCTTGGACGCAAAAGGCCTGTGCGCCGTTGGCAGCGATCTAAAACCTTTCGTCAAAGCTTATGATGCGCACCCAAGCTCGCGCGAATGCGGTCGAGGGTGGGTTTGCGGATGGCGGCCTTGTTCCATGCGTACGCCGGAGCGGGAAGTTGCGCGAGCTGACTGGCAACGGTGATGGCTTTGGCTTCTACCGTGCCTGCCTCTGCAAGCATGTCGAGATAACCCGCCTCGACTGCGCCTTCGGGATTATAGATAAAGCCCTGGATCATCGCGCGCGTCAGGTGCGACGGGTTCAGGCGATCGCGCGCGAGATCCATCGCGAAAATAGGCAAGTTCATGCCCGTGATCGCTTCGTTCGCGCCAATTTTATAGTCGCCTGCGGTGCCAATACGCGTGTCGCACGCGTGCAAGATGAAAACACCCATCGCAATCGCATGGCCGTTGCAGGCGGCGACCACGGGCAACGCTCCGCCGTACAAACGCAGCAATAACTCCGCGCCTGCATCCAGCAATTTATACACGCCGTCGGCCCCAAGGCTGGCAAATGCGTTCAGGTCAAACCCCCCCGAGAAGCGACCATCACGTCCCGTCAGCACAATGGCTTTGGCATTCGCTTCAGCGGCATCGAGTGCGCTGTTTAGCGCCGCGAGCATGTCGAAGTTGATGGCATTGGCTTTGCCGTCGTCCATACGGATCAAGGCGATGTCGTTGGTAATTTCGACGGTGGCGGACATATGGGCTCTCCTGTAAGCTTTTATAGCGCGACTAAGGCCAAAGTTTACGTGACCGTCAACCTCTATATGTTCGCATATGATGTCAGCAGGCGGGCGGCAAATGGCCCTGCAAGTCGTACAGCAAGTTACCGCTTTTTCCAGTAGCGTAGGCGCGCCCAATGGCTATGTTGCACATGAACCATATTGCCAGGAGCATCGCATGACCCAGACTTTTTCCGAATATACCCCCGCCAATGTCTGGGAGTGGAATACCGAAAATGGCGGCCAGTTCGCAAATATCAACCGGCCAGTCGCCGGTGCCACCCATGACAAGGAGCGCCCAGTCGGTAAACACCCGATGCAGCTATATTCGCTCGCAACTCCGAACGGCGTAAAGGTCACGGTAATGCTTGAGGAGCTGCTGGCACTTGGCCACAGCGGAGCGGAATATGATGCGTGGCTGGTTAACATCCGCGACGGCAACCAGTTTTCAAGCGGCTTTGTCGATGCCAACCCCAATTCCAAAATCCCCGCTCTGTTCGACCATGCAACGCTCACACCAACCCGCGTGTTCGAATCCGGGTCAATCTTGCTGTATCTTGCGGAAAAGTTCGGCGCGTTCTTGCCGACCGAGCATCACGCCCGAACCGAAACGATCAACTGGCTGATGTGGCAGATGGGCAGCGCGC
>CAIJLW010000092.1 GCA_903821685.1 uncultured Sphingomonadales bacterium | reverse complement strand
GCAAACTTCGAACAGTTTGCGGGTCTGCGGTTCGATGCCCTTCGCAGCATCGATGACCATGATGGCCGAATCGACAGCGGTCAGTGTACGGTAGGTGTCTTCCGAAAAATCCTCATGCCCCGGCGTATCGAGCAGATTGAAAACGATGTCGTCTTTCTGGAACGTCATCACTGACGAGGTAACCGAAATACCGCGCTGTTGTTCGATCTTCATCCAGTCCGAACGCGCGCGCCGCGCCTGGCCGCGTGCCTTGACTTCGCCAGCCAAGTGGATCGCGCCACCTTGCAGCAGCAGTTTTTCCGTCAACGTGGTCTTACCAGCGTCAGGGTGGGAAATAATGGCAAAGGTCCGGCGGTTCAGCGTCATGCCCCGCGGCTTAGGGACGAATGATTATCGCTTCAACCCGTTTGTCAGCAGGTCGGCGGCAATCACCTGGCCTTTTTATCCGCGAAGTACTGCACCCAGTTTTGTAGCCGCCGCGATCACCTTGTCTGAGATGGCTTTAAGATCGTCATCGCTATAGCTTTTGTCGGACGGCTGCAGCGTAACTTCAACTGCCAAGCTGACTTGGCCCTCGGGAACGCCTTGACCGCCGAAACGGTCAAATAGCCGCACCGCGACGATGTTGTCCTTGTCGCAGCCCTTGATGGACCGAATAAGGTCATTGGCGGGAGTGTCTACTGCGACCAGAAACGCAAAGTCGCGCGTCACGGCCTGCAATGCTGGTGGGGTAAATGCCGGACGCATGAACCCTGCAGCTTTTTTGAGCGGTATGGCGTCCAGAAAGATTTCAGCGGCCACGACATTGCCATCAAGGTCGAATGCCTTCGCGGTTGCGGGATGCAATGTGCCAAAGGCCGCCAATATGTTCTTTGGCCCCATGCGCAATGTCGCTGACTGACCGGGATGATAATGCGCGCCTGCATCGTCCATCACCAACAAATTGTCCGTAGCCACACCAGCGGCCTTCAGCAGCGCTATCGCCTCTGCCTTTGCATCGAACGCGTCAAAGCGTGCCGCTTTGCCCGATGCCCAGTTCCGCGCCGAGCGCTCGCCTGCCAGAACGATGCCAGCCGTGACGCGCTCGTTGCTCGCGCCATCGGTGCCTGCAAAGTAGCGCCGTCCGATCTCAAACAATCGCACGGATGATGCGCCGCGATCCATATTGCGTTGTGCGGCCGATAGCAGCCCGGGCAACAATGAAGGCCGCATGACCTTCATGTCCTCGGATATCGGGTTGGCAAGGCTCCAGTCACCGCCACCAAAGGCGTCCGCCGCCTCTTGTGGTAGGAACGACCAATTGATCGCCTCGTTCAACCCGCGTGCAGCAGCAGCGCGGCGTACTTTGCGCTCCAACGACTGTGCAGGCGTAGCGGTTGGCGTAGCCACACCGGCTGCGCGCGGAAGCGGAACGGACACGACATTGTCGAGGCCAACCATGCGGACAACTTCCTCCACAATATCGGCTGGGCCGTCGACGTCACGGCGCCATGATGGCACGCCGACACTCCAGTCGGATGTAACGGAAAAGCCAAGCCTTTCGAGGATGTGGCGTTGCTCGTCCTGTGGTACATCAATGCCGCCAAGGCGTCGGCAATAATCGGTATCATATGAAATGTTGCGCGGCGCAACTGGCGCTTGGCCGGACCGCGCGATGGCGCTTGCGGTACCACCAGCATGGTCCAAGACCAGCTTGGTCGCAATCGCCAGTCCGTCATCCAAAAAGGCAGGATCGACGCCGCGTTCAAAACGCTGACGTGCGTCGCTGGTCAATGCCAGTTTCTGGCCGGTACGTGCGATATGCTCTGGGTCGAAAAAGGCACACTCAATGAGGACGTCGGTCGTTCCTTCGGAAACACCGCTATGTTCGCCGCCCATGATGCCGCCAATGTCATGCACCATTGCGTCGTCCGCAATCACGGTCATGCTTGCGTCAAGCGCATAGGTTTTGCCGTTGAGCGCGACCATCTGCTCACCGTCGACGGCCTTGCGGGCCACAAGCGCACCGTTCAGCTTATCGCGGTCATAGACGTGCAGCGGACGGCCAAGATCAATCGACACAAAGTTCGTGATATCGACGAGCAATGAAATTGGTTTTTGGCCAATCGCCTTTAACTTGCTGCGCATCCATTCGGGGGAGTCGCCATTGCGCACGCCAGAGACTGATTGTGCGTAAAAAGCCGGACATCCGGCCGCATCGTCGGTGCGGACGACGGGCGCAGCATCGCTGCCCTCTAAGGGCACGGACAGGTCGATTTTGTACACTTCGCCAAGCGGCTTTAGCGTCCCTAGACCCGCCGCCGCCAAATCGCGGGCAATCCCACGCACGCCCATGCAATCCTGACGGTTGGGTGTAATGCTGACATCGATAACAGGGTCATCAAGGCCAGCCCAATCGGCATAGACTTGCCCAACGGGCGCATCTTCCGAAAGCTCGATTATCCCATCATGGTCATCGCCAAGCTCTAGTTCAGCAATCGAGCACATCATGCCATTGGATTCGACGCCCCGGATCGCAGCGACCTTCAACACCATGCCGTTGGCGGGGACAACAGCGCCTGCTGGGCCAAAGACGCCAAGCATGCCCGCACGGGCATTAGGCGCACCGCAGACGACCTGAAGGGGCTCTCCGCCTGCATCGACAGACAAGACTTGCAACTTGTCCGCTTGCG